>SYJV01000118.1 GCA_005798335.1 Planctomycetaceae bacterium | reverse complement strand
TCAACAACAAGATTCGAGTGACTACCAGGCGAGCCTATGGATTTCGGACGTTTCGAGCTCTCGAAGTGGCTCTTTACCACGCTCTTGGGAAACTACCAGAGCCGCCTCTCACCCACAGATTCTGCTGAGGAGGCGAAAAAGTGAACGACATCCATCGGACTGGTTTCGGTCTTGAAGGGACAACCGGGAAGGATTTCTTCGAGGGTACGTCGGCATCAGACATTCAAGTAAATCAGGACTTGCTGATTAACCCGGCGAAATTGCAGGCGAGTCGAGCGGCGAATGAAGTGGGGGATAATTCCACTGTGTTGGAGCTCGCACAATTGGGGCATGAATCAATCGCTGAACTCGATGGGCAAACGTTTGTTGAGCATCAGAGTCAAACCGTAGTGGCGTTGGGCGAGGCGATGCGGTCCGTGGATACTGGTTTATCGGATCAAGAAGTGGTTTCGACGTTTCTGACGAAACAGCGAGATGCAGTGAGTGGGGTGTCGTTGGATGAAGAAATGACCGACCTGACACGGTTCCAAAAGGCATTCTCCGCATCGGCACGATTGATCACGGTGATCGATGGAATGTTGGAAGATGTGATTGCGATGAAACGCTAAATCTAGGAGCAACTATGCGAGTGACGAACAATAGTTTTTCACAGGGTTTTCTCGATCAGGTCAATAAGTTGACGACGCGACAATACCGACTGCAGAACCAGGTAGCGACGGGACAAAAAGTCCAGGATGTCAGCGATGATCCAGGAGCGATGGGGCGAATCCTTGTCTTAAAAGCAGAATCCGCCGCAACGTCGCAATACCAACAAAACATTGATCGACAGAAGGAAATCAGTACGGCGAATTTCGCCGTGGTGAAATCTTTGAAAAAGATTTCGGACCGAGCAGGAGAGATCGCGATATTGAGCGACGGATTGAAGTCGCCGGATGAGCTGAAGATCTACGCCATTGAGATGGGGGAATTGATCAAGCAGGCAGTGCAGGTTGCGAACACGAAAAACCGGGGCGATTACTTGTTGGGTGGAACCAAGTCCGATCGGCAACCCTTTGTGGCGACGACGGGACTGGACGGGGCGGTTGATTCGGTCACATATGAAGGCAGCGATCGCCTCGTTGAAAACGAAATTGCTGAAGGAGTGGTGATCAGTGCCCAGACGCTGGGAGAAAGTACAGACCTCAACGGGCCGGCCGGCCTGCTTGCTGATTCAAGAACAGGGGCCGACTTCTTCAAACACCTTCTTTCTCTTCACCAAAATCTGCTCGCGGGCGACACCAATGCCATCGCGACCACAGATCGGGTGAATCTTGCGAAAGATGAAGATAATTTCTTGCTCCACATTGGCATGAACGGTGCACTTCAAGCCCGCCTGGAATCGACACTCGCCGACTCACGGAATACGATTGGCAAGGTCAGCGAACAAATCTCATCGGAAATGGATGCCGATATGGCGGAAACCTTGATGAAATTGAACCAAACACAGGTCGCCTACCAGGCTGCCCTGCAGGGAGGTGCGCGCATCATGCAAACATCGCTTTTAGACTTCCTGCGTTAACCGGCCAGTGAGTCGTTAGCAGTCAGCGATTGTCGCCTGATGGTTGGACATCCCTGATTGCCGTTCCGTCCATTGTCGAGCGCCAGCATCTAGGTACGAATACACGCCTCGAAAACTATTGGGCGCATCTTCTAGCTCCATTCGACATGTAAGGTGAATTTCCATCGAAAGTGTTCCCAAGGATCCAATTTCCATTGGCTTAAAGGAACTGCCATTGGACGGCAGATCGCTTGTCGGTCGGTAAGCTTAGACTGGGTCTCCAGTAAGATTTAGTCCGTCGGAACGGGGAGACGTGTGAACGATCAACCTGGGATTTATCGAATTAAATCGATGCGGATTTGGGCCGAAGATTACTGGAGAAGTTTCAAGACGGATTGCGGAAGTTGGTTCGCTTGCGCTAGCATGGCGGTGCCGCTTTGCACCAGGATGTTGTGCTTGGCGAAATTCGTGGATTCCTCGGCGATATCAACGTCTTTGATACGCGAGCTTGCCGCTGTCAGGTTCTCGGAGGCGATTGCCAGCTGATCGATCGTCAGATTCAGCCGCGACTGGCTTGAAGCGATCGTGGCGCGGTCCGTAGACAACTGGTTAATGGTGTTTTTGACAGCAACCAAGGCTAGTTTGGCATTCGCGATGGTATCAATGGAGCTGGTGGTGGCGTCGGTATAATCTGATGTTGTGATGTCGATGCCACTCATCGTGAACACATCTCCTTCAGAGTCGATGGACACATCCAGAGCGGTGGTTGAAAAGAGCGGGACGCCGTTAAACTCTTTTGTGGCTGCTTTATCGATGTAATCACCCAACTCGGAAAATTCAGCATCATACAACGCTCTGTCTGCATCACTCTTGGTGATATCCTGTGCGAGGACCGTCAGTTCGCTCATGCGATCCAGCGCTTTGCCGATCAGCTTCAGATAATTCTCCTGTGTTTGCGTGAAGGAGACGGCATTGCTGATATTCGACCTTGCGGCATTCAGACGGGCAATTTGCGAATCGAGACGTGTTGAGACCGCCATGCCCGCCGCGTCGTCTGAAGGATTGATGAGCTTGGATCCGGAACTGAGGCGTGCCAATGACTTGGTCAACATGGCTTGATTCTCGCCAAGAGTACGAGCACTGGCTTGAGCTGAAATGTTGGTATTGACAACCATAAGTAAAACGACGTTGAGCAGCCTTGGCGCCAAGTGATTGATTTTTCAAAACTTTCTGGAACTGCCCTCAAATACAGCCTGTTGATTCAACTCGGCGTCATTGCCAGCAGGCAAAATATTAACCGCTAAAATAGAAAGGGAATTATCTGCCGGTCGACACCGATGGAAATGGGTCGTTTCTTCCTCGTTGTTAATTCTACATTGTTATAAAAAGAGATTGCGAATTCGCAGCGCCGACGCAATGATTTTCCCAGCGAACAGAAACTAAAACATACGGAGAAACGAACGGTGTTACTACCTCAATGAGGTCTAGTCTGAACGTATGGCTTGTATAGCTTGCAGGATTCAGTTTAGACGACTCATAAAAACCCACTCGTACACCGGATTGATCGACACTTCGGAAACTCGCCATTCGACCAC
>SYJV01000117.1 GCA_005798335.1 Planctomycetaceae bacterium | reverse complement strand
GAGTACCATAGGTTTCTCCGAGTGCGTCCGTGTAAGTGGCAAAACCACATACTCGAACCACTCGGCACACCCAAGTCACCCCCCTTTCACTGGCCGACTTTTTGGCTGCCAGACTGGCCTTTTTTTCGACTGCCATTTCCATGTTGTTAGCTACCATTATTGGTGGCCTTAATTTATTACTGGTGTTGCCTTGGGCGATACAGTCAAGGACATCTCGTGCCAGATGGTTCGCATTGCTTTGTCAACCATTTCCCACTGGCTGCGCTGCGTACCAAGGGCCTCACGGCCTTGCTTGGTGATCCTGTAGTACTTGCGCAAGCGACCCGTTTCCGCTGCCCGCCAGCGCGCTTTGACGTACCCCAGACGTTCAAGTCGATGCAGCAGCGGGTAGAGCATCCCGTCCGTCCATTCCAACTGGCCACCGGACACCGCGCTGATCCGTTTCAGGATGGCGTAGCCGTAACTCTCGTTTTCGTCCAAGATTCCCAACACGATTGGCGTGGCCGAAGCGGCCATAAGATCCTTGGTAACATTCATCGTTACATCTGCCCGGGATTTTAGAAGTCCTCAAAACGCGCGTACCTTACACTACTATACATAGCTGTTCTATGCAACAACGCCGTGGCTCGGATTCACGTTTTTTGGCCTTGATTTTCCATACGATCGACCCCTTTTTGAACCATGCCGCTTTTCGATCTCGTCTTTTGTCGGCGACAATGCAGAGGTTGAACCCTCTGTGGGTAAGAGAAGTCAGCCTCTGGACAAACATCCTGATGCACGCGAGCGAGCGTTCCGTTACAATCTTACGCAGCGAGATTCTTCTTCCTTCGATCGCAAGCCTATGTCCGATCTCACGCACATCCTGTCGCAAGTCGAATGCGGTGATACGTCGTCGGCGGAACTGTTGTTACCGCTAGTGTATGACGAGCTGCGGAAGTTGGCTGCGGTGAAGCTGGCTCAGGAGAAGCCGGGGCAGACGCTACAGGCAACGGCGTTGGTTCACGAGGCGTATTTGCGGCTCGTTGGCAGCGGGAATGACCAGCGGTGGGATTCCCGTGGACACTTTTTCGCTGCGGCGGCAGAAGCGATGCGGCGGATTCTGGTCGAGGTCGCACGTCACAAACAAAGTAAGAAGGCTGGCGGCGAGCGGGAGCGAATCGAGCTCGCTCAAGTAGAACCAACCACCAAGAGCCCCAGCGTGGATGTCCTGGCATTGAACGAAGCCCTTTCCCAGTTGGAAGAATTAGACGCTCGTAAGGCAGCCCTGGTCAAGCTCCGTTACTTTGCGGGACTTACCAGCGCGCAAGCCGCAGCAGCACTGAACATTTCCATCGCAACTGCTGAGAACGACTGGGCTTACGCGAAGAACTGGCTACGCGTCGAAATCTTCAAAACGAACAACGATTGAAGATATTCTGACTATTTTCGGAAATCGCGTACCAACCATTAGGGTTTTGGCTTCTGGATTTCGCATTGTGATTAGAGGTGGGGCAATCATGTTTCCGGTGTGGCCAGTATTTTTCGATTTGTACAAGCTCAATGCATATACAAGTGACGTACTTTTCACCCTTTTCACGGCACGCCACGGTTAGGTTAAACGTAATGCGACAATTAGCAGTAAATGAAGAAGCCATCTTCCACGAGGCGCGCAAGATTGAGCAGGCGGATGAACGTACCGCTTACTTGAATCAGGTCTGCGGCGAGGATGTGTTGCTCTATGATCGTGTCGTGGAGTTGCTGGGATTGCCTGGCGAAGTCGAACATTTTCTGGAATGCCCACTTTCGATCTTCTCCGGCGAAGAATCTGCCACGGTCGACCAGTCAATTGCCGAGAAGCCAGGCACGCAGATTGGCCCCTACAAGCTGATTGAGGAAATCGGCCAAGGCGGCATGGGCGTCGTCTACATAGCCGAGCAGCAAACGCCTGTTAGACGACTCGTGGCTTTAAAGATCGTCAAACCAGGCATGGATAGTCGTCAGGTTATCGCTCGCTTCGATGCCGAGCGGCAGGCGCTGGCCCTGATGGATCACCCCAATATTGCGAGGATCATTGATGCGGGAACAACGGAACTGAGACGACCTTACTTTGCAATGGAGCTAGTTCGAGGCATTCCGATTAACGAATTCTGCGATCAGAAGCGTCTCACGATCCGCGAGCGCCTGGAACTGTTCCTGCCGGTCTGTCAAGCCGTGCAGCACGCTCACCAGAAAGGCATCATCCATCGCGATCTCAAGCCGACGAACGTACTGGTCACGATGCTCGACGTGTTAGCCGTTCCGAAAGTTATCGACTTTGGCATCGCCAAAGCTTTCGGCGCGCAGCTTACCGATCACATGCAGTTCACTAGCTATTCTCAGTACATCGGAACTCCGCTCTACATGAGCCCGGAACAAGCCGAAACGAACCAACTGGGCGTCGATACCCGCAGCGATGTGTACTCGCTGGGTGTGACGCTTTACGAATTGCTCACCGGCACCACTCCGTTCGATAGGGAGATGCTGAAGAATACGAACTTCGAAGAGCAGAAGCGCCGACTGCGTGAAGAAGATCCGCCGCGTCCCAGTTCTCGGATCAGTACACTGGACGCACGCGCCCTGTCGACTGTCACTGAGCGGCGCAGTACCGATCCCCGTCGCATCACGTCATCCGTTCACGGCGAACTTGACTGGATCGTGATGAAAGCCCTGGAAAAAGATCGCAACCGCCGCTACGAATCGGCCAGCGGTTTTGCGGCTGACGTGCAGCATTACTTGAATGACGAGGCAGTTCAAGCCTGCCCGCCATCGATGGCATATCGCTTCCAGAAATTTGCTCGGAGGAACAAAACGGCACTGGCAACGTCCTTGCTGGTCGCTGCAATACTGATAATCGGCACCACCGTGAGCACCTGGCAGGCGGTGCGCGCAACTCTGGCCGAGGCTAAAGGCGAGCGCCAACGCATTTTGGCTGTGGCAAGCGACCTCGAAGCCCAACGTCAAGCTACCGAGGCTGTCCGGCTGCTAGATTTAGCTCGTCAGCAGGAGACTCTTGTTCTGGCGCGCGAGGAATCGCTTCGCCACTATCTCTATGCGTCGGACATGAAACTGGCCTGGCATGCGTGGGATTTTGCATCGCAAACTAACGACGTGGTTCATGTCCGTCACCTGCTCGCTCGACATGAACCCAAATTCGACCAGGAGGATCTGCGCAGCTTTGCCTGGTACTATTTGAAAGGATTGTGTGGCCAATCTGCTCGCTCGACGCTGCACGGTCACGAGGGCAAGGCTTATCACGTGGCGATATCATTGGATGGGAAGACCCTTGCCTCAGCCAGCCAGGACGGAACTGCAAAGCTGTGGGATCTCGCCACGGCACAATTGCGACACACGCTCCGTGGACACGCCGGCGAAGTGAATTGCGTCGCGTTTGCTCCCGACGGTCAAACGTTGGCGACGGCCAGCGATGACCGGAGTGTCAAGTTCTGGGAGGTTGCCGACGGTCAAGCGAAATCCACACCGACGCTGATCGGGATGAGCATGCCCGTCCACCGTGTGGAATTCTCGTCCAACGGCAAGCTGCTGGTCACCGGCGAATTAAGTGAAACATGGGATGCGACGGCAGCCACATTTTGGGACCTCCCGTCGGGGCGGCAGCAACGGAAACTGGACGGTCATTTCCCCCTAGCGCTTTCTCCGGACGGCCACACGCTGGCGACGACCAGCTGGGACAAGCACGTGAGAATCTGGGATGTGGCAAGCGGTCAAGAGCGTCACGTCCTGCGCGGTCATACCGACACAGTGCTCACAGCGATGTTTTCGCTCGACGGCACTTTGTTGGCAACAGGCAGCCACGACTTCACGATAAAGATTTGGGACCCGCGCACTGGCCTGGAGAAGACCACTTTTATTCCTCAGCAGCAGTACTCTGTGCAATCGGTAGCGTGGTCACCCGATAACCAGTTGCTGGCGGCAAGCTATGACAGTGGTGTGGCGCAACTGTGGGAACTGAGCAGTGGTCGCCCACAAGCAGTGTTCCGAGAACACGATGCGTGCGCGCCGTACGTTTCACCCAGGACGGCGGGTCGCTTGCCTGCGCTAGCGACGATGGGACCATAAAACTTTGGGACGTTTCAGCAGCGTACCCTGTGAGATCACCGCCCGACCAACCAGCTCCGGTCAACTCGATCAGTTTCTCTCCCGATAGCGAATTGCTGGCGACATCCATCGGGCAGAACAAGGGACAGCTATGGCATGTTCCGATGGGGAATGCAAAGGAGTTTGCGTGGAATCACTCCGATCAGGGCGTGCGTTGTGTGGCGTTTTCCCCGACTGGCCGGGTCTTGGCTATGGGTAGTTCTGACACCATTTACCTCGTCGATCCGATTACGGGAAACCAGCGGCTGGCGATTCCTTGCCCCGAAGTGATCATCCGGTCCTTGATCTTTTCGCCGGATGGCGGAATGTTGGTTGGCAACTTCGAGGATGGGGCGATCCGAGTCTGGGATACACGAACAGGCAAGGGACTCCACGCACTGAAGCCTGCGACACATGACTTGGACTCCCACTGCATCGCGATTTCCCCGGATGGAAAGACACTAGCATTCCAAGTCGAAATAAGTGTTGTGCAGCGTTTAGATTTGGCTACCGGCCGGCTTCGCGAACTCCAGACTGGCCACAATCGCGGGCCGATTTGCCTGGCCTATTCGCCCGATGGCAAGACGTTGGCGACGGGAGCTCATGACAAGCGGATCAAATTGTGGGACACCGGCACGGATCGGGAAACCGCCAATCTAAGTGGACATAAGGGACGTGTAACCTGCTTGGCTTTTTCCCCTGACAACAAGACTTTGGCCAGCGGCGGCACCCCCGACGAACTGAAGCTCTGGGACGTAGCCACCATGCAAGAGTTATTCCCTCTCGTGGGTCACACCGGCCCGGTCCATTGCGCGGCGTTTTCACCCGACAGCAAGACGTTGGCCACCGCCGGCGCAACAGCCAACGGACAACGCGGCGAGATCCGATTCTGGCGTACCGCTCAGGAGACAGTCAAATGATCTCAAGCACGACAGAAGACGGCACAACACTCCCATCGTTGACCACTGACAACTGACCACTATTCGAAAAACCCCGGCCGGTGAGGACTTGCGGCTAAACAACACCCTCACCGGCCAGTACGTCCTGCGGCGCACGGTCTGCGCGCCGGAGTCGCGTTTTTTATTATAGCAGGCTGCATTCAAGGACCAACCTCCATGCGTTACCTCGCTGCCCTGCTAGCTCGATCCAACAAACTCCGCGCCCCAATCGACCAACCCCGAGCACGCCGCTCGCTAATCGCGCATAGAAATGCCGCACGTCGGCGACGGCTTTTCCTGGAGCAACTAGAAGACCGCCGTTTGCTGGCGACCGTCACCGTAACAGGTACCGGCGACACGATTGCAGTTGATGGACTGGTGACTCTTCGCGAGGCAATTACGTCGGCCAACAGTAATGCCAACGTGAATTCCGACGTGATGGGCGTTGGCGGTTACGGCGACGACGTCATTAATTTCAGCGTCATGGGCACGATCAACCTCTCTGGAGCGTTGCCGGACCTGAACAGCAACATCCAGATTCAGGGCCCCGGCGCCGCCAATTTGACGGTGCGCCGCGACACGGGCGGCGATTATAGAATCTTCACGGTCATGGTCGGATCGACCGTCGAGCTTGACGGCCTGACCATCTCTAATGGAAGGGACCTGGCGACGGTCTTCGTCCCTCTCAACAGCCACCCCTCCATCATCACTGGCGGCGGCGGCATCTACAACGGCGGCACACTCACGGTCAGCAACAGTACCTTCTCCAACAACTTCTCCACCCAGAATGGCGGCGGGGGGGGCGGTATCAAGAACCATTACGAAGCCATGCTGACCGTCCGCAACAGTACCTTCTCCAACAACGGTTCCGGTTCCTTTGGAGGCGGCATCTTTAATAACGGGGCCACGCTGACGGTCAGCAACAGCACCTTCGCCGACAACTGGACTACTGGAGGATCTGGGACCGCTGGCGGTGGCATCAATAATTATCTGGGGACGGTGACGGTCAGCAACAGTACCTTCACCAATAACCGAGTCGGTGACAACCAAACCGGTCAGCCCGGCTGGGGCGGCGGGATCAGCAGTGGGGGCACGGGGGGCAAGCTCACGGTCGTGAACAGCACCTTCGCCGACAACACTGCCCGCAACGGTGGCGGCGGTATCTTTAACTGGGGAGGCTTATCGACGGTCAGCAACAGCACCCTGTCCGGTAACTCCTCCGCCTTCTTCACCGGCGGCGGCATCAGAAATATCGGCACCAACCTTTCGCTGACCGTCCAGAACACGATCATTGCCAAGAACACTGCTCCCGCAGGAGGCCCCGATTTCTCTGGGTATGTCACGAGCAGCGGCAACAACCTGATCGGCGACGATAGCGGCAGCAGCGGCTGGGGCCTCTCCGATCTGAAACCGCCCCCCGGCCTGCCGCTCATGCCGCTCAACCCGCTGCTGGCACAACTGGGCAACTACGGCGGCCCCACTCAGACGATGGCCCTGCTGCCCGGCAGCCCAGCAATTGATGCCGGCAACGACGCTTTGGTCCCTCCGGGCGTCACCACCGACCAGCGCGGCATGCCGTACAGCCGCATAAATGGAGTACGCGTGGATATTGGAGCGTTCGAAACTTCCGTCGATACCGATGGAGTTAGCGACGCGCTGGAAGACGCCGGTCCCAACGGCGGTGATGGGAACAGCGACAGCATCCCGGACAGCCAGCAAAGCGAAGTCACCTCACTCCCCAACAGCGCCGACCAGCAGTACGTCACGCTGGTTTCAGCTACCAATACGAACATGGTCGCGGTGGCGGCCATCCAGAACCCATCGCCAGCGAACAGCCCGGCCGGCATCCAGTTTCCGATCGGTCATTTGGAGTTCACCGTCGAAAATGTCAGCGTTGGGAACGCAACCACCGTAACGCTGATCTTGCCGGACGACACTATGGTCAATACTTACTACAAATATGGTCGTACTGTAGACGATCCCACGCCACATTGGTACGAGTTCCTTTTCGACGGTTTAACAGGCGCGGAAATCTTTGCTGGGCCCGATGCCGACACGGAACCGGAGATAATCATTCTCCATTTCGTGGACGGCCAGCGTGGCGACGATGACTTGTCCGCCAATGGCCAACTGAAAGATCCAGGCGGCCCAGCATTCCGCCCGAACAGTCCTCCTATTGCGAACGCTGGCGGGCCGTACTCGATCGCCGAAGGCAGCTCACTGTCGCTCGACGGGTCCGGCTCATATGATCCCGATCTGCTCGACACGCTGACTTACTCCTGGGACGTGAATGGCGACGGAGTGTTCGGTGATGCCAGTGGCGTAAGTCAAACATTGAGTTGGGCTCAACTTCAAATGCTTGGAATCAACGATGGGCCTCTAACGGTTGCAAACGTCCGAGTTCGTGTCGATGATGGTCAGGCTCATGTTGTCGATTCCCCTGTGACAATGCTAACCGTCACCAACGTCGAGCCGGTGATGGCTGGCTTCATTTCGGGCCCTGCCACCGCTGTGCCTGGACAAAGCGTGAGCTATTCAGTTGCGTTCACCGACGTCGGAAGTTTGGATAGCCATACAGTGTCCATCAACTGGGGCGATGGCAATTTTACCAGCGGCACTGTTACTGAAACAATCGGGACGGGCATTGGCAGTGCTATGGGAAGCCATACCTATGCCGGGCATGGGATTTACACGATTACCTTTACTCTCACGGACGACGACCAAGGATTCGTTACTAAGAGTACTAGCTTAGCAGCCAACCCGTCTATCTTCGTGTTGCACACAACTGCTGCTGGGGCTTTCACCGCGTCTGGTAATGGCACTGTCAATGTAACAGGTGTCGTGGTGGTGGATTCCAATAGTCCTACTGCCATCACGGCATCCGGGAATGTTCGCTTGACGGCCTCCAAATTCAACGTAGTAGGAGGCATCAAAACGAACGGCAACGCTCAGGTGATTGGACCGGTTACCAACACGTTTGTACCCGACCCGCTGGCTGGACTTGCAACCCCCGCCCTCGGAACCGTTCTGGCGGCTGTAAGCGTCACTGGTAACTCTTCTCGAACCATCAACCCTGGTACGTACACCAGCATCAGCGTCTCCGGCAATGGCCGACTGACACTTAACCCAGGTGTTTACATTCTCGCGGGAGGTGGATTCAGCGTCAGCGGAAACGGTAGTGTCACTGGCAATGAAATCTCCATCGTCAACACGGCTAGCGCGAACAGCAACACTGGGTCAATCAGCTTCAATGGCAATGGTGCTGTCACGCTGACCCCGGCAACTAGCGGGCCGTTGACTGGAGTCTTGATTTTCCAGCCATCCAGCAACACCAAGGCGCTGACCATCAGCGGCGATGCCGCCACCGGTTTGAACGGCACGATTTACGCGCCCAAGGCCCAGTTAAGCATCACAGGTAACGGCACCTTCAGTGAGTCAATCATTGTCGATCGGTTGACAATCAATGGCAACGGAAGCAACCTAGCCAGCCTAAGCCAGCCACTCGCGTTCTTTGGCCCCAGCTTGGTCTTACCAGTAAGTCTTCCGTTAGATGTCACAAGTCCAAGTGCCCACGGCGCCGTTCGTTTGCCCAACGTAGACGTTGAGGAAAACCAAGCTCGCGACCAGTTGTTCGCCAGTTTCGATGAGGGTCCGGCGAAGTTGCAAGTGCGAAGTCAAATCACCTCGAGCAAGTCGCAGTTCGATGCACCGAAGAAATCCGCATCAGTTTCAGAGGATTTACTCGACGAAAATCTTTTGGAGGTGGTTAGCTTGGCCCGATTGGCTATTCATCGATAAGAAAGTTCGTGTCGCGATTGTTGGTCCCCGGGCCTGAAATCCCTCAGGCTCATGCTTCGAAATCGTCATGCTCTTCCGGATCGGACGCACCTTCGGAACCGACTTTCATAGGCTGAGAATTTATTAACAACCGTGGGTAGCAGCAGGCAATGCTGCTACATGCGGTTGCGATAGCGATTGTCTTGCGAATCTACCTGATGATTAAGTTGCGCAAGCATCGAACTAATTCATAGCCTAAAGGAGAGGGTAACCGTTCACAGGCCGAGGTCTATTGTATTCGACTAAGCGGTTTTTTTTCGAGCGTTTGCTTTGGTTTTGGGTAACAGCGATGGGGCTTGGGTTTTGTTGAGGTGTGCCTGTACGGCTTCGACTATATATTCGAATGTAGAGCGTCCTTGTATGCGGCATGTCTCTGTGACCGTCAACATGCGTTCAATGAATCGACTGCCAGATGGGCTTTGCGTTCCGAAGCTGAGCTTTCTATAGATAACTGCCGGACGAAGGGCCCTCTCGGCTGTGTTGTTCGTAGGTTTTACGGTCGTGGGGACGCCGACTGTTACGGCGACTGTCCAAGGCGTCAGCGATCTAGTCGTTATTGGCACGCCCGCAAACGATCAGATTCTTTTCATCCCTGGCAACACTGCTGGCGAAGTAGTCGCCAAGCTCAACGGCGTCATCGTAGCGTCGTTTAGTCCCACGGGCCGCATCATCGCATATGGGCTCGCTGGAAACGATGACATCCAAGTTGTCGGCGGAGTCACGCACCAAGCCTGGCTATACGGCGATTCAGGCAACGATCGATTGAACGCGGGCAATGGCGGTAGCTTGCTCTTTGGCGGAGACGACAACGATCAGTTGATCGGCGGAGGTGGCCGCGACATAATGATCGGCGGAAACGGCGCAGACAGTTTACTTGGCAATGCCAACGACGACATTTTGGTCGCGGGCTACACGCTGAAGGACAACCGTGCGCACACCGATCACCTTGCGTTCTGGCGAGCCGTGTTGGCCGTATGGAACGGCCCAGACCTTTTCGCATCCCGCGTGCAAAACCTAAAAGGAGCAGGTGGGTTACTGCCACAGGTAGTCGACGACTGTTTCGATGATGAAATGGATTTCCTCAATGGCTCAGGCGGAGATGACTGGCTGATTTACGCCCTCGATGAGGACAAAGTTACCGGCAAGCCCGAAGCATCCAACTGAGTCAGCGGACGGTGTCGCTAAGGATCGCGCACCTACGACGATGCTGCAGTGTGGCTGGACGAGTGGTTATAATCGTCGTTTGCAGCAAACATACTTAGTGTTTACCAAAAAGAATTTGCGTTTGTCGAATTAGCTTAAGCCCATTTCAATCAGGGAGTTTGCAATGAATCGACAAGATTGTGTCGCTAGCTTTGAAAGCTGGCGACACCGTCATCACCTGATCGAGCAACACGACATTCCCATCGTTAGGCACCTCCCCTCGTCGACGAGGCGGCAATTCGCTCGATAGCGGATACGTCCTTGTGTCGTCAGGTTACGACGTCTGCACCGCGCGCCAGACGAACACAGAGAGTTGACCAAGCTGGAAGCGCTTGACGGAAAGTCATGGAATCACCCAGCGCTAACCGACAACATTCTCGTAGTCCGCAACGATCGCGAAGCCGGGGCAATCGAGATTCCCATCCGCGAAGAAGTGCACTAAAGCTAAGCCTCGCGCTTATCAAAAGTTCGCCGCCAACAATTCGACTAGGCTTGAATAAACTTCGTCAATGGCGGCGTGATCGGATTCCTCCGGCTGATCAAATGGCCCATCTCGTTCCGAATCGCTTGGCGCGATGTGCCACGAGGGCGATGGTTTATTGGCGAGCCGTACCGGCTTAGTCGCAAGTAATTCGATTTCGGGCTGCCTTGCAAAGTATTCGCCTGAGTCACGGTTCTGTCCGTCCTCAACCCCAACAGAATCTGATGGCGCTAAAAAATTCAACGGAGTACGTTCACCTTCGCCATTCGGATGCGTATTGAGATAGTTGATTACCATCAGCGCATCCAGCGCGGTAACGAAACCATCCGCGCTAACGTCGTAATAGGGAGCTTGACGATTGCTGGGAGGAATTTGGCGTCCGCCTAGGACGTTTAACGTGTTGATGACAAACAATGCATCCAGTGCAGAGATCTGGCCTGAGCCGTTGACGTCCTCACGGAGGGTGGGATTCTGATTGTAGACGCCAAGCTGTGCGATTGCCTCCGGCGATTCGGCGCCTTGAGCATCGCGCAATCGATAACGCAATTGGATCAAGCCCGTAAAGGCTTGGCCGGGGGTAAACCGCACCAAGTTTTGCGGTGTAATTGCGAATTGACCAATGCTCGGATCCGGAGCGTTGACGATGATAATTTGCAAATCTGGATTCGCCCCATCTGGATCGCTGTCGTTGGCAACGATGTCAACGTTGGTCGGGCCACTAGCGTTCAAATATTTCTCCTCACCAACCGCGACCGGAATCGCATTGACGGCTATCTTGACGTTGGCAAAGTCGGAGAACGACCCCTCAGCATCGGCCACACGGTAGGAGAACGAATCTTGACCGAAGAAAGTCTGGTTTGGCCGATACTCGACTTTACCATTGTTGATCGACACCGTACCGCCGACAGGCCCCGATTTGAACTCAAACGAATTGGCGTTGATGGTCGAGTCGATATCGGAATCGTTGGCCAGCAGGTCCAGAACGGTCACAGCGCCTTGATTCAAGTTGAACGAATCGCTGGCTGCAATCGGCGGATCGTTGACTGCATTAACTGTGACTGTAAATTGTCGGCTGGTGGTCGCGTTGTCATTGGCTGTCGACAATTTACCGTCCAACCCGCCGTCTTCGACAATGACCTTGATAATCGCGCTGCCCGATTGGTTGGCAATCGGTGCGTACGAAAGCGTGCCAGTTGACTGTGGGCTTGAATACGTTACGGTCGGTACCGGTATCAAGCCCGTGTTATCTGATGATGTGGTTATTGCCAGCGGTTGCGACTCACTTCCTCCAGCCGAGATTCCCGTCAGATTGATTGATACCGTTGGCGAATCTTCGTTAATCGCCGCGGGATTGGTGATCGCGTCCAGAGTGGGCGTCAAGTTGGCTACGATGACATCGATTACAAAAGTACGCGACGTTGTGTCAACACCTCCGTTTTGCGTTCCACCGTCGTCCGTAACGGTCACAGTGATCGTCGCCTTACCGGCTTGATTTCCAAGCGGCGTGTAAGTCAGCGTGCCCGTCGGATTTGCACTGGTGTAGTTAACGACTGGGTTTGCGATCAGCGACGGGTTGTCCGACGTTGCCGCTATTTTTAGAACTTGCGTTTCGAAGGGGCCGGCACTGATCCCGGCAAGATTTACAGTCTGAATTCCAGCGTCGGATCGAATCGGCACTGGGCTGGGAATCGCGTCCAACGTTGGCGCATCGTTTACGGGCGTGACAGTAACGTTGAACGTGCGAACGAATTGGTCGACACCACCGTTGGCCGTGCCGCCGTCGTCGCGCACGGTCACAGTAATCGTGGCGCTTCCAAACTGGTCAGCGATCGGTGTGAACGTTAGCGAACCGGTGGCATTGGCGCTCGTGTACGTCACTGCCGGATTTGGAATTAGGCTCGGGTTGCTAGAAACTGCCGAAACGGTCAAAGCTTGTGTCTCGTTGGGCCCAGCCGAGGTTCCGGCGAAGTTCACAGTTTGCGCTCCGGATCCTTCCAGAATCGCAACCGGGTCCGCGATCGTGTCCAGCGTAGGTGCATCGTTTACGGGATTGACGGTAACGGTAAACGAACGCGTGACTGTATCGATGCCACCGTTAGCAGTACCGCCATTGTCGCGAACGGTGACGGTAATCGTGGCCGAACCCGATTGGCTGGCAAGTGGTGTATAGGTAAGCGTCCCCGTCGAATTTGGACTAGTGTAATTGACCGTGGGATTCGGAATCAGACCAGGGTTGCTGGACACCGCCGTGATCGTGATCGCCTGATTCTCATTGGGGCCGGCGGAGATTCCGTTCATGTTGATCGTTTGCAGCCCCGCATCCTCTTGGATCGTTGCCGGGTCGGGAATGGGATCCAAAGTCGGTGCGTCGTTGACGGGGTCGACGGTTACTGTGAACGTCCTTGTCACCGTATCGACGCCGCCGCCGGCCGTACCGCCATTGTCCTTGACGGTGACGGTAATCGTGGCCGAGCCAAATTGATTGCTGGTAGGTGTAAATGCAAGCGAGCCAGTCGAATTGGGGCTCGTGTAAGTCACGCTCGGGTCGGGAACGCCTTAAGCTTCTGATCCAACAGAGCAGCGTCCGAGATATATGCGTGCTGATGGCGAAGACCATACCACAATTTATGAGTCGCATCCATCGCGATTGAACGATCGGTCGAAACTAGACGCACCAGTTCGGCGGGTACATCATCAGCGCGACCATACGCAGTTTGGAACTTGGTCCAGTCAACTTCGCTTGCCGCGCGGCAACCGGATATCGAAGCCGCCACCTCCGAGCGTAAGTAATTGCTTGGAAATCGTTTACGATTCAATCTTACGGGTTCCAAAGAAGGCGATTGGCGTTGGATGGGCGACCATTCACGCCTCTCGTTTTTGACTCTCAAACCCACCAGCCAAACCGGAAAAATGGCCCAGTTTCTGACAGGAATCGACAGCATGTTATTGGAAGCAATGGCGCAAGACAGGGGCGCGAGCCCGCAACCTCATGAAACTTGGCCTATCGCGAGAAGGCGCAGTGCCATTAGCCTCTAGCTCCCTTGGTCCTTGGTTCATGTCGCGATGTCGAAGCGTGGAACGCGCTTTGGCGAACGAAGTCGGCAGAGAAAAGGGGACGGGGGTTGTTTGTAGGGTGTTGAACCCGTATGCTATGGGTTTTGCACTTGGATCGCATGTATGCATCGACAGAAACGTGTTGACGAAGCCGGATACATTTATCATGCACGATCGAGTCACCCAGCAATACATTGATTCGAAAGCTGTGTGCGAAAATCGCGTTTCCTGCCAAATCTCGAATCGAGCCTGCGGGAATTTTGACCAGCAGCTTGTCCGAAATTAAAGGAGAACTGATCGTGATTAGCAGCGCGTTACTTGCCGATGGAAGAAGTGGGGTAGCGGAGATTAGCGATTGCCCAATTTGGTTTCCATAATTGGGAACATTACACCGAACAACTGAACGTCACCGACTTCGCTGGGTGAAGGACCTCGGAATGCAGGCCTGCAGTTTTGGTTTTCTTTCCACTGCCAAAAAGAACCAGCGCAATCTTGGAACATCGAATTGAGTGCCACTGATCGCCGTGAGCGGGCCGCCATGACGGTTTCCGTTGAAATCAACCGCTATGACGACCCGTCCACGGCTAGCGCCCAAGGTTTACTGCATGCATTGCTCACGTGCCGAAATTGTGATCAACGCCCGACGTTACTCCAGACTAGCAGTCTCGCCTCCACTTGCGGTGCTTAATGCTCGCCAAATGTCGAGATTAATCGAATTGCTCACAAATTGGACTGAACCATCACACATGCCAGCTTGAACACCTCCAACATGGCGGCTGCGAGCTGCAATTGTGGAAGGAAAGGCCGCAGTCGGTGCCGCGCAGGGTGGGTTCCTCGGGTTGTACCCAGCAACTCCAGGTATACCCTTGCAATAAGCGATGTTTTCCACAACATCGGGCGCATTAGTATTTGGCGCAAGGAATGTGGAAAAGTGAGCGCCACCATTCCACCAAGAAAATCCCCGCAAGTCACCTGCATGACCCTGTACGGTTTCTGAAAACATTAATGTATTAGAAGTACCGTCCGACACTTCGCCCAATTTGATGTTCTGTGGCTTATCAGCTGGACCAACAAATCTGAAAGGTGCATTACCATAAATATTAGGAGCACCTGTGCTGGTTGTCCCGTGCGGGGTTTTCCGGTTCAGGGTCGTATTGCCGTGATTGGCAACGTAGTTATGGAAAGTTATGCCGTTATAGTTGTTAGGCGCAGAGGTGATACTATCGCTGGGGCAAGTGAACGAGGGAATCTGCGTTCTTGTTACAGGCAGGTTTATGGTGCTGCCGTATCGTGTACCAGCACCAAAATCAACCATCATTCCATTGAATCGATATAGTTGGAACATGTTACCTTGTTCCATAAACGGAAGCAATTGAAGCTGCCATGTACCCCAACAGCACAGGTATTCCCCAGTCGGTAACGCCTTGTGGGTATCCATGTAATTGTGCGCGGCAAGCCCCTGTTGCTTGAGGTTGTTCGAACAGTGCATGCGCCGTGCTGCTTCACGTGCTGATTGCACCGCAGGCAGCAACAATCCCACCAACACACCAATAATCGCGATCACCACTAACAATTCGACGAGCGTAAAGCCCCGTCTACGACTCAAAACTGACATACAAGGTCTCCTTAAAGAGAAACAAACAGAAACATCAACCGTTACAAGAACTTCACCGCATGGTAAAGTAACAAAACTCAATTAAATTGTCTTAGCGTCGGCTAAGTCACCAGTTCATAGTTTAGTCAATTCGTCTTTGTTTTTACATCGAAAGTAAACTCAAACGGTCCTGATGCATTAACTTCAATCGTTTGTTTGCTATTCGCATTCCAATCCGCCGGGGCCATTTCTTCTGGTGGCGCGAGCATATCGCCTGGCAATGTGCCTTCCTTAAAAACACCGCCGGTGCCTGGTTTGGGAATGCTAACTCTGACAAGGTACTTTCCAGGCGGCAAACCGAACTCCTTCTCGATTGCAAATTTTCCGTTAGAAATATTGGCACCGCTTGAAGTCGAAGCACCGCCTCCCTGAGGTTCGAAGCTAATGGTGCCTGCCACAACTGGCGTTCCATTCATGGAAACGACTCCCGAGATCGGCTTGCGCCCTAGCGGATCGCTGGGACCACATCCGATGAGGCAACACAGTCCAACTACGGCAAAT
Source organism: Planctomycetaceae bacterium (assembly GCA_005798335.1). Taxonomy (GTDB): domain Bacteria; phylum Planctomycetota; class Planctomycetia; order Pirellulales; family Pirellulaceae; genus Aureliella. Next base: position 30,818 of record SYJV01000117.1, on the reverse strand, counting down.
AAACTACATCTTCCTACAAGAAGGGGCATTCAATAACTCCTGAAAAAGGTTACCAACATCAGCAGTAGTAGTTCCGAGTATCAATACTCGGAATATGACCTCAGTTAAGTGTGCATTGGAGCACTTCTGTCAACTAGTTTGGACACTTCCACAATCCGCTTCCCAACTCCCCAGGGAATCAGCAAGCCAATCACGCTGGTGCCCACACCCAACCACAGTACGCGGGCGGCTGTTACTCTTGGAATGAAGGCCTCGATGTTGACGTTGGCTATGAAAACGTACGCTATAATGGGATATGCGCAACCAGCCAGTGCTCCTACAACCAAGCCAATGACACTCCGTTCAACAATTGCTTTTGCAGACCCGCATAAGCCGCCAACCATCGCGCCCAAGCCGAATCCCAAAATGCCGAACAAAAGTGCATTGACAAATGCGGAAAGTTCAACTGAGATTTGGCTCGATTTCTCGAATGACTGTTGTAACATGCTGCCCGCCAGCCCTGCCACAACGCCGACGACTGCACCGAACAGTATGCCGATCGGTAAGCGCTTTGAAATGGGAAGACCTGCTGGTCCGCCAATCGCCAAGGCCGCTCCAAGGGCGGAACCTAAAATCCCGATGACCAGCGCCGCATTCTGCAAGTCCACGCGCGACTGTTGCTCCAGATATGCCGACCATCTCTCATCCGATTCGCCCAATCCACGGATATGATACTTCTCATCGACCTCAAAAAGGCCTATACCATCCCCTTGGGGATCTTGGAGATGGATAAATCCCCATGTGAGTAAGCCTGCCCCTAGGGCCAGAATGAGACTCAACACCGGGTTTGCGCTCGATGTACTCGGATTTGCAACTCCCACACTCGATAGATCAGCCATGAACATGGCTCCAGCAGTATGTGGCCAGTGGAAGAATCTTCGTTGAAACGAATAGTTTCATTCAACTAACGTTAACGTACGGTCTCGCTTACCCATTTGCAACCATATTCAACCGGCGATCACAAAAGTTTTATCAAAATTCAATTCCGAAAGATCATCTTGCCGAGTCGGTCCAACAGTTTTTCGCGTTCGCGGAGGATCGGCGCACGGATAACTATCGCATGACGCGCAAGAGTGCCCAAACGCTTCAATACAATCCATCAAATCAATTGCTACCCTGGGGTCATTTAAGGACAATACCGTTCAACGAACGTGGGATAAGCTTACAGCTTGTCAACCTGTAGCGGAGTTTCGCCATTGCTTGCACAAGAAATTGACAAGCTGGAAGCTTATCCCACGTTCGTTGAACGGTATTGCATTAAGGAGGCAAGATTTCGATGCCTTGTCGGTCCGGCCGAATGCGGACGCGCAGGCTCAGAATGGCAGTCCGCGTTTGGTCACCGCGCGGATCATAGTAGACCAGGTAAATGGAATGGTCAGGCATTTCGCAGCCGATCGCGTACGTGTACGTGGAATCGTCTATCTTGAATCCGCGGTCTTTGGCGGGTGTAATCCATGTTCGTCCGTGATCGTCGCTCCACATCATCTGAATGCCAGCAGTCGCTCCCCATCCGAAAATACAGACAACTGTGCCATCATTTAATGTGATCAAACACGGGGCGTCCATAGCGATGCCCGTCAACTCGGGCGCTGACCAAGATTTTCCCTCGTCCTTCGAGAAAGCAATCTCTCCTTCAGGTCGAGCGATCACTACCAGAGTACCGTCGCGAGCGAGGGTCATTGCCGGTTCATCGAGTGCTTTCTGCTTGGCCTTCAATTTCGAGACAAATCGCCAACTCATTCCGAAATCTTCGCTGCGATACACTCCCAATTCTTCAGCACCGCCAAATTTCGGCATCCCATATGTCGGTAACAACAGGTGACCATTTGGCAACACGACCGGTTTGCCACACATGCGGTCGTAATACTCAAATGGCGAAGGCATAAAGACTGGCTCTGACCAGGTCTTGCCGTTGTCTGTCGAGCGGGCAGTAGCCACGCGACTGTTTTTGTTTCGGCCTGGCGGAGGCGCGTCGTAACCGTACCAATTGTCGATTGCAAAAAAGGCGCAAAGAAGCGATCCGTCCTGATTCTCGACGATCACGGGATGTCGATCATCCCCGGGTGTATCGATCAACGTCACCGGCTGTGACCAGGTCCTTCCGTCATCGCGGGAACGGCACAGTAAAGTGCGTCCTCCAGTGGGCGCGTCGATGGACTTGGGAAATCCAACCTTCTGCCAACTTGCAAGCAAATCGGGCTTAATGTCCCAAGGCGTTGGAAACGAGACGTGCCAGTATCCAGCACTGAAACTGCACAGCATTTCGCCGCTCTTCAGTCGAGTGACCGATTCCCAACCGATGAAGCCGGTGCAGCCGGGATAGGGTGGGTGCTCGTTATGCCCTGGCCCGCTGATCATCTTGCGGTACGCCTTGAAATCGCCTGTCGACTTATCGTCGATCACTCGTATACGCACAAAGTTGTTGGGTTCGTCAGCAAACGCCGACAGCCTACAGCTTGTCGCAATGGTCATCATAACCAATACCGCGAGCGCTCCGCTGACCAATTTGTTAGTGCTTCGGATTTCTCATCTCCTTTTTGCTAATGCTTTAAATTCGGCATTGTGATCAAATCAGCTCCGCAATAGGCGAGCCTACCTGATCATCGAAGCCGTTGGCGATGTAAACCGGCCGCCCGACCGGTGTGGTGTAGGTCTTGGCCCAGTCGATGCCTAAAGCCTTGTAGATCGTGGCGTAGACGTCGCCGATGGAAACCGGCCGTTCGGCCACGTAGGCGCCGCGTTCATCGCTGGCCCCGATAATCCGTCCGCCTTGAAGGCCACCTCCGCCCAAAACCAGCGACCAACAATCTGGCCAGTGATCCCGGCCGCGGCCGGGATTGATATCCGGCGTACGGCCAAATTCCCCAGTGGCGATTATGACGGTCGACTCCAGTAAACCGCGCTGCTGGAGGTCCTCGAGCAAAGCCGATAGGCTCTGATCCAGCCGTGGCACCAATTTTTCTTTCAACCGCTTCTCGTTTTCGCCGTGCGTATCCCATTCCCCGTGTCGGTAGCCGGCGGCAGTCACGAAGCGGCAACCGGCTTCTACCAGCCGGCGCGCTAGAAGCACGCTTTGTCCAACTCGATCTCGTCCGTAGCGGTCTCTCGTCTGTTCGGATTCTTGTGACAGATCAAACGCCTTCTTGACGTCGGGAGAGAGTATCATCCGCAACGCTGTCTCGCGGAACTCGTCCATCTTGACGAAGCGTGCATCGTGCTCCCGGGAACGGTAAAACTTGTCGACGATGGAGAGCATCGTTCGACGGTCTTCAATTGCCTCTTTCGTGATCGACTTGGGTAGGCTCAAATCTGGTACGGTGAATTCTGGTTGACTCGGATCGGGCAAAATCATACTGTCATACTGCGGCCCGAGAAACGCTGCCTTGTAAGCCTCTTCATAGTTGAAAAAGTCGTTCTCGGACGGCGTGGGCACGACCACGTAGGGCGGCAAGTTGTTCTGGCCACTCAACTCCTTGGAGACAATCGATCCCAGGCTGGGAAACTTCATCGCCGGGTTCGGTCGATGGCCGGTCTGCGTTTCAATCGTTCCCTGCGGATGGTTCCTTTCAAAGGTTTTCATGGAGCGGATGATCGACAGCTTGTCCATGTGCTGGGACATGCGCGGCAAGATTTCGGAAATGCGTACGCCTGCTGCATTCGTTGGAATGGTACGGAAGCCGGAGTTGGCCTTCACATCCCAAGTATCCAAGTGGCTGACCCCGCCTTCCAACCAAAGCAGAATGACCGCGCCCGCCTTGCGGTGTGTCTCGGTCGCCAGCGCCGGCGTGGCTGAGAAACGCAGGTAGTCGGCCAGTGTCAGACCTAGAAAGCTCAGCGAACCGGCGCGCAGAAAAGAGCGCCTACTCCCTACTGGACAATCGCAGTCCGGGTTCTGGAAATTCTTCATGGCCATCGTTGCTTGGTTCTGGTTAGTGGTTGGTAGCGAACTCGCCCGAGCACAGCAGCGCCCAGACGAATCCCTGCAAAGTCTGTTGGTGGCGCTCCGGGTGCCCTGAGAGCAAACCGAGCAGTTGCGACTGCTCCTCATTCGTTGGCGGTCTAGTCAATGCGGCAAGATAGAATTCGTCGATGATCTCGGCATCCGACGACCCCTTGGCGAGCAACTTATCAAGCCGTCCACCCTTCTCCGCTATTTTCACGGTATAGGTCTGCCCTGCCCACATGTGAAGCGCCTGCGCCAGAGTTGGCTCTGGCGGACCGAGCGGAGCCTGTTTACGCATCGACCGGCCGTAGACATCCATGAACTGCGACGGGCAAAGGTCGGGATTCATGTGCATCGCCCGCGTGCCCGGCGGCGGCACGCGATCCGCCCCGCCAGCCATCGCGTGATACTTGAAATGCTCTTCGACTCCCGTTGCGCTCGAAATTGCATCCAGTAGCACCGCTGCTTCCATGGGCCGCGGCAACGCGCGCGAGTAATTGATCTTGTCATCTCGGTTCGTATCATTGGGTTCGCCGGAAAGCTGATAAGTTCTCGACTGCACGATCGTGCGGATGAGCTGCTTCAGGTCGTAGCCGCGGGCACGGAAGTCTTTGGCGAGGGCGTCCAGCAGTTCGGGGTGGGTGGGCGGATTGGTCGCGCGGAAGTCATCGACGGGAGCGACGATGGCGCGACCGAATAGATAACCCCAAACACGGTTCACCGCGGCTTCGGCAAAGTCGGGGCTGGCAATAATCTGCTCCGCCAGCCGCGCTCGAGGACTTAACCGTTCATCTACTGACAGGGGCGTACCGTCGATAAACGTGGGACTGACCTTCGCATGCGTACGTGGATGTGCCACAGGCTTGCCCCAGTCGCGGTCCAGCCGATCAAAAAAAACCTTGCTACCACGCAGTTCTTCCAAGCCACCGTAGTAAGCCGTCAGCCCCCAAAACTGATTCTGAGTCCAGATCTCAAACGGATGGTTATGGCACTGCGCGCAATCCAAACGCTTTCCCCAAAAAATTCGGATTTGTTCAGCCATAATCTGTTCTGGCGCTAACGGCTCGCCGACATATTGCAGGTTGCGGGCCGGTGCCGAGAACCCGGTGGCCGCAATCTTCTCGCGGGCCATCTGGTCGTAAGGCTTGTTGGCCGCGATGCTGTTGACGACCCAGTCTTCGTAAGCCTTCGTCATCGCTGCATCGTTAGAGGTCACGAATGTGGCACGCATCAGGTCGCTGAACAGAAAGCCCCAATAGTCAACGTACTCCGGCGATTGCAGCAGCGACTCGATCAACTGGTTTCGTTTGTCGGGATCTATGCTCGACAGAAACTCGCGAACGCGCTCTGGGGGTGGCAAGGTCCCCGCCAGATCCAGACAGATGCGCCGCAGGAACTCAGCGTCCGATGAAAGCTCGGATGGAACGACGTTGAACTTCCGCAGCTTGGCAAAGACGAAGCGGTCGATGAAATTCCGGCTCCTGACCTCGGGGTAATTCGCGACCGCCTCCTGAACAACACCTACCCGAGTGCTGACCGCGAAACCAGCGGCGCGAATCAGAATCGAAGTCTCGCCTGGCTTGAGCGGCTTCACCACACCCGTATCGCTGACTTCGATCACTAGAGGATCCGTAGGGACATACATCACTTGGCCGGAAAGATCCTCAGTACTGCCGTCGGAAAGATGAGCCGTGACTAGCAGTTGATGCTGACCGGACATTTCCAACACAATCTCGGGCGGAAATACGTCGACCTTCACAACTGCGGCAGAGCCTTCAGTTTCCTCGCCGTATGGGGCACCGCGTCGGATCCACTGGAGAATCGCAAGGTAATCCGCACTGCCCACGTCGAATCGCTTGCCGCCGCCGTGATCGTCGTCCGTCGGCTTGGTGAGTATCAGACTCTGCTCAGGGTTCTTCTTGTCGACCCGAGGAATCCTTGGTCCCTTCGACTCCGCAGTCAGAACCTGGAACGTACCGCCTTCCACGATCCAGCCGAAGTCCTCTTTCGCGTCGAGAGCATTCGCGGAGAGTTTGAGCCCTCCTTTTCCTTTCACTGTGCCGTGGCAGTCCGTCGTATTGCATCCCCGCTTCGTCAAGATGGCACCGATGTCGCGTCGGAAACTGAACGGGCGCTTCTCTTCGGACACCTTCACTCGTACGGCTGAGGTAGCGGTGCGTCCCGCGAACCGCGCCGTGAGCGTAACATTCCCAGTCGAGCGGGCGGTCAACCTGCCACCGGTCAGAAAGTCGCCCGCGTCTGGGTCGGAAAGAGTCCAGTCGCCCCGCAACGTTAGGTCACGATTGAAACCGTCAGCATACGTTCCGATCAGAACGAACTGTCGGGATAAACCATTCCCGGATACCGTCGCTTCGGCGGGCACGATGGTTAGAGAAACTAGTTTTTCCGACTCGAGGCCAGCGTCCGCTAGCGACACGCTAGCCAATGAGACCAGCCAGCTAAATGCAATCACCGTAAAATGCGAAGTCTTCAACATCATCAATCTCTACTCGTGTTCTCTGCACAACTTCTGAGAGTGGAACGATTGTCCTCAATCGTTGCCTTGCAATTCAATCGTTGCCTTGCAATTCAATCGCTGCCAAAGCAATTGAGGACAATTGCTCTACTCTCGAACCCCAATATCATGCCTAGGCGAAGCACAACTATCTACGGCTTTTTCTCTCCTTCAGCGACCACCATCATGGGCAGCTCCCGAACCAGCAGCGCCGGCCCGAGCTTGCCTTGCTCGAGCGCGCGGCATTCAATGCGCACGACTTGTGGCATGCGGGTTAAGGGCGCATCCGGGCTCACCGCCAGCACGAGCGTGGTCTCGCTGGTCGGTGCCAGCACGGTCTGCGCGTTTTCCGTGATTTGGGTTGGGGCCTTCCGATCGACCACAGTATCCGAGGGGAAGGCCTGTACGCCCGAGGGCAGTCCGGAGAACACAAACGTAGCGTTTCCCGAAAAGCCCTCCTCGTAGCTGGTCGTCAGGGTCACGCGCCCGGCTCGTCCGCGTTCCAGATTCAGATAATCCACGCCACCCAGCGAGATTTCCCCGATGTGCGGCACTTGCGGACGAACGAGAATCCGATAGCGATACGTCGCATCGCCGTACTTGGAAGTGATATCCCGCACCTGCAAGGTAACTTCTCCGGCTTTCTCGAAGCGGTGCACGATCTTGGGCACGACCTCCGCGATGTAAACCTGTCGCTCGGCGTTGTTGTTAAACAGGGACACTCTGCGATGTAGGTTCGAAAAAACTTCGCGATTTTCAGAGTCCAGAATCGCTACCCAAGGATTGAACGCTGGCAAATGCGTTTCAGGAGTCTCGATTTCAATGGCAATTTCGTCGCCCACCCGCACGTTAAAACGATAACTGTCGATGTCCGCTGGCTTGCCGATCGTGCCTTCCAGGATGGCGGGAAGGGCGATTCCCGATTCCGACTTTCCATCAATGACATCGGCGTTACTGGCCTGGGCAGTATCAGCCGAGAGTCGCGTATCTACTTCGCCGCCATCAGGCACGGCCGCAGCGACGGTGGGTTCAACCACATGACTCAACGCTCCCAACTCCTGCATCTTGAACGCACGAGCTTGGACCGAACTCAGCCAACTGCTCTCGATTTCGCGCGTGAAACTGCGCTCATGCCACTCAGACGATGGCGGCGAAACCCGCCGTGGGGCATTGTCACCACGGGAGACTGCCAGCAGATACGTTGAATCCACTGAACCCTGACCGAACAAGGAAGCAACCTGAATAACAAAGCGCCCAGCGCGCGGCACCCGAAAGGTTCCCCTGGCTTCCGTCGGCACCAGGTCGGATTGCCGCTCCTCAACAAACAGGTGCCGTTCCAGTCGTTCCGTGCTAAACCAACTGGGTGATGGCCCCAACAGAGCCAGTCGCGGCTTGAGTTCCTGAGTCTGGATGACTTCAAAATTCAGCTCGTCCCCCTCCGACGCCATGAAGGAATAGCCATCGACCTGACCGCTCTTATCAAGCCGTCCATTGATCAGCGCCGGCACCTGGGCCGCCTGTGCGTCTTTTGGCGTGTGTTGCGCTTGCATCGCCTCCATTTCCACCGGCTGATCCGTTACGAAAAAGGAAATCGCGTTTGACAAACCATTTGGACAAACCAACCGCACACGATGGGTTCCCGGCCGCGCTGCGGCATCGACGCGCAGTTGCACGACGACAGGCTGGGGAGGTCGAGCTGACTTGGAGTTGGGCTCAGCCGATCGAGACTGCGGCGCCGGTGGTTCGTCGATCGACTCCGCCGGTTTGACTAAGCCCTCCAAGCCCGGCGAATCCGCCCAGAGGGCGTAAGCGTTGCCCAGATTCGAGCCACGAAACTCGACTGTGATCGTCTTGCCCTGTTGGGCAGCGGACGGGAAGACGGATTTAATCACGGGCTGAGCGCGTAATTCGCCAGCAGTGAAGCAGGTCCCACACAGCGCCAGCAGAGCGATCCGCCCCCACCTTCCGGCTCGCGATAGTATTTTTCTTTCGAGAACGAGCATTGGAACCAACTCGTAATTACTGGCCAAATAGAATCAATATGGAGTTGCCCGAACTTGTGGACATTCTACATGATTGAAGGAAGTACTTTCGGAGTAATTCTACTTATTTTATAATTTTATCGATGCACAGGCACCTGTGGCTCGTCGGCGGCTAGTCGGTAAACGAGATTCCTGCCATGCTGGTTCGATGCGTGGATTCTAAAGGGTCTTGGCTATGTCATGTTGGAATCAAAGATGAACCCAAAGTCAATTGTCCGAAATGTCTTAAGTGTACTGATCATGCTTGTCGCCAATGCGGCTGCCGCGGAGGAGAGTACGTTCAGAGTCGTGCTGGACCGCGGCGCCGATCTGGGACAGAACTTCGGCTCGTTGTTTGAGACGGCAAGTGAGGATGGGTCGCTCGTCATCGGGGCCGGATTTCAGAATGTCTACAACACCCGCATGCGTGCCGACCGCCACGCCTTGCAGTTTTTTGTGCGACCCGTCGACGGCCAGCGAGAATTCGTGGTACAGCCGCTGCCCCGCCCCAACCACCTGTGCGGCACGTATCTCTACGGACGAGATGAAATTGTTCATTCGACGTACGGTGGCCTCAAAGCCTGGGATGCCGGAGCGAACGATTGGCGAGGTCTGTCCGACATCGGCGGAACGCAGGAAACAATGCGAGTGGGGAAGGGGCTGCTCGAACTCGGCGACAGCACGGTCAAATACGACGGTCGGACAGTGCTTGCTCGTCCTCAGCATGGCAGCTTTCAATTGTTCTTCTACGCCAACGGCTACCTCTGTTTCTACCACGTCAACCCTGGCCCAGGCGGCTACCGCGCGTATCAGAATGACGAGGACGGCTTCAGCAAGCTGTACGCCTGCGGCTGGACGCCAGAGGAGAAGGAGGTTGATCTTGCCAAGGCGATTGTGATGACGCTGCCGGTCGTCGGCGAAACGACGTTCGCCTGGGGACAACTCGGCCAGCAAATCGTGACGGGTTCGAATATCGGCGGTTTTTATGTCCTGGAAAATGGAGCGTGGCGGATGTTGCTGGAGCCGAAACTAGGCGTCAGCTACCAGCTCTATTCGACCATGGCCTTTCACGACCGGCTGTTGATGGGGCAATACCCGACGGGCCGACTCTTCGAGTACGACGGCCGAGCGATTGCCGATCGAGCCGGGTGGCCACCGGTCCTCCCAGGCGTCTCGGCAAGTGCTCGCGAGGCGCAAACAACCGTCGTTTACGGAGGCGAGCCGCTGGTCGGCGTCTGGCCCTGGGGCGAATTGTGGCGATATCAACCGGACTCTAGGAAATGGTCCTTTGTTCGCCGCATGTTCGACCATCCGCAACTGTCCGACAAAATCGTGCATCCTTACGATATCGAGAATCGCGGCAATGAGGTGAGCAATCTGTGGGGCCAGCGCGTCACGAGTATCGTAACCAGCGGGGCCGACCTATTCGTCTCGACATCCGCCAAAAGCCCGTGCGAGTGGGACGCGGGCAAGTTTCCCTTTCTGGCGCCAGACAAGTGGAAGAGCTACGGAACCGTCTATCGTCTGACGACGCCCGGCCACCTGGGAGCAAGCACGGCCTGGACCGCCGGTTCCACGACATTCGAGTTGACCCTCCGCGACAGGTCGATGTCGATCTCCCAGGACGGCAAGCAACTCGCCCAGACCGCTGTCACTGGTCCGCTTGCCGAACGATTGCGGTCCGTTTCGCGACTCAAGCCCGTTCGCTGGGGCGAGGGGATCTACGGCCGATTTTCCGGTCCCAAGCTGGACGGAATGGTGAGGAGTGGGGTGCAGCCATGAGACAACATTGTTGGTTCTTCATCGTGCTGGTCAGCCTGCAAGCGGACCTGCAGGACACCGACGATTCGATACAAGTCCGCCGTACTCCCCGAGATCACGTTTCGCTTCGCATCCAGTTCCAACGCACTTTGCCAATTCGCCATCTTCACTCGCAGTCTGTCTAGGACCGTCTAAAATCAATACCGTTCAACGAACGTGGGATAAGCTTCCAGCTTGTCAATATCTTGTGCAAGCAATGGCGAAACTCCGCTACAGGTTGACAAGCTGGAAGCTTATCCCACGTTCGTTGAACGGTATTGCGTCTAAAATTTGAATCCAACCGACAGTGCGGCGGGAGGAGGCTTTGCCAATGCGGGCAAGGCGACTTGTGATTGCGCCGGCGACGGTTGATCATGTTGAAAGTCTCCATGGACGAGTGGCTGCCAGAAGCACTACATACCACCGCGAACTGGATCTGGTTGTCGCCACGGCGGCGGACAGATCGCATCCAGCTTTGGAAAATGCTCCGCGGGAATGACGAGGTCCGCCGCGGCGATTGCATGCTGAATCTGCTCGAGATTCTTGACGCCCACGATCAGCGAACTCATCGCGGGCTGCGCAAGCGTCCACGCGAGAGAATACTGCGACATGGGGACACTGGCTTGGGCGGCCAGTTCGGCGACTCCTTCCAAGCGGTCGAACAAGGCATCATCCTGTTTCCAGACCCACTCAGGTTTTTCGGCGGCACGTGAATCGGCAGGCGGTGGCTGGCCTCGGCGGTACTTCCCAGCCAGCAGCCCTCCTTGCAGCGATTGGTACGGCGTGACCCCGATGCTATGCTGTTGACAGAAAGGTAGATCGTTCTGCAATTCCCGCCGCAACAGACTGAAAGGTATCTGCGAACTGATCGCGCGCGGCAATTGGTTTCGGTCGGCCAGCCACAGCATTTCACATAGTTGCCATGCCGAATGATTCGATGCGCCGAAGTAACGGATCTTGCCCTGACGCACCGCCGTGTCGATTGCTCGCAATGTGACTTCCAGTGGCACGTACCTGTCCGGCCAGTGAATGATGTAGAGGTCAATTGTTTCGGTTTGCAGCCGTTTCAGACTGCGGTCCAGTTCGCGCAGGATGTGAACTGCGGACAAGCCACGATCCTGTGGCCCAACGCCAACAGGGGCGGCAACCTTGGTCGCCAAGATCACTCGATCGCGGCGATCCCGGAGTGCCTTGCCGACGATTTCCTCGGCGATGCCTCCGGGGCTGCCAAGATAGCGCGCGTAGCCTTCGTAGACGTTGGCCGTGTCGATGAAGTTGATCCCCAGGTCGATGGCTGCATGCGTGAGGCGAATTGCTTCCTCCTCGCTAACCGGTGTGCCGAACGTCATCGTGCCCAGGCAAATGGGTGACACGAGCAAACCGCTGGAACCTAACGGACGAAGTTGCATGGTGTTTCCTCAGTGGATAGGAAAATGCAAAATGATAAATGCAAATTGATAAATGCAAATTGGACCAGTGTTAACATTTTGCATTTTGCATTTATCATTTTGCATTGTCTGTTATTTGATTTGGCGGTGACAATCGACTTGCCGATGATGTTTGCGAGTTGCTGGCATTCGTCAAGCAGCGGTTGGATACGATCGTCGGGAATGAGCGCAGCCTTGATGATCAAGCGAATCCAGATGCGAGTTTCGCGAAGTTCCTTGAGCACGATGCTCAGCTTATGCACGAAATCTTTCTTGCTTTCCGCCGCGCAAGCTTCCGCATAATTCGGAGCTGGCGATGTCCCTGAACGAATGATCTGGTGGCAATGTGTAGCCCCAGCCGAGTTTCGGGCAACACGTCAACGATTTTGCCAATCTGGGCTGCGAACTCAAGAAGTCGCTCCTCAATATCCTCGCCGCTTCGACGCCCGTTCGATTGCATCACGTCGCCTTCGCCTATTTTTCACTTCTCATTTTTCACTTTTCATTTTGCATTTTCGCTTTTCATTTCTCATTTCTCATCGCGTTTCAGCCAATCGGGAAGTCGTAAAGCATAGTCTCGAGCCTGGGCGACGAAGTCGACGCCCACCAATTTCTTCCACGCCTCTAACAAGCGATTGAAGATTGGCCCCATATTGCCGCTGCCAATCCGTTGACCTTCAAACGTTGTTGCGTGGACGAGGGCGTAGGACGTCGCCGTGCAAAAAATCTCGTCGGCAGACAGTGCTTCGTAACGACCGAGATTCGTTTCACGTACTGGAATGCCCAACTCGCGAGCCAATTCGATCGTCGTCGCGCGGCTGACACCCAGCAAGATGTTGCGAGGTTCGGGGGTCAGGATCTCGCCGTTCTTGACGAGAAAGATATTCCAACCTGGGCCTTCGGCCAGGAAGCCGTCGGGGTCGAGCAGCACGGGCCAGCGCCCCGCACCCATGCGGGCGGCTTGCAAATTGGCTAACTGATAATGCAAACGGCTGCGTGTTTTCGCTTTGGCGTCGACCAAATGCGCCGGTACCGCTGGCTGTGCCGGAATCACGATATCGACGCCGCTGGCGTACTTGGGTGCAAAGCCTCCCATGTGTGTGATCATCGGCCAGCAGTTGATCGACACGGTTGGCCGCAGAGGCTCGGGAAAAGCCGTGCGGTAGACATCCAACGGCCCACGCGAGACGTCGTGCATGATCTGCCAATCCACGTCAGTTGACTCGCTGGGCAGATTGCGGTCGAGCGTCTCCCGCGTGATCCGCTCCATTTCTTCAATGGACAAACCGCAGTCAATTTCCAGCAGCCGCAGCGAGGAGTACAAGCGGTCGAGATGTTCTCGCAGCTTAAACGGTTGACGGTTGTAGGTTCGGGTCATCTCGAAGGCCATATCGCCGTACATGAGCGCGGAATCAAAGATCGAAACACGAGCCTCAGCTTCCGGAATAAATCGGCCGTTAAAATAGACGATGCGTTGCTTCATGGATTGCTCCGTTGGACTAGTAAGAGGCTATTCGGAAAGGGGTCTGACCCTCTGCCAAATAAAGCTGCAAAACAGCAAGGAATTGTTTTTGTTACGTCTTCGACGCTGCCAAGTAAACTTAGCAAAGTGTCAGACCCCTTTCCGGATAGCCTCTCAATCGAAAGTGAATCAACGTTTCTTTTCATGGCTTGGCAGGCTGACCAAACTTCCCACGACGACTCCTACGACGAATGACACCGGCCCCGTCCAGAGGAACTCCAGTCCGCCGAGCTTGAAAAAAGCGATGCCCACTGCCACGCCGATGCCCGCCACTGTGGCGGCGATCCCGCCACGCGGTTTGGCCCACGGAACGAAAATCGCCAGGAAAAACAGCACGAACAGCGGTGAAGTCAACAGATTTACGACCTTGATGCACAGTTCCATCAAGTTCGTGGCCAGTTGTCCCACGAACAAACTCAAGAGGACCGTAATCACACCAACGATCACGGAAGTAACGCGTGCCACTCGCACACGTTCGCTCTCCGACCATTGTTCCCTTTTAATCCGAATCATGAAGTCGGTCGTGATGACGGCGCTCGCCGAGTTCATTCCGGACGACAAGCTCGACATGGCGGCGGAGAGCATTGCGGCGATGACCAATCCCGATAGGCCGGCAGGCAAGACCGTCACGACGAACAGTGGTAGCAGTTCATCGGCTTGGTCGACCAAAGTGGTCCCCGTTTTCAAACCTTCTGGGTGAGCCGTGAAGTATCCGAGCACGGCCAAGCCAACCAGGGCGAGCAGTGCGATCATGAGGATTTCCGTTAACAAATGCACTCCCAACGATCGGCGAGCGGACTTGGCGTCGCGGGTCGAAAGATAACGCTGGATGGCCATTTGATCCGCACCACAAGTACAAGTCATCCAGACGAGCATATTCAGAAACGCGCCCATAAACGTCACACGGACGTCAGTTCGAAACCAAAAGACTGGCTCCTGCCAATGGGACACCCAAGTCGTGGGCCACCAAGCTCCGAAGGATCCGAGATCGGCGGTGACGTATAGTATGGTCACAACCGCGCCAGCGCACATGATGAACGATTGCATGGCATCTGTGATTACTACGGCGCGCATTCCACCTTCGGCCGAGTAGACTAACGTGATGATGCCCATCGCGGCCGAGATAAATGGTGCCCAAAAAGGATCAAGTCCCAGTAGCGGAATGAGCACTTTATTAGTGGTGGCGTAAAGGATTGCCGACATCCAGACAATGCGCAGGGCCATGAACATGCTCGCGCCTAGCAACCGCCCCGAGAGTCCCAGCCGCTTCTCAAGCAATTCATAGCCACTGGTGACTTCTTGCTTCATGATCTGTGGAATTAACATCCAGCCGACGATCCACATAATGAACGGATAGGCAGCGATCTGTGCAAATATCATCGGACCGTGCTTGACCATCTCGCCGGGAACGGCCAAGTACGACAGCGTGCTGGTCAACGTCGCGAACAGAGATAGCCCGATCATCAACGGGCTCATGATGCGCCCGCCGAGCAAATAGTCATCCGAAGACTGCACGCGAGACTTGTAATATCTCCCCACCGCCAACATGGCGAACGCGTAGAGGATGATCACGGCCATGTCGAGAATTTGCATTGGAAGAAGATCTCCTACCTCTAACCGTTAGCGGGATGTTACTTGAATGCGTACTTTCAATCGAACGCGATGATGCGATTTTCGGCTGCAACCTTCAGCACTCTGGAGTAGTGATTGACGCTGAGGCCTTGCCCGATTGGAGTGGGGACATTCAGCAGCATCTCGGTGCAACCAAGTGTGTTGTGAGCGATAAACGCTAGTCGCAGTGCCGAGATGCCGTGCGTACCATCGAATGCGTCGGCGTCCGGAACGAGCACAGGTCCGGTATCGACTTGATAGAACATGTCGCGTTCACTCACGTTGATCACTTTCACCGGATACTCTAAGAATACGCGCGAACCTTCGGGCGTTGAAAACTCTGTTTGGGAAACGAGTGGCCGGTTGCCGAGCACGGCGGCGACGATTTCCTCGGTCGACGCCAGGAGTTGGCCGGATAACTCCTTCCTGTCGATGCGCAGATCCGTGAAAGCGTCCGCCCACTTGCCCGCCTGGCGCTCGGGCTGCTGGCCCAGAGTTGGAGGACTGAGCATGACACCCCGATTGTTGCGATCCCAACTCTTGACGATCAGAAACTCATCGCTCGACGCGACCAGACACATGTCGGCGGCCGGATCGTGCCAGATATTCTCTCGTACGTGGACTTGTTCCGCTTTGCAAGCGGCGACGAGCATGTAGTCCACCGCTCGCGCGGCCGAACCTTCCCCCTGAGTGACTCGGCAGAGGCACTCCGATGGGAACCGCGCATTATTCAACGTGAACGGCGGCGGTTGACTGATCGTCCTGGGCTTAGTCTTGTCCAGATCGATCCGAATCCGGACAAACGACCTAGTGAAATCGGTAATGAGCATTCAACTTCCTTTAATACGTAGAATCTCGCTTTGGCTCGACGAACAAGATTGGCGGAACCGTCACCCTCAAAAACCGACGATCAAGTCTAACCTCACGCGAAGCGTACGCCCAGCAGCGCTAACGCGATTGCGACGCAAACAACGTAGACTGGCCAGCGGTAATACCAGCGCATCATCTTCCATCTAGGGATCGTTGCTGCGACGAGAATACTCAGTATAACCAGCAGCCGCATCACCGGTGGTGGACCAGAATTGCTCGCGATCATTCCAAACTGAAAGAATACGATGATTACCAAGTTATCATCGCAAGCGTCAGGCTGTTCAGACAAAATCTCACACCATGTTGACGGAGCCATCACTGCGTAATAACATGTCTTACAAGCGAACTCGCGGACAAGTACCTTGTTTGGGAGATTTTGGATGCAATGGACAGCGATTGAACGGCGGACGACGGTCGATTTGGTCGTCGACCGTATTGCGAAGGTCATCAAAGACGAGAAGCTGGCCGCCGGTTCCCGTTTGCCTGGCGAACATCAACTAGTAGAGAAATTGCAAGTCAGCCGTCCGGTACTGCGTGAAGCGTTGGCTCGGCTTCAGAGCTCAGGGTTGGTCGATATCCAGCGCGGCCGCGGGACTTTTGTCGGCGATACGGGCAGTCTGACCAACTGCGTGCGCTTGCTGCAAACGGCTGTCACGATCTCGCCTCAAGAGTTACTTTCTTATGCGGAACTCCGCTCGGCCATCGAATTGCAGGCCGCTCGGCAAGCGGCTGTAAAGGCCACCGACGAAGATGTCGCTGAGCTTACCAAGTTGCTCAAGCAAATGGATGATGAAGACATGCCCTATGCGAACGTGCTTGAGATCGACTTTCGCTTCCATCGCAAGCTCTTGGCAATAGCCGACAACAAGTTGATGCAGAACTTGATGGAAGTCATTTACGAGTTCGTCATGGCTCAGATGGTGCGAACGACCCCAACGCAGAAAGATAATCAACTTGGTCGCCGGTTGCATAAAGCCATCGTGAAAGCCATCGGCGAACATGATCCGGATGCGGCGGAAGCGGCCATGCGAAAACACATGCAAGCCGTCATCGAACGATTGGAGAAGTTGACATGAACCAAAGCAGCCAGATAGTCGCCTTTTGCTCCGCAAAAGGTGCGTTGCGGGACGCCACTTTCGCGGAGCGAAAGTCGACTATCCTAAGCCTATGGAATGTAACAAACGGAGTGTGCCTACTACTTTGTGCATTCTTCTGTTCTTCGACAACTTTCGCTGACGAGCCGGTTGCTACACCGGAACAGCTTGCCTTCTTCGAAAAAAAGATTCGTCCAGTCTTGATCGAGCATTGCTACGAATGCCACTCGCCCCAATCGAAAATCCTTCAAGGTGGCCTGCGCATCGATCATCGAGCGGGGCTATTTAAAGGTGGCGACAGTGGGCCTTCGATCGACCTCAAAGATCCAACAGCAAGTTCGCTGATCAAGGCGCTTCGCTACGAAGATCTCGAAATGCCGCCGAAAGCTAAGCTCTCAGATTCAATCATTGCCGATTTTGAAAAATGGATCGTGATGGGAGCGCCCGATCCACGTGTCGCAGAAGAGCTACCACCTGCTCGAACGATTGATGTTGAAGAAGGTCGCAAGTTCTGGGCTTTTCAACCGATCGCGAGTCCCGAAGCACCATCGGTAAGCGATCCCTCGTGGCCGTTGGATGCATTAGACAATTTTATCCTTGCGAAACAAGAAGCAGCCGGAATCAGACCGGTTGCAGATGCCGATCGATACACTTGGCTTCGCCGAGTCAGCCTCGATCTGACAGGTCTGCCGCCGACTCCCCGCGAAATCGATTCATTCGTTCGAGACAACTCGCCGCATGCTTGTGCGACCGCCGTCGATCGCTTGCTCAAATCGCGTGCCTATGGCGAACGCTGGGCAAGGCATTGGTTGGACTTGGTTGGTTATGCCGATATGATCGGGACCTCCAATAGTGTCTTCGCCGAATACGCTTGGCGATACCGAGACTATTTGATCGACTCGTTCAACAAAGATAAACCGTTCAATCGTTTTGTTCGAGAGCAGATTGCCGGTGACTTGATGGCGACCTCCTCCGCTGTTGAGAAAGCCGAGTGCATTACTGCGACGGGTTTCTTGGTGCTTGGCGACGTGGAGATCGTCGAACCCGATAAAGCCAAGATGGAAGCTGACCACATCGATACACAGGTCAGTAAGATCGGTACGACGTTTCTTGGGATGACGATGGGTTGCGTTCGCTGCCACGATCACAAATTCGATCCGATTGGACTGGAAGACTACTACGGCATCGCCGGAATGCTTCGTAGCTCTTCATCAACGCACAAGATTCCGTTTGGTGTTTGGAGCACGTTGAACTCGACGGAACTTCCTGAAACCCCTGAGCAGATCGACGCTCGCATAAAGCTCGAAATAGAGCACGCCGAGAAGCTCGCGAGCTTGAAGACCGAGAAAAAAAAGCTCGATGACGAAAAGAAAGCGATTGTTGCTCAAATCGCCAAGCTCGAAAAAGAAGTAGCAGGCACACTCCGTGTGCCGTCCACGCCGTCCGTGTTATCCGTGCCGTCCGATCAAACCGACAAATCCACAAGAGCTGCGCCTCGCAACCAAAAAACGGAACAAATTCAAACCACAGACAAACAGCCTGAATCAGTGGACAAAGTAGAGATAGACGGCACACGGAGTGTGCCTACTACTATGGAACAACTGACAAAACAACGCGACGAGCTGACCGAGAAAACCAAGAAACTCGACGCGGACATTCAACACGCCGAGTTCTTTAGCTCCAAGCTGCCGAAAGCCTTTGCGATACGCGATGTTGAAAAGCCGGCCGATATGCCGGTGTACATTCGAGGCAATCCGTACGCTCCGGGCAAGATCATTCCCCGAGGGGCAGTGCGAGTCGCATCTACGCATGACTTCCCCGAGATACCTGCCGGACAAAGTGGCCGACTGCAATTGGCCGATTGGTTGGTCGATACCAAGAATCCGTTGACGGCTCGCGTGACTGTGAATCGAATCTGGCAGAAACTGCTTGGCGAAGGGTTGGTTCGCTCGGTCGATTACTTTGGTGCCCGCGGGGAAACGCCGTCGCATCCGGATTTGCTCGATCATTTGGCGACGCGATTCATGAAGAATGGTTGGTCGCAAAAACAACTCATTCGCTCGATCGTTTTAAGTCGTACCTATCGATTGAATAGCACCAATCAAGCCGAGTCGCTGAAGATCGATCCAGACAATCGTTTGCTGTGGCGTATGAATCGGCAACGATTGGATGCGGAAGCGATTCGAGATTCGGCGCTTGCCATTAGCGGCGAACTGAAGGAAAGCCACGGCGGTCCGTCTTTGGTTCTCGAAACGGTCGAGAATACAGGAGCCTTGGCTGCAAAGGGTGTGAACCCACCCAATTACTCTCACAAGAAACCGCGTTCATCGCAAGAATTCGAACGAACTATCTATTTGCCGGTGATGCGAACCGGATTTACGGGCGAGGACAAGGTTCGAAGTTACTTTGATTTCGTGAATCCGGCTCAGACTGCTGGACAGCGAAATCAGACGGTTGTGCCGACGCAGTCGCTGTTTTTGATGAACAACGGCAATTTTCGCAAGCGAGCCAAGTTATTCGTGGATCGATTGTTTGCGGAATCGAAAACGCATGACGAGCGACTGGAGCAGCTTTGGCTGAGTGTTTTGAGTCGACCGATCACTGCCGCCGAACGGAGCAATGCAACCGACTTTATCAAAGAGACTCAATCGCTCGAAACAAGCGAGAAGAAACCGATCAGCGAGAGCGTTGCTTGGCAAGAGCTTTGCCACAGCTTGCTCTCGTCCAACCATTTTGTATTTCGACTGTAAAAGATAGTCGCCTTTTGCTCCGCAAAAGGAACATAAAGAGACGCACTTTCGCGGAGCGAAAGCCGACATTGAACATCACTTTCGCGGAGCGAAAGGCGACTATCCAAGAGGCCAATCATGAACTTCAATTTCCTTCCAAATCGTCGTCAGTGTTTGCAACATGCAGCTTGTGGTTTCGGAGCATTGGCCTTGCATGACATGATGCATGCTGCAGCAAGTGAGTCGACGAGAGCATTCAGCGGGCGTGTCCTGGATGTCACTCCTCAAGTGAAACGCGTCATATTCCTATTCATGGCGGGCGGTCCTTCCCAGATGGATCTCTTTGATCCCAAGCCATACATCACCAATAAACACGGTGAGGCGATTGATTCTCCGCTTGATAAGAATGTAACGCAGATCGGGACTGAGAGGTTCCTAGCGCTCGGCGCGATGGCTCCGGTAAAACCTCGCGGTCAATCGGGCATGATGATCTCCGACTTGATGCCGCATCTAGCTGAGATTGCGGACGACATCTGCTTGTTGCGTGGCATGAACGCCGACAATCCGCAACACGCCAGCGCAACGAATCAATTCCATACCGGCAGCTTCACCGAAGTCCGACCTTCGATGGGGGCCTGGATCAGCTATGGGCTTGGTACTGAGAACCAAAACTTGCCGAGTTTCGTCACCATTCACCCAGGCGGTGTTCGTAGTTACGGTTCGGGGTTTCTACCGGCCATGCATCAAGGTACAGCCCTTACGGTTCCACAGAATAGCACAACGTCGCCGATTGATAATCTAAAGAACGTATCGGCAACGGATGCCGTCCAGCGCAAACGGATGGATATGACCCAGCGGATGAACAAACAGCTTCTCGGTGAGCTCCATGGTGACGCGAACATGGAAGGGATGATTCAGAACATGGAACTCGCTTTTCGCATGCAGACGGATACGCCACAGCTCGTCGACATTTCGAAGGAGAGTGAAGAAACGCTCAAGATGTACGGCATTGGAGCGAAGGACACGGAAGCCGACAAGAACGCTCGCGCGTGTTTGTTGGCTCGCAAGTTAAGTGAGTCGGGCGTTCGTTTTGTGCAAGTGACGATGAATGGTTGGGATCATCACGGCGATGTTCGAGGCAACTTGCCCAAGCTCTGCAATCAAACCGACCAGCCGGTCGCGGCGCTCGTTAAGGACTTGAAGCAACGAGGGATGCTTGAAGACACGCTCGTACTGTGGTCCGGTGAATTTGGACGGACGCCATGGAGCCAGGACTTGAGCGGCACTGCGCCTATCGACAAGCATGGTCGCGAACATCAGCCGCAAAGTTTCTGTGCATGGATGGCAGGCGGCGGCGTCAAGCCCGGCTTTACCTTCGGCGAAACGGACCACATGGGTTTCAAAATCATCGAAGGGAAAATCCACATTCACGATTTGCACGCGACGATGCTCCACTTGTTGGGACTCGACCACACTCGCCTAACGCACCGTCACGTCGGCCGCGATTACCGTCTGACCGATGTTTATGGTTCGGTCGTGAAGGAAATTCTTCTTAATCTTAATCCTACTCTTAATCTTAATCCCGACCGCCTTTGGGGCGACGAACGAAAGACCGACTGAGGATTAAGATTATGATTAAGAGTAAGATCAAGAGTAGGATTCGCGAATGAAGCAGTTTGATCACGAGAAATTGAGCGTCTACCAACAATCGATTCGGCCGCGATTACCGTCTGACCGACGTGCATGGATCGGTCGTGAAGGAGATTCTGTCTTAACCCTTCTTAACCCTTCTTAATCTTAATCCTACTCTTAATCTTAATCCCTTGTTCTTGGGGCGGAGTGGGGACGAAGGCAAAGCCGGCGGGGATCAGGATTAAGATTATGATATAAGAGTAAGATTATGATCAAGAGTAGGATTTCGCGAATGAAGCAGTTTGATCACGAGAAATTGAGCGTCTACCAACAATCGATCAAGTTTGTGGCGTGGTCCACTGACTTGCTAGAATCAATTCCAAAGTCGATCGCAGCTCATGATCAGCTTGACCGGGCATCAACATCAGTCCCATTGAATATCGCAGAGGGTAACGGAAAATCGACGCCCAAAGATCGATGCAAGTTTTTCGATACAGCCCGCGGCTCTGCGTTGGAATGCGCTGCCTGTCTTGATGTCCTAGTTGCCAAAAGAAAGATTGGCCTCGATACGGCTGAAGCCGGCAAAACAATGTTGATCGAGGTCGTATCGATGCTCGTTGGCTTAATTCGCCCAAACTCACCTGATCGCGCGGTGTAACTCAACGCTCTTCCCTCCCAAGTCTTAATCTTAATCCTACTCTTACTCTTATTGCCGACCGCCTGCTATCATGGACGAAAGACCGAATGGGATTGGGATTAAGATTAAGATTAAGAGTAGGAGCCAGTCTTTCCCATAATGCGAAGTCCTCAATACATGACAGCAAACTCTTCAATAACATCGTTTACTCTTTTGCGATCACAATCCTCCTTAGTATGGCCCGAGTCAGAGCTGACCATAGCGTGAATTTTGGGATCGATCGCACCCGGTTGACTCGACGACTTCTCGGCCGCGATTACCGTCTGACCGATGTTTATGGTTCGGTGGTGAAGGAAATTCTGGTGTGAAAAGAACTGGTAACGTGAGTGTCGCCTTTCGCTCCGCGAAAGGTTCGTTGCGCTGTATTTTCGCGAACCGAATAACGACCATAACATTGGCCATTGCCTGCTTGAGCTTTGCCGGTGTTACATGCGGAGCGGAACCGTTCGATGCGTTTCTCGCCAAGCACTGCGTTCGGTGTCATGGACCTCAAAAGGAAGAAGGTGATTTACGGATCGATCAACTTTCGCGGGATTTCAAGTCAGGCTCGGACACTCATCATTGGGCGGAGGCTCTCGATAAAGTGAATAGCGGCGAGATGCCGCCGAAGAATGAACTGCGACCGACTCAGGAGGAAATCGCAGAGTTTGTCTTGCAACTGGACGCAAAAATGAAGGAGGGCAGAGCCGCGAGGATGGCGGCGAGGCCAATGGTAGCCCATTATCGGTTAAGCCGTAAGGAATATCAGAACACAGTCTATGACCTGCTGGGCGTTCGCTACGATCCGACCAAACCGGGCGAGCTCAACGAAGATACGCTGTGGCATGGTTATGAGCGAATCGGCTCGGAACTCTCGCTCTCGCCATCGCATGTAGACCGTTACTATCATGCCGCAGAAGTTGTACTCGACCGCGCTTCTTCCGCAGCATCCGGAGAGGCCCGCATCGTTCGCAAAACGGCGGCGGAGTTGCGCTACGGTGGTGGCAAGGAGCAGCAGGTGGCGCTGGATCGTTTCGGCATCAAGCGGTCGTTGCGTTATCTGATGTACCCCGGCACGACACAGCAGGCGCTCGCGCCCAACTGGTTTGGGAAAACAGGCCCCGAGCACAGCGGGCTCTACAAGCTGCGTCTTCAGGCCAGCGGCATCCGTCCACTGGGCGGCCAGACGGCGCATCTGAGCATCGGCAAACGCACCAGCGAGGAGACGGTGGACGGGCTCATCGAGTTCGACATCAATGCGCCGGAGGACAAGCCGCAGGTGTTTGAATTTGAGGTCTTCCTCGAAATGCCCGCGCAGCTCGACTTCTGCGTCGTGGCCACGGACGTGATCGACCGTCGGCAAGGCGCGGCTTTCCGTAATGCGCTCGCAAGCCGTGGCGGCTACATCTTCACGCACAGTAGTGAAACGATGCTGCTGAACCCGAACGCGCCGCAAATGTTCGATGACAAGGGGAACGGTCTTTTCTCAACGGTGCTGCTAGATTGGATCGAGTGGGAAGGCCCGCTAGTGTCCGAGGCAGAAATGTCGCGCCGCAAAGACGTGGTGCCACGGGATGACGCGACGTCCGAGATGGTTGCCGAGCATTTGCATCGCTTCGCCGAGCGTGCGTGGCGTCGCCCAGTGAAGGTGGACGAACTGGAAGAGTACTTGAAGTCCTATCGCGAGGAACGCGACGCGGGCGAGAAGCTGGTGGATGCTTATCGCGTTGCCATGCAGGGCGTGCTGACCTCGCGGCACTTTATTTACATCGTCGAGGGCGATCCGGTGGCCCGCGAGCATCTCAACGACTCGGAACTGGCCACACGGCTCTCGTATTTCCTGTGGAGCTCGATGCCGGACGAGGCGCTCTTTGCCGCAGCCAAAGGCGGCTCACTGAAGGGCGATGGCTTGAAAAAAGAAGTCGATCGAATGCTCGCGGACAGCAATACGAGCCGCTTCATCGACGATTTTTCCCGACAGTGGCTGCAACTGCATCGCGTCGGAATGTTCCCGCCGGACAAGAAGCTCTATCCCACCTACGACGCGTGGCTGGAGGACAGCATGCGCACCGAGCCGGTGGAGTTTTTTCGTGAGATGTTTGACAAAAACTTGTCCATCGACAGCTTCATCCATTCCGACTGGACCGTGGCCAATGCACGGCTTTGCGAGTTCTATGGACTGCCGGAATCGAAGTCGGGCGGCTTTGAGCGAGTGTCGCTGAAGCCCGAGGATCATCGCGGCGGCCTGCTCACGATGGGCGCTGTGCTCGGCCTCACCTCTGACGGCACGCGCCATCGCCCAGTGCATCGCGGCGTGTGGGTCAGCGAAGCGATTTTCAATAAGACTCCGCCGTCCCCTCCGGCTAACGTTAATCCGATTGAGCCAAATCCGCCACAGAGCCCTAAAGCGACTATTCGCGAGAAGCTTGCCGCGCATGCTCAGAACGCAAGTTGTGCTGCTTGTCATCAAGGAATTGATCCGCTTGGATTCGCATTGGACCAGTATGACGCTATTGGTAAGTGGCGAACACACGAACGCGTTCCATCCGGGACAGGTGAGGATCCATTGGTCGACGCTTCGGGAGTGATGCTCGATGGTCGCTCGTTCAAAGACTCCGTCGAATTCAAGCAATTGCTGCTGGAGGATCGCGACAAGATCGCGCGAGCATTTGTTGAACATCTCTGCACCTATGCTCTTCGCCGAGTGCTGACGGTGGATGATCAAGACGACCTGAAGTTGATTGCAGAGGAAGCAAAGAAGAACCAATATCGAGTTCGCGACCTCGTGCGAGCGGTGTCGATATCGGATCTAATTAGGAAGCGATGAAGCGAGGGGGTAATGAGTAGTGAGAAATGAAGATTGAAAAATGCAAAATGAAGCCAAACCCGAACAACACCCAAGTTTTTCATTTTTCAATTCTCATTTCTCAATAATCATTCATTACCTGGAGGACTCCAACGAACGATGAACCGCCTAATGCATCGTGGTTGCCGCCTAACTGACTCAGTAATGGGTAATGAGAAATGGAGACTGAAAAATGCAAAATGAAGGCAGGAAAGGAGCAGATATCGAAGAACGGTTGTTGGATTTTGCAGTCGAGTTGGCAAAGCAATTGATGCCTTGCCGGACACGCGGCTGGCGAGACACATCGCCGCGCAACTTGTTCGTTCTGGAACTTCTCCGGCTCCCAATTACGCCGAAGCATGCGCAGCCGAAAGCAAACGCGACTTCGTTCACAAGCTTGGAATTGTTCTCAAAGAACTTCGAGAAAGCTCGGTTTGGATACGCTTGATTGTCAAGTCTGAGTTAATACCGGAACAACGACTCGAACAACTTCAAGATGAATGCGACCAACTCTGCAAGATCATCGCCAAGTCGCTCGTTACCGCGAAATCGAACCTATCGCCCAATCGCATGACTCAGTCATGAGTAATGAGAAATGGAGATTGAAAAATGCAGAATGAATTCAAGCCGGAAAAACACCAAACTTTTGCATTTTTCAATTCTCATTTCTCAATAATCATTTATTGCCCCTAAAAACGCATCTCCAACAAAGAACTACGAACAATGAACTATCTCTCTCAATCTTGGCTTATAAACCGACGCCACACATTGCGCGCCCTGGGCAGTTGCATCTCGTTGCCGTTTTTGGAATGCATGGTCCCGCTGCGGGCAGACGAGCAACAAACCACTACGCCGAAACGCAGTGCCTTTATCTACCTCGCGAATGGCGTGCATTCGCTGAACTACCAGATTCTCAAGTCGGGCAAGGACTATCAGTCTTCGCGGTCGCTCAAGCCTTTGGAAAAGCATCGCGAGGTCATCACGCCCATCAGCGGACTGCATCATCCCGGAGCGCTCGGCCACCATCACAATTGCATCAATGTCTGGCTCACCGGCGGCAAGATCGGACCGTCGAATCGCAACACAATTTCGGTGGACCAAAAGATGGCGGAGGTCACTGCGCCGCACACGCGTTTTTCCTCGATGGAGGTCGCGCTGACGCAGGGTTCGCTCGCATGGACGGCGGATGGCGTGCAGTTGCCCGCGTTGCGCCGTTGCAGCGAGATTTTTGCGTCGCTCTTTGAAGAGCCAAAGGGTGGCAAAATGGCCCAACGCCGCGCATTGCGCCGCAAGGGGAGCGTGCTTGACGCGAACCTCGCCGAAGTAAGTCAGTTAGAGAAGAAGATGGGCGCGGAGGACAAGGGGCGCATGGAGCAATACCTCACCTCGGTCCGAGAGGCTGAGATCCGGACGCGCCGAGCTGATGCGTGGCTCGACACGCCGCTGCCGACAATTTCCGACGCCGATCGCAAGCGCAGCAATCGCGACATCGCGCAAACGATGGCAGGGGATTACTTCCGTACTGTTTATGACCTCATGGTGCTCGCGTTTCAAACGGATGTGACGCGCGTGGCCACCTTCAGCCTCGGTGGCGAGGGAGATGCTTTTGCCATTCCCGAGATTGGCATCACCGAGTCGCGCCATCAGCTTAGCCATCACGGTGGCGATGCTGGTTACATAGAGAAGCTAACAAACTACGACACCTTCGCCATCGAGCAATTCAGCTACTTCCTCACCCGACTCACGGAAACGAAAGACCTCAATGGCAAGCCACTCATCGGCTCGACCATGACGCTGTTCGGTAGCGGCATGTCTTACGGCCACAGCCATGGAAATGCCAACCTTCCGCTCGTGCTCGCAGGCGGCACCGACCTCGGTCTAAAGCATGGCAGCCATCTCGACTTCAACAAAGACGCCAAAGATTTCCAAGGCTATGCGCTCAGTCCCGACGGTGCACTCACCTCTGCGCATTACCAACTCTGCAGCCGCCCCGCCAACAACGCCGCTCACATGAGTAACCTGCTTCTCCTCATGGCCCAGCGCATGGGCGTGGAGACAGAGCAGTTTGGGGATAGTAACAGAGTGCTCGACATATAAGGCCCCAGCATTTTGCATTACTCATTTCTCATTTCTCATTTCTCATTCGTCCGGTCTGCAAAACGCCACAGCCGGGAAGACAATGATTATTGAGTAATGAAAATTGAAAAATGCAAAAAGGAACGTAATGGATAAATTGAATCTGATTTCGCCGCCTCGCGGCTCAAGAGCCGCTTCGCTGTGCCTCGGTGTTTTTCTGATGTCCTCTGCTGCGTTTGCAGACGAACCATTTCGCCCCGAAGCCGGCAAGTTCCCACCATTGGAAAAATCGCATGCTTATCGAGGTGAACTCGTCTTCGTGGATCACGCGAACCGTCGGGGCAGCATTCGTGTAGAGGGAACGGGCAAGTTTTATCGAAACGACCCTCACCCCTTTGCTATGCTCCCGTATGGCATCGTTCGGTATCAGGGTGCGCCGGCGGACCTGCGGGACATCCCGCTCGGCACCGTGATGCATGTGCGGGCGTTCCTCCCGCCTGATCCGAAGACGTCCGCCGTGCCGGTATTGCCGGCGAACAGCAAGACAAAGGACGCCGGTCATTATCGAGGCACCGGCATTTTCCCCGCCGAGAACCACGTTCTGCTGCTCGAAGACGAGCCGAGCCACTGCCTGCGCGAGCGACTTGTATGGAAGCTGCAGGAGGTAGAAATCAAAAACGGCGAAGGCACCATCACCGCCACCCGTGCACCTAAACAAGGCAGCGATGTTAAAGCGACCGAGGACATGATGACCTTCGACTCCGCCACCCGCATTTGGCGCGGCAGCGAGCGCATCTCCGTTGCGAGCATGGTTGCAGAGGAAGCGTGGCCATCCAGCGGAAAGAAGAGCCTTGGTGGGCAGCCTGTCTTGCTTGGGGTCACTTGGAAGCCGGCGCCTGGGGATGGGTTGAGCGGTGCTTTCACACGTTTTCACATCTCGGACATCTGGCTGGACGACGCCGCCATCGAGCAGGCTGCTCTGTTTCAGGCTGAGGCGCACAAAGTGTTCATCCGCAGTCGCTGGATGCCAGCTTGGGTGGATGCAGTCGATTATGGCAAGTTCGGTCGCGCCACCGTCACCGCGACTCTTTTCGGCGGAATGGATGCCTCGCTTTACGCCGACTTCCAGAAAGACGTCCAAGGTCAAATCAACGGATCCGAGAACACCTTGAAGCATGCCGGAGGCCACTACGGCCCCGGCCATATGGCTTCCAATGGCAAAATCATTGAGATCGCCGTGGCAACGGGAAAAATCCCCCTGGGCAGCAGCGGCATTCAGATCAAATTCGAGACCGACCTCATCATCGAAGGCATCCGGCCTACGCGAGTCATCCGTGTCCGTCCGGAAAGCTGGCCCAGGAGGCAAATTCCTCGTGAAGAATATGTCAACGACAGCCTCGAAGAGCGTTTCCCAACCCCGGCCATCTTCCCGAAATACTGATCCTATTTTGAAACCGTTCTTTATTCTTCGTTCGCAGGCGTTTCATCTGCGCCTATCACCAACTCGAATCAAAGGAAATTAGCCGTGAAGCCCACCATCTTCGTTCTGGTCACACTCGTTATTTCCCAATCGGCGTTTGCCGAGGTCAAGACTGAGTCCGTCAACGTCTCGATGCGCGATGGTGTGAAGCTCGTCGCGGATGTGTATCGCGATGATGCGGTCGCGAAGGCACCCATTGTGTTGATGCGGACTCCGTATGATCGCACGAAGCAGAAAGCTACGGGCGAGCGTTGGGCTAAAGCAGGCTACATCTTTGTGGCGCAGGACTGTCGTGGAACCAAAGCATCCGAAGGTGTGATGGCTCCCTACAACAACGAAGGGCAAGATGGATTTGACACGATCGAATGGATCATGCGTCAACCGTGGTGCAATGGACGAGTCGGGATGGTCGGCGGTTCGTATGTCGGCGCAGTGCAGTGGCAAGCCGCAGTCGAAAACCCGCCGGGGCTAGCTACAATCGCACCGCAAGCAACCTGGAGTAGCTTCTATCGCAACATCCATCTAGGCGGAGCGGTTCGGTTGGCGCTGATATCAAGTTGGATCGCGGGCAACACGGCTAAACCGGACGATTTGAAGCCTCGTGATATGAATGTCGCTCTGTTGAAATTACCGCTCAGCGATGTCGATGAAGCGATCGGTTGGCCCATGCCTTGGCTGGATGCTTTCTTGACGCATCCCGAACCCAACGGCTTTTGGACGCGGCTCGATCTCACATCCCGTCTGCCAGAACTTCAATTACCTGCGCTTCATGTCGTTGGCTATTACGACTACTTTTCGCGCGAATCGGTCGACAATTTTTCCATTATGCAGAAGAAGGCACGCGATCCGAAAGTACGTAGCCAACAGCGACTAATACTCGGTCCGTGGGATCATGGGACGATCGGGAAGTCGCAAGTCGCGGACGTCGATTTCGGATCAGAAGCGACGATCGATTCGTTTGCTCTGCAGCTCGATTGGTTCGATCGCCATCTTAAAAAAGATTCTGCAGCCCTAGCGAAGCCCTTTTCACCGGTTCGATATTTTTCGATGGGCGACAACGTGTGGCACGACGCGCAGACTTGGCCGCCTGAAGGTTTTGCATCGACCTCGTTCTATCTGCACTCGGACAAGAAGGCGAATACTCGTAGTGGTTCCGGCAAGCTGAATCGACAAGTACCAACTGCCAACGAACCGGTCGACACGTTTCGCGCGGATCCGGCGAATCCGGTTCCAGCCTGCCCAGTCACGGAGACTCGTCCCATGAAAGCTGCCGTCTGGGGACCGGTTGATCAAAGTGCTCTTGAAGATCGCGATGATGTGTTGGTCTATTCAAGCGATGTGCTGACAGAGCCGCTTAGCATTGCAGGCACAATCGAAGCCAAACTGTTTGTCAGCGCCGACACGCCGGACGCGGATTGGGCAGGTAAGCTGGTCGACGTGCGACCGGACGGGTTTGCTCAGAATCTGGCAACCGGTATTTTGCGAGGTCGCTATCGCGATTCGCTGCTTCAATCATCACCGCTGGAGTCTGGAAAGGTTTACGAAATCACCGTCGATCTCGGTCCCTGCGCCGCGATGATTGCAAACGGTCATCGCCTGCGAGTCGACATCTGCGGGTCGTTGTTTCCTCTCTACGATCGCAATCCGAATACTGGCGAAGGCCCCTTCGGTGCCAAGACTTTGGTCTCGACGGAGTCGGTTTATCACACGTCGCTGAAGGCATCGCGGATTGTGCTGCCTGTGAAGCAGTAGGACGCATTCATCGTCTGTGCCTCGGCCTTGCGATCTGTGCTATTCGATATCAGAAGTGATTAGCACAAATGAGGCAGTGCGTTTGACGCCGCAGGCGTACTCAAAACGAAGAGAACGAGTACGCCTGCGGCGGGGAATACTGTGCGATCCCGGCTATGCGGATTCCGCCTGTACGCTCAGTCTACTGGTATAGCATCTTAACGATTGTAGAGTCTCAAATGCAAGTCTGGCATGATTCGAATTGAGTAAAGCTGTCTGGTGAGTCCGGTTGAGGGGTGCTGTCGATCGACCAGACACGCCAACTGCTCGAATCCATTCAACTGCCGTGTCACTATGCTTTCTTCTGGACCGTCTACTCCATGGGACTGCGTATGCAAGAAGCTCTGCATCTCCAAGTGACCGACATCGATGCCCAGCGCATGCTCGTCCACGTGCGGCGCGGCAAAGGTCACAAAGATCAACTCGTCATCGACAAGATTCGAGCGCTGATGGGCTGAAGCTGATCACCATCATGTACTCAGTCGCTGAAGTCTTTCAGCTCTATGGCCAAGCCTACCGACAGAAGTTCGCCTCGAGCATGCCCGCAGATCAACTGAAGGCCATGTGGGCTATCGAGAATTGTCGGACTGGTAACTTGGGGATCGCCGTCTACGCTTGTCAGCAGTGTGGCAAGTCGCATAGCGTATCACGTTCGTGCGGCAACCGACACTGCCCAACTTGTCAGGCCGACAAGGGCCAGCGATGGCTGCAAGTCCAACTGGATAAGCTCTTGCCTTGCAGCTACTT
>SYJV01000116.1 GCA_005798335.1 Planctomycetaceae bacterium | reverse complement strand
CTACGTACTCACGTTAACATAATCAAACCACAAAAAAATTTCAAAAAAAATTCCGCGTCATGACGCACAACGCTCTTGCTATTCATCGTTACATCTTGCGCTTCGGGCTTGTATTGGTAAATTCCCATCTGCCGCTCGCCTTAAGAACTCCACGATCGAGGTGCGTGTGAGGCCCAAGGCCGATCATCGCATCTCGCTTACGCTTCGGGTTACCAAAAAATCACAGCGTGGGGATAACCCCGATGATGTCGGCCATAATCCGGTGGTGCGCCGAGTACGGCGATATCTAACTCCCAATCTCATTGGTCTATTAGATTGGAAAACTAAGCCAAAGAGCTGGGGAATCGCGGGTTGTTATGCGACTGGGCAACTTGAATTTGCCAGCCTGGGAATTCAACGGGAATTCGAGGCTCCTGCCGAGCTTGGCGTAGGTTCGGCAGGAGCCTCTCCCTCCCGGTACGCGTGTTTGGCTTTCGATGGTCAAACTCGTTGTTCTTGAGGACGCTGAATGTTTCTGAAGGCGTCGGCGGCGCGCGTTTATCAAACTAAATGTTGGCCCAACGAAGCCGTAGACTGTGAATTGACGCGGTGAAACGCGCGGAGTATAGTGCTCGCTTACTTACATCCGGGAGATGCGGAAATGGCGACTGTCGCGGCCAGGGACACTGAGACTTCGTTGGGAAAGACCGACCGCCGAGATAATTGGTGGGCCGGTCCATTAGCTACGATTATTGTGCTGTCAGGTTTCGGAATTTACGCAACTTTTCGAGCCGTTTACGCGCAAGATTACGAGCTGGGGCATGGCGCTCGAGTCAACCAGATACTTCCCGAGCACGCTTATCTCCTGTCGCCGTTCTTTTCGCCGTTGATTCTATTGCCTGGAATGCCAGCTTGGTTCTCGCCAGCGTTCTTGATTTTGTGGGCTCCAGGCGGTTTTCGATTGACGTGTTACTATTACCGCAAGGCGTACTATCGAGCGTACTTTGGTGATCCGCCTGGATGTGCGGTCGGTGAAGTGAAGAGTGGCCGGTATATGGGTGAGACCGGTCTATTCATATTTCAGAATCTGCACCGGTTCTTTTTATACGTGGCCATTTTGTTCATCCTGATGTTGGCGGTCGACGTCATTCATGCTTGTTTGTGGCCGACGACCGGTGGTGGAATCACGTTGGGAGCCAGTGTTGGAACAATCGTGCTGGCCGTGAATGTCGTGTGTTTGTCGCTGTACACATTTTCGTGCCATTCATTGCGGCATCTGGTAGGCGGCAACATTGATTGTTTTTCTTGCGTCGCATTTGGCCAAACACGGCACAAACTATGGAAGGGCGTGTCGAAATTAAATAAGAATCACATGCTGTGGGCTTGGTGCAGCTTGTTTACAGTGGGTTTCGCCGATTTCTACGTTTGGTTGGTTGCTTCCCAAACGATTATCGATGTTCGGCTGTTTTGATATCGACGAAAGAGCGTAATGGGAAAGTACCAAACGTTTCAGTATGACGTGGTTGTGGTTGGTGCCGGCGGAGCGGGCTTGCGCGCCGCGATCGAAGCATCAGCTCAAGGCGCTAAGACGGCGCTGGTGTGCAAGTCGCTGCTTGGCAAAGCGCACACGGTGATGGCCGAAGGAGGTGTCGCGGCGGCGCTGTCCAACGTCGACTCGCGCGATGATTGGAAGGTGCATTTTCGCGATACGATGAAAGGTGGCAAATTCCTGAATCAGTGGCGTATGGCGCAGATTCACGCTCAGGAAGCTCCGTCGCGAGTGCGCGAACTGGAGGAATGGGGAGCGGTCTTCGATCGGACCAAGGATGGACGAATTCTCCAACGCAACTTTGGCGGCCATACTTACCCTCGACTGGCGCACGTCGGCGACCGAACGGGGTTGGAGATCATTCGCACATTGCAGGATAAAGGGGTGCATCAGGGAATCGACGTGCATATGGAATGCACGATTCGCAAGATCTTGAAAGACGGCGATCGCGTTGCAGGTTGTTTTGGCTACCAACGAGAAAGCGGTCGCTTTGTTGTCTTTCAGAGCAAAGCGGTCGTGCTGGCAACCGGTGGTATCGGCCGGTGCTGGGAAATAACCTCGAACTCGTGGGAGTACACTGCGGATGGCCATGCGATGGCCATGTGGGCAGGCGCTGATCTGATCGATATGGAGTTTATCCAGTTTCACCCGACTGGGATGGTGTGGCCGCCCAGCGTCAAAGGGACGTTGATCACCGAAGGCGTCCGTGGCGAAGGTGGCGTGTTGCTGAACAAGGATCGCAAGCGATTCATGTTCGACAACGTTCCCGAAATGTTCCGTGGAGAATTCGCGGAAACCGAAGAAGAAGCCAATCGCTGGGTGGCTGCTGTTGTGGCTAATAAGCTGCCCGATGCTCGACGACCGCCGGAATTGCTGACTCGCGACGTGGTCGCTCGCGCGATTCGACGCGAGGTTCGGGAAGGTCGCGGTTCGCCGCACGGAGGAGTATTTCTGGATATCGCTTCACGCCGTTCGCCCAGCGAAATCAAGAAGAAACTGCCGAGCATGTATCACCAGTTCAAAGAGCTGGCTGACGTCGACATCACCAAAGATCCCATGGAAGTCGGACCGACATGCCACTACATGATGGGTGGCGTGCGCGTCAATCCTGAGACTCAGGAATCGACCGTGCCAGGGTTGTTTGCGGCTGGTGAAGTTGGCGGCGGTATGCACGGTTCGAATCGTTTGGGAGGTAATTCCCTGTCGGACTTGTTAGTGTTCGGCAAGCGTGCGGGTGAGTTCGCTGCCAAATGTGCTTTGCAAACTAGTTCGTTTGGCTCATGCGATGACGATCAAATCGAAGTTGCGGCTCGCGAGTGCTTGGAACCGTTTGACGAATCGCACGGCGAGAATCCGTATGCGGTTCACGAACAGTTGCGAACGCTGATGCAGCATTATGTGGGTATCGTACGTAGTCAAGACGACCTCAAACATGCCTTGGTCGAGATCGAGCAACTGCGGCAGCGTGCGGCCAAGGTCAAAGTTGGTGGCAACATTCAGTTCAACCCCGGCTGGCATTTGGCGATGGACTTGAGCAACATGCTCGATATCAGCGAAGCGGTTACCAAGGCGGCTTTGGAGCGCACTGAAAGTCGTGGTGGACACACTCGCGAGGATTTCCCCGACTCCGAAAGTGAATGGGGCAAAATGAATTTGATCGTTCGGCAAGAGGGAAGGGACATTAATGTTTCGCGGCGACCACTCGAGCCCATGCCCGCTGAACTCCAACAACTGTTCAACAAATAGACCTGAGATTTGCAACCGGGAGCCTTGAATGGACGAACAAGTCACGCTGATGATTTACCGAGGCGATAACGTCCAAGGTGAAATGAAGGAATACAAGATTCCGGTTGCGCCTGGCATGGTCGTCCTGGACGCCGTGCATGCCGTACAGGCCACGCAAGCTCCCGATTTGGCGGTTCGTTGGAATTGCAAAGCCGGAAAATGTGGATCGTGCGGCGCCGAGGTCAACGGACGTCCGCGCTTGTTGTGTATGGATCGCATGGACAAATACCCTGCGGGCGAACCGATTGCAGTCAAACCCCTGAAGACCTTTCCTGTGATCAAGGATTTGGCGACCAACGTTTCTTGGAATTACGACGTCAACAAGAAAATTCCCGCGTTCAAAATGCGCGATACCAAAGGTGAAGAACCGCGGTTCTCGCAAGAGGAAGCTGATCGAGTACAGGAATTCCGCAAGTGCATTGAGTGCTTCCTGTGCCAGAATGTATGCCATGTGCTGAGAGAACACGACGAAAAAAATACCTTTGGTGGCCCAAGATTTTTCGTGCGTACTGCTGGATTGGAAATGCACCCGTTGGACGACGAGAATCGCCTGGATCTGCTCAAAGACCAAATGGGGCTCGGATATTGCAATATCACCAAATGTTGCACCGAAGTATGCCCAGAGAGTATTGCGATCACGGACAACGCAATCATTCCTCTGAAAGAACGTTTAGTCGATCAATACTACGATCCACTTCGCAAGCTGTATCGCATTTTATTCCCGGCAAAGAAAACGTAGCTCGTGAGGGCCGAATATGCCCATGCCCAAACCGATTGCTCGTGACGCCGTCCCTGCTGCATTGGAAAAGGCTCAGCAATATCGGTTATTGAATGAACCTCTCGAAGCTGAGAGCATTTGCCGCGATATCTTATTGGTCGAGCCCGACCATCGCGACGCTCTCACAATTCTGTTGCTCGCACTCACCGACCAATTCGATTTGCATCTGGGCGTCAATTTGGACGCTTGCAAACCCTGGCTGGCGAAGATGTCTGACGAATACGAGCGTGAATACTACAGTGGCATCATGTTCGAACGCTGGGGTAAGTCTCTCCTGGGCAAGGGTCTGTCGCATCAAGCAGTCCCATGGATTCACGAGGCTATGCGCTGCTTCGATCGAGCCGCATCATTGTGCGATGATGACAAACCAGATGCCATTTTGCGTTGGAATACTTGTGCTCGAATTCTCGACCGACATGGCTTGAGTTTCGATATTGCATCCAGTCTCACTCGCGACGTCGAAGGAGACTATTCCGATGAAGTTCCAACGCGCTGATGAATTGGTTGGTACGTGGCTTTAGGCGCAATACCGTTCAACGAACGTGGGATAAGCTTCCAGCTTGTCAATATCTTGTGCAAGCAATGGCGAAACTCCGCTACAGGTTGACAAGCTGGAAGCCTTGTTATACCCCACATCTTTCTTGACATAAGAATGATCGAATT
>SYJV01000115.1 GCA_005798335.1 Planctomycetaceae bacterium | reverse complement strand
GAAAACTCAACCCAATCCTCGCCTAGCGGCTGCGGGTTAAACGATTTCGCTGCAACGACTTGTTCTTTCCGATGCAAATGAAAGTGGCGCTGTCCATTTAGGTTTTGGGGCGATTTCCATGCATTTGGGCGCAACACCTTCGGCGCCCGCGGCTAGCGCCATCGGTTCACTTTTTATCAGCCCAGCTCCACAGTGTCCGATGCCCTAACCGGAGCCGGACAGAAGCCGCTAGCGCATAATTAACGCGCTGCATCCCATTCGGGCAAAACTCCATCGAATGCTACCGACGATAGCTCCCATTTAAGGTTAGAAGGCGTGGTTTGCTATTTTGGCTAGGTTGTCTTGCCACATGGTGGGTAACGATGAAATTTAATGAACTAGCTCGCACGAGTAACAAATAAAATGCTATGCGAGCACGCCTCGAACGACTTGGCCGGCGACGTCGGTCAAGCGAAATTGGCGGCCTTGAAGAGGGAAGGTTAGGCGTTGATGGTCGATTCCTAACAAATGCAAAATTGTTGCGTGCAGGTCGTGGACATGGACGCCGTCGCGTGCGACGTTGACGCTGTAATCGTCGGTTTCGCCGTAGTTGGTCCCGCCGCGAACTCCGGCACCGGCCAGCCACATCGTGAAACAACTCGGATGATGATCGCGACCGTAGCTTTTCGATGTCAGTTCGCCTTGCGAATAAATCGTGCGTCCAAATTCGCCACCCCACACGATCAAAGTGTCATCCAGCATGCCCCGTTGTTTCAAGTCGAGCACCAGTGCGGCGGTTGCTTGGTCGGTGTCGTTGCACTGCTGAGCAATTTGTTTCGGTACCGCAACGTGTTGATCCCAACCTTGATGGAAAAGCTGGATATAGCGCACTCCGCGCTCCGCCAAACGACGTGCGACGAGGCAGTTGGAGGCGTAACTTCCTTGCCGGGTCACCTCGGGTCCGTAGGACTGGAGCACGTTTGCCGGTTCGTCAGAAAAATTGACTAAATCGGGTATGGATGTTTGCATGCGAAACGCGAGCTCATATTGCGCAATACGCGTCTGGATTTCGGGATCACCAAATTCGGCAAACTTCAGTTCGTTCAATCGCGCGACGTAGTCGAGCATCTGGCGCCGCGTAGCTCGATCAATGCCTGCAGGATCGGCCAGGTCCAAAACGGGAGTCCCTTGATTACGAAACTTGACCCCTTGAAAGCGTGCCGGCAGGAACCCGCTGCCCCATAGACGATCGTACAGAGGTTGATCTTGCTTGGCCGTTCCGCGTGAACTCATCGCCACAAATGCCGGCAGATTGGCGTTGTCAGAACCGAGTCCATAACTAAGCCACGAACCAATGCTGGGACGTCCGGGCAATTGCGCGCCAGTCATCAGCAAAGTGATAGCTGGATCGTGATTAATCGCGTCGGTATACATCGAACGAATCACGCACATTTCGTCTGCGATCGTGGATGTGTGGCGCAACAACTCGCTCATCCAAGTACCGCCGGTACCATGTCGGGCGAATTTAAACGTAGATGGGGCGACTGGAAATTTCGTTTGCGCTGAAGTCATCGTGGTTTTGCGCTCGTCCGGGTAAATCGACTTGGGCACGTCTTCCCCGAACCGCGCAGCCAGCTTGGGCTTGTAATCGAACAGCTCCATTTGAGCCGGACCGCCGGACTGAAAAAGATAGATCACTCGCGACGCTTTGGGCATGTGATGCGGAATACCTGGCGGAACCGAAGCCGTATTGCTGATCGCTCCTAAAGCTCGCCTGGCGTCGTTTTCGAGCAACCCAGACAATGCGGTTGCAGCCAATCCGCCGGTGCTGCTTGCCAAGAACTGACGGCGACCCTGACTCAATACATACTCGCGCTGTGGATTCACGGTAACTATTCCTTTGTAATTGCCTCGTCTAGATTTAGAATCAACGAGCAGACCATGGTCAAGGTCGCCAATTCCACGGAAGCCAGCGAATTATCGCGAGGGTGTTCGCCCATCGACAGCAATTGCTCCGCCGCCTCCGAGCTGGTTTGAAAATGCTGGCGAAAGGACAGTGCCGCTTCGCGCAGCAAGTCAAGTTCCTGAACTCGCAGTTGTCGAGCTGTGATGCTGGCGAAAGCAAATCGGATTTGCGACTCGACACTTGGCGAAGGAATTTCGCGCAGCGTTCGTTCGGCCAACATGCGGGCGGATTCCACGAAGACGACGTTGTTCATCAATGTCAATGCTTGCAGCGGAGTATTAGTACGATCGTTGCGTACCGAGCAAAATTCGCGAGTAGCGGAATTGAAATTGATCATTGTCGGCGGCGGAATTGTGCGCCGCCAATAGGTATACAAACTGCGTCGATAGAGATCGACTCCCGTACCCTGCTCATACTTGTTGTTGGAAATAGAGCTCCAAATATCGGCAGGCATGTAGGGCTTAACCGGTGGGCCACCGATTTGTTCGGCCAGCAGCCCCGCAGCCGTCAACGCGCAATCGCGCATCGCAAACGCCGACAACCTCAGTCGCGGACCGCGCGCCAGTAAGCGATTTTCCGGATCTTGCTCCATCGCAGTTGCGTTCGTTGCCGAGCGCTGGCGATATGTTGCACTAAGCACGATCATGCGTTGCAAAGACTTGATATCCCACTGAGATTCAACAAACTCGACAGCTAACCAATCAAGCAACTCAGGATGACTTGGCCGGTCACCTTGAGCACCAAAGTTCTCGCTGGTCTTAACCAAGCCAGTACCGAAAAAGTGTTGCCAAATCCGATTCACGGCCACTCGCGCCGTCAATGGATGATCCGGCTGTACCAGCCATCGAGCCAAGTCCAGCCGATTTCGCTGCGTACCGGCCGCGTTAGCGCTGCCAAGTGATGCGGGAATTCCAGGGGCCAATTGCTCGGAGCGATCCGGAGCATCGTACCGACCGCGCAGCAGCATGTACGTCGGTCGCGGCTGGGGCAACTCGTGCATCACCATTACTGTCGAAGGCCCGCCTGGCTGAGGGCGACGCAAGCCATTGCCGGCTTCCTGGCGAGCCTGACGCAGAACGACTGGTTCCGGTGTCACGGGTTGGTCGTTACCCGGTGACAAGCTTTGCCAATTCTCGGGCACGTCGATAAAAGGTGGACTGTTACCATTGTTGGGGCCCACGCCCCACTCGGGTACATTATTGAAGTATGCGAACAGCCGATAGTATTCTTTTTGCGTTATAGGATCGTACTTGTGTTCGTGGCACCGTGCACAGCCGATCGTTAGCCCCATAAATACTGTACCAATCGTATCCACGCGATCGGCCACATACTCGACATGCCATTCATTGGGAATCGACCCATCTTCTGAATTTATCCGGTGATTGCGACCGAATCCCGTCGCAATCTGTTGTTTGAGAGTGGCCTTAGGCAACAAATCTCCAGCGATCTGTTCGATTATGAATTGATCGTAGGGTAGATTTTCGTTCAGCGCCATGACCACCCAGTCGCGCCAAGCGTGTTGGTATCGCAGCCGATCATTCTGGTAACCATCTGTGTCAGCGTATCGCGCCGCATCCAACCATGTCGCTGCCATATGTTCGCCGTAGCGAGGTGAGTTGAGCAAGCGATCGACTAGCAACTCATACGCGCCGGGCGAATCATCGGCGACAAACGCAGACACCTCGCGTAGATCGGGCGGCAATCCGGTCAGGTCCAGTGTCACGCGACGGATCAATGTCGCCGGCTCGGCTGGTGAAGCGGGTTGTAAATTCTCCTGGCTCAGTCGTTGTTGAACAAATCTATCGATACTGTTTTCAACTGCTGCGCTGCGAACATTGCCGCCGTCGCCCGGGAAAAATACTGCTGCTGGAAGCGTTGGACGCTTTTGGGAAACGAACGACCAATGAGCCTGGTAGCCAGCGCCAGATTCGATCCAAGACGATATCGATTCGATTTCCTGTTTCGTCAAAACGATCTTGGAATCGGGAGGTGGCATCTTGAGATCGTCGTCCTGCGCTCTAATGCGAACCAAGATTTCGCTAATTCCTTGAGTGTTCTTCTTGGCCACACGAGAAAGCGACCGGGAATCGTCCAGCCGCAGGTCCGCGTGCCGAGTCTTCGCGTCCGGTCCGTGGCAATGCATGCACTTTGCAGCAAGAATGGGACGAATCTCTCGATCAAAGGCGGGTTTGTGTTCTACAGCCAAACCAACGGGCGGCATCAATGTAAAGCCAATCGCTGCGCACACACCCACCAACCAGCGAAAGGTTGAGACACTATCGTCGATCAACTCAAAAATATTCAGCATTGGAAAGGTGAAATTCTGGAATCCATTGCGGGTACAATTTCGGGCAGGATGTCGCCCGATTCGAAGCGATGTCATCGGACAGCACAGTATCAGCTTACCCGAGCCCATCCGCAGTCTCAAGTTATCCGCTACGGGCATTTGGGCTTAGTCGTTTGAGTCGAATGTTAGAGAAACAAGTCGTGAGGCAAGCTGAGTGATATCTTTTGTTATCCCCGCACACAACGAGGAGGCATTCCTGGGCCCGACTTTGGACGCGCTGACGGTTGCTGCACTGAAAATTGGCATAGACCACGAAGTCATTGTAGTAAATGATGCTTCGACCGATGGTACCGCGGCAGTTGCCACTCAGCGAGGCATTCGAGTGATCGATGTCCAGCACCGACACATTGCAGCCACTCGCAATTCGGGAGGCCAAGCAGCCAACGGTGAGATCGTCGTATTTTTGGATGCTGATACTCGGATTGATCATTTGGCTTTGCAGGCGATCGTGGAAGCGATGGATCGAGGAGCAGTGGGAGGCGGATTTCATTTCCGATACGATTGCAAACTACCCTGGTGGGCGAGGATTTTGTTGCCGCTAGGAAACACAATCGGACGGTGGACGACGATTACCGGCGGCGCCTGTTTGTTTGCCAAGCGCAGCGTATTTCGCGAAATGGGAGGATTCTGCGAAAAAATCTTTGCAGCAGAAGACGTCGAATTTGTCAGCTCTCTCAAACGACACGGTCGCTTCGTAATTCCCAAGCCGCTGGTGGTTACTTCCGCCCGCAAGATTCGATTTTTGACTTCGGTAACTGCTATGCGGTTGTTGTTTCGTCTAGCTATTTTTGGCCCGAGATCATTTACTTCTCGCGAAGGATTGGGCTGTTGGTACGGAGCAGAAGCGCAGCAGTCGCGCAGATTATAAAACAGCTCGGTTCACCAGCCGACTACAGACGGCAATTCCTATTCATTCCGTTCGAAAAATCAAACTGAGAGGTTTTTTGTCACAACATCCTAAAGCTAGTTCGCACCCAACCAAATTCCAAATGACCGCAATTGCTTGCTCGTCATGCAGTTGCGGATTTCTTACACGCAGAGAGTTGAACGAATTTCCTCAATCGTTTCCAAACCTTGCCAGACATCAACGGGCGGCTGACTGGATGAAGGCAAGGCACGAGATCGAAATGGAGAATAAGCGCTTGAGGACAATTGCTCAACTCTCGATTTGCTCTACCTAACGGAAGGGATTTCGCGGTTCGCTACCAAAGTCTCATGCAGTTCGCATAGTTGCCCAACTGAGTAAACCGCTGTCGCTATCGTCCAGTCAATCCACTGAGTAGTGCTTTCGATCAGCCGTTGGCTTCGGTCCCTAATTACATGCGCCAGAGACTCACGTGCGCTTGGAAGATCTTGACTGACCGCATTCGCATCAGCACACCATTGTTGAGCTAGATCGGCGGGCACGATGACGG
>SYJV01000114.1 GCA_005798335.1 Planctomycetaceae bacterium | reverse complement strand
TGCACTTAGAATTCTAAGCTCTCCGCGTTCATTTAACGTCGCCTACCTAACGCGGCTCGCTCATCACTGTGCGGCACTGAAAACGAGTTTTTGTTGGTTCCGATTCTATCGGTAAGTGTTAGTCTTGCAAGCCAGCAAGATACAATATGAGCCCTGGTTTTCCTCTATTGCGGGCTGTGGCCACTGGAGCAAGTTGCTGCGGCAAACGGAGGCTTGATTCTCTAAGTCGCGAAAAGATAAATGAAGACGCAACGTACGTCCAAATTGCCCCCGTTCTTTACTCAAGGGATCGGTTCGCTTCCCCGGCCACAGGTAGTACGCGATCTATTAGCAAAGAAGGGAGAGATTTCGCGAGATCGATTCCAGCGGACATTGGACGATTTCGTCGTATTTGCTATCCGTCTTCAAGAGCAAATTGGGCTGGACGTGATCAGCGACGGTGAGTGGCGCAGGACGCACTATATTGGCGAATTCCTGACGCGTGTCGGCGGGTTTGAAAAGTGCCGCAAGTATCAGCATCAGGGTGAAACCAAGATTGCCGATGTCGTGGTTAGACGTATGGTTGCCAACGAGCAGGTGTTCACTGGCGACGGCCAGTTCCTAGCGGGCAATACTGATCGCTGTACCAAGTTCGCGCTGCCGAGCCCGTTTCTGATCGCGGTGCGATACTGGCACGAAGCACATAGTCGCGATGCCTATCCAACGATGCAGCACTTTGTCGATCATTTAGCAGAAATTCTTGCTCGTGAGGCTCGAGCTTTGGTTGAAACGGGAATTGATATTATCCAGATTGACGATCCCGCTCTGACTTACTTTTGCGATCATCGCTTGACGTCAGGCGAGGAGATTCATGACGAACGATTGCGCCGCCGCTGGGATGTTGATGAGCAATTTCCGCGAGCGCTCGACGCGATCAATCGCATTGCCGAGAATCTTCGAGCCGAAGTTCACTTGCATTGTTGCCACAGCGTCTACAAACGGCAGAGTGACGTTGTTGGAAATTACCAACCTATATTGCCGCTGCTGCAGGATGCCAAGATTGACCGAGTCAACCTAGAGTTTGCTTATCCTCAAACAGGAGACCTCAGCGACCTTGAATTGTTGCCCGAGCATCTGGATGTTGGTATGGGAGTGGTCGATGTTCGTTCGGAGCAGTTGCAGTCGATCGAAGCCATCGAAGCAATTGCGGCGTCGGGTGCCAAGATCTTGCGACCAGAGCGTATCGCCCTTAATCCAGACTGCGGATTCGCGCCCGGAGCGGGTGAGCCGCCGACGATTGATGAGGCGACCGAAAAGCTAGCGCGCTTGGTCGAAGCGGCTCGACGATTGCGGCGGAGTTTGGCTAATTAGCGAGAGGATTTGTCGGTCCGGTAGGCTTGCGTTAGCGATGCGAATTCCTTCCCAAAATTACCGAACCGGAGGATAACGCCTTTCGGCAGACAACATCGGCACTGTCCATACAGCTCAGGTGAACTATGGCAAAAGATTCGCTACGGCGAGTCGACCGACGAGCAGACCTTCAATTACGACGGGCACTTCTTGGCCGGGTCCAAAATCCTCGCGCCGTCGATACGCTGGTGCGGCGTCGGGACCAGTCGGGTCAGTGTAAACTTCAACGCGACGATCTACCAAGTTCACGATCCAAAAAACCGCAATCATGGCGCGTGCATACAAGCGGCGTTTGTCGCGATCTCGCGACAATGAAGATTCCGCGACTTCGACGACAAAGGCAATATCCGGTTGAATCGGATGCTCTGCTACATAACGGCCAGCAGGTCCGCGAACGATTGCCAAGTCTGGTTCAGGCTCGCTGTCGGGAGTGGTGATTGTTGATTGTATTCGAATCCGCCATCCGTCGGGTAGTCTTGGACGCAAATTGTCTTCGACCAGTTCAATGGTACCGTCGTGAGCAGGGTTGTGGTTCATTTTGGGTACGATCCAGCCCTCAAGCAGCTCCACGGAATCACGTTCCGTCAGCACACCCGCGCGACCCAGTTGATGGTACTCCTCAACAGAGAACTTTCGCATCGGAAAAGGCGAATATTCCGCGGCTGAGTAACTAGCAACTGACATGCGCCTGTGGCTCCTAATGTTAACGAGGTTTATTGAGCTTCGAACTAAGAATGATCTACCGCCCACGGAATTTTGATCTATTGTCGATCGTCGCGACGCGCGCGGTCAATATCTATTTATCGGCAGCTTTGAAAAACGGGTCGGGAACCCTTGCTGGAACGGCTATGCACAGCAACTCCGTATGCGATTGTGCCATTGTCGCTCCAACTAGCGATGGTTATGATAGTACACCTAAGACTCGGCGTTAGAAATTCCCCATCAATCTCCTCGAGCCCAAACGATTCCAGCCATGCAGAATCCCCCGGTGCACTGGTCGGAGGGGATGTTCCTCAGACCTCATCACTTTCAAGCATCCGATCGTTTTTGGGCCGAGAACGCAGCGTTAAACAACCAATTTGATCATCCCTATGGATACGGCGTTTATCAGTTAGAGGTGGCGCCTGATGCGCTTGCCAACAGCGTGTTGCAAATCGTAGGCTTGAAGGCTCGCCTGCGCGATGGCTCAATCATTTCCAACCCGGCCAACCATGTGATTTCTGTTGAGTTGAATTCGCGGCTGGATTTGGCGGCGATCGGCACCCAGCCAGTAATGGTCTATTTGGGTTTGCCAATGATGTCTGAAGGTCGTCCCAACGTTGCCTGTGGCGCCAGTGCATCGGTAGGTGCGAGCGTTCCGGCGAGCGCCAGCGGTGCATTATCCCGCTACACCGAGGTGCGACGGGATTTCGACGATCAGAGCGTGGGAGGTAATCGTCAGCAAGTGGGATTGATGCATCTAAACTATCGGCTGCTATTTTCCACGGAAGATTTGGCAGGCTTCGAAGTCATTCCCATCATGCGCTTGATGAGAACGTCCAGCGACGATGCTCCGTTTCAGGTCGATCCCAACTACATCCCACCTTCGATTACGACTCAGTCCTGGGGCGAACTCTCAACGCTGCTTAGCGAAATTCGCAACTTTATC
Source organism: Planctomycetaceae bacterium (assembly GCA_005798335.1). Lineage (GTDB taxonomy): Bacteria > Planctomycetota > Planctomycetia > Pirellulales > Pirellulaceae > Aureliella. Next base: position 14,362 of record SYJV01000114.1, on the reverse strand, counting down.
GGTAGTCGCATCAAGATGTTGAGCAGCGTCGTACGGGACAAAGGTATCACGCTCTCAACGCAGATCGAAGGGGATTTGGAGAAAATACTCCTGCTGCACGTTTTAAATGAGGCTTATGGCGAGCTTTCATGTTTAGTCTATGCGGCGGGAGTACATCCGTTTGTAGCATACACCTCACTGTGTGCGATTGTTGGCCGATGTTCCATCTTTGGTCCGTCACTCGCAATTGATGAAATACCCAGATACGACCACGACGACCTCGATCGAATTTTTCGTTGGGTAATTCTGCAGATTCGCAAGCTGGTAAATTCGGTCAAAGACGACGAGTGTATTCAGCGTTACTTTGTGGGAGCTGGAAAAGGCATGCACGTCGCCTTGGAACCGGAGTGGTTTGGTCCTGAATGGGATTGGTACTTCGGCGTTAATCCTATCAACTTCAGCGTTGAACAATGTGGGCAGTTGCTGCGCGGCGGAATCGATTGGATTTTGGGCGCGTCGGACAAGGTGGAGCAATACATGACATTGCGGCAGCCGGGATTGAAACTCCGCCCGGACGCTCATTTACCTCGGGCGCTAGCGAATCGCGGAGGAAAATGGGTTTTTTACCAAATCCGCTTGGAAGGCGAGCCCTGGAATCAAGTCCGAGTATCTCAAACGATGGGCATGCGAGTTCGCACCGAACAAATCTCCAATCTCGATTCGCTCGATGGAAATCGGCGACTGCATGTAACTGTCAATGGACAAGCCTACGGATTGGAGTTCGCAATATTCGCGGCGAAAAAGAGGATCTGATCAGCCGCCGTAAAGCGGTGAAAGACGTTGGTTCGAGGAAACCCCAAAGAGCCGAGGGATTCCAAGTTGTCGGTAGTCGAGTTATTGTGAGAACTAAGTTCCATGCTTCCCAAGTTTGCTGCCGCCATAGATCCGATTTTTGTCGCGGCCGTTGATATCGAGTCGCGCATAGCACGCGGTGAAAATGTTGTTACTGCGGTAATTCGAGATTCGCTGGTCAGAAAAATTGAAGAAGCGGAAGGCAAACTGGGAACTACAGACGAATGGAAATTGAGCAAGTACGCCATCTGCGCCTGGATCGACTCACGTCTGATTGAAATACCGTGGCAGCAAAGCGGCTGGTGGAAAGACAATTGTCTCGAAAAGAAATTCTTTGGAACTCGTGACGCGCACGAAGAGTTTTTTACCCGAGCCAACGAGGCTGACGCGCTCCCGGGCAAGAACGCTCTAGAAGTTTTTTATCTCGCTGTCGTGCTAGGCTTTCGTGGGTTCTACGCCAACAGCAACTCGTCCTATGCTCGCCAGACGGCTGACCGACTTCGCGTACCGGACACCGTTGAACGCTGGTGCGACAAGACGGTTCGCAAACTCCATTTGCGGCAAGGCCGACCGGCGATTTCTAATCCGGTCATTTCGCAGGGTACCAACAAGCCGCTCAACGGCAAGCATCTCTTGTTGCTGTATGCCATGTTAAGTTGTATTCTCGTCGCGATCGCTTGTGCGTGCGCCATTTTTCTATACGGTTCAAATATCGGCGCTGGCTGAGGAAGGCGAAAAGAGGCAACCGAGATGTTCTTTTATTCAATGATCAACGCGATCGCTGCGCCAATTCGCGGCGTATACAACTGGGGCACAAAATTATTGCCCGGTGTCGGCTACATCAAGGCACTCTCTTTGCCAACCAAATGGGCATTGGTAGCGCTGGTGTTTTTGCTGATCAACTGGACTGCGGCTATCGTCAGCTATTTGCTGAAGCAGGATGAAAGCGGTGGGATGGAATGGTTTTGGTACATTCTGGTACCTATTCCGTTTCTCATCATCATTCCAGTGCTAACCTACTACCTAGTCAAGTACTTGCTGATGGAAGAGAAATCGCCTTATCCAGATATCGACCGAGTTTGGTACGAGGGACTTGAAAAATCGGCTGAGGCTGGCATTTACCTATCGCGGACTCCACTGCTTATCGTTCTTGGAGTTCCAGGCAATTCGGAAGCGCGCTCCATCGCCGAACAGACAAAGTTGGAATGGTCGGTCGAGTTGCCCGAGTCCGGCAAGGCTCCCATTCATTTCTATGCGAGCGCAGATGGCGTGTTCGTTTTTCTCAACGGCTGTAATAGCGTTTCGCGTTTGTCGCAGGCGCCGAAGTTCGCCAGTCTGGGCGATGGAGGTCCGCCACCAGAACCAGCCAAAGGCAAAGTCGTTTCGGGGACGCTGTCAGAACCGCCACGGGATGGAACGATGGATGCGTTTCATCCTGGATTTCAGCAGGAGTCGTCGGCGCCGCAAACTCTTTCCTCGTCGGATGCTCTTCGAAACTTGGATCGCGGAACACTGATCTTGGACGACAGCATGTCGTCATTTGTGGAACAAGTAACAACTAAACAGACTCGCAGCCTCACGTCGCAAGATTCGCTGGATTGTGAAAATCGTTTGCGTCATATTTGTGGTTTGATCCGCAAAGCGCGCGAACCATTGTGCCCGATCAACGGGATGGTTACGGTCCTGCCTTTTGACTTGGTCGAGAACTCCGGAACTCAGTTGCCACATGCGCTGCAGCGGGACATTACGGTATTGCGGGAACAGTTGCAAATTCGCTGCCCAAACACTGTGCTGGTATCAGGCATGGAATACCACGAAGGATTTCTGGAATTGATCAAGCGATTGCCTGACAAGCAAGCCTCCGATAATCGATTTGGCAAGGGCTGCGATATCTGGGCGACTCCTGACAAAGATCGGTTAGATGCCATCGCCCAGAACTCGATCGCAGTTTTCGAGGACTGGATCTATACTCTATTTCGAGACGATAGCGCGTTGAAGAAGGAAAATAATAGTCGCTTGTTCATGCTGCTTTGTCGAGTGCGCGGCAACTTTGCCACGAATCTACGTACAGCGTTGTCCGAGGGACTAGGCTTCGATCCGCAAACAACTCCACATCTCGCGGCCGAGCAATTGCTGTTCGGCGGATGTTATTTCGGTGCGACTGGCAAGGGCTCGGCCCGGCAAGCGTTCGTGCGCAGCGTCTTTACGAAAGTACTGCAACAAGACGGCGAACTCGATTGGGCTCCGTCCGCAAAGGCCAAAGACCAGCGCTTGTTCTTTCTCGCAAACCTGGCCGCATCGGTGGGCATGTTGTCCCTCATCGCGATTATTGCCATGGTGATATTCAAGTTTGCTGAATCCCCTGCTCCATGATCGCTGTTTCGGCTGAATGCGCACACGACACGTTTCGTTAGAGTCAACAAAAAAGATTCGGCGAGATTTGGTGTTTTCGATGGACGGCTCAGTTGCCGCGGGTGCTGCTTGGTGAACATAATTGCAGCCGCTGATGCATTGTGTGAACTGATGGTATCCCCGGCTCGTCGACAATAACCGACCAGAGGTGTTGGATGGGATTGCGATTTTGGACTAACTTGATTTTTCTGAGCGTTTTGGATGGCGGGCTTTGCCACGCGTTGATTTGGGCGAGTGAACCCCAGCCGGCCCCGGCCGGCATTCTCGCGGCCGACAACTCAGTTGTGACGGCGCGCGGCTACGTTTATCACGATACCAATGGAAATAGGCGGCGAGACATTGGCGAGATAGGCCTCGCGAATATGCGCGTTTCGAATGGTAGAGTTATTACGACCACCAACGCAGATGGTCGCTACGAGATCGCCATTTCCAACGATTCGATTATCTTTGTGATCAAGCCGCGAGGTTGGATGAGCCCGATCAACAGCCATAAATTGCCGCAGTTTTATTACATTCACAAACCTGCTGGCTCTCCCTCGCAAAAATTCCCAGGGGTCAAGCCAACCGGGCCATTGCCAGAATCTGTCGATTTTGCGTTAACTCCACAGCAAGAACCGGATCGGTTTCGCGCGCTCTTATTCGGCGATACTCAGCCTCGCAACGTCCAAGAAGTCGAGTACATGGCTCACGACATCATCGATCAAGTGGTTGCCGAGAAAGCGCATGGCGCTTCGTTGGGCGTGACGCTCGGCGATATTGTTTTCGATGACTTGGACGTATTTCAGCCACATAACCAAGCGATCGCGCTGATCGGCATTCCGTGGTACAACGTTATCGGCAACCACGATATGAATACCGATTCACCTGACGACAAACACTCAGACGAGACGTACGAACGATTTTATGGTCCGAACTATTATTCGTTTGACTACGGACCGGTGCATTTCCTCGCGCTAGACGACGTGACTTGGCACGGTCCAAACAATGGACAGCGCGGGCGTTTTACCGGCGGACTAGGCGGCGAACAAATGGAGTTCATTCGCAATGATTTGGCTTTGGTGCCCCAAGAACAATTGGTCGTGCTGATGATGCACGTGCCATTAATCGAAGTCGAAGACCGGCTGGCGCTATATCGCTTGATCGAACGACGCCGATTTACGCTGTCGATTTCTGCCCACACCCATTTTCTGAAGCATCACTTTATCGGCAAGGAAGACGGTTGGATGGGACCGGAGCCTCACCACCACATCGTGAATGTGACCGTGTGCGGCAGTTGGTGGCGAGGTGCTCCGGACGAGTTGGGGATTCCGCACGCAACAATGAGCGACGGTGGCCCTAACGGTTACTCAATCATCTCATTTGATGGCACCAAATATGATCTCGAATTTCGCGCGGCGCGGCGATCTGCGAGCTATCAAATGAACATCCACATGCCCGAAGAGATTACGACTGCCCAAGCCATTTCAACCGCCGTGGTCGTCAATGTATTCAATGGATCCAAGAAATCGACTGTTCGTATGCGAGTTCTGCCAGACAGCCATTGGAAAGAACTTGAGCGCATCGACGCCGTCGACCCGTATTATGCGGCCATGAAGAAATTAGAAGCTGGCCCTATCAAGCCGCTGGGGATCAGTTTGCCCGAGGCAAGCGTAACGGACCACCTTTGGCGAGGATTCCTACCCGCCGTCATGTCGATCGGAACTCATCACGTCGAAATTGAGACCACCGATATGCACGGTAAAGTCTATACCGATCGCGAGAGCATTCGCGTGGTTAGCGCGACCCAACCTGTTGACTCGAAAGCCTCTGCAGCCGCAGCGAAGTAAACAATATTATTGGAGCCTTCGCCTCCGTTTATACGTTGCACGCACCCCAGATGCACAGACTCAATTCACCGAATCTTAGTAACCGGAAAGAGAGAACGCGTTATGAATTCGCTGGAATGCCTCAAAGTTGCGATGGCAGAAGTCGAAGCGTATTATCAAAAACGAGGTATCTTTAAAGGCAAGTTCGGATTCGGAGTCAAGCCTGCACTGATCGTGATCGATATGGCCTATGGCTGGACGGATGATGCGTATGCTGGCGGATCGGCGAGACTGGACGGAGCCATTCAAGCGATCCAAGAATTGCTGGCGCTGGCGCGCGGCAAACGGTTGCCGATTATTTACACCACATCGCCATTCGAAGACAAACCTCAGTTCAAATCCGCCGCGGATTATTCGCCTAACTTTCGCAAGTGGGATCGACGAGCCTGCGAGATTGACGAACGTGTCGAACGTCGGGCGGATGAGTACTTGGTTATCAAGGAGCATGCCAGCGCATTCGCTGGAACCGCCTTGGTGGGGCACCTTATTGAACAGCGCGTCGATACGCTGCTAATAACCGGCTGTTCAACCAGCGCGTGCGTGCGCGCCACGGCGACCGACGCCAAGGTCTTGCATTTGAAACCAGTCATCATTCGCGAAGCGGTCGAAGATCGATCTGCCATCGCTCACGAATGGACTTTGTTTGATATTCAGGCGCGATTTGCCGACGTAGTCACTCTGGCTGAGGCCAAGACGTATCTCAGTCAAATCGAGGTTCAAGGTTAAACAAGTGCGCACAGGATCGCGACACTTGCCTCGATTGCGCACCATCTGCAAACACGGTGCAATTGGATTATCGATTGCTGGCGTCGGCCTCATAATATGTTTTACGATAAACGCCAATCGCTTCAAATCACGGCAGGTGCGCGTTCCGACAGCGCCACAAGTAGATTTGAACGCCAGCGAGTTAACCGAGCGATTGTCAGGTGCGATCAAGATTGCGACGGTGTCTACACAGAATTCAGCGCGTGCCGATTTACCAAAATTTGTCGAATTTCAGAGTTATCTGCGCGCCGTCTTTCCTGATGTTCATCTTGGTCCGCTAAACGTACTCACCGGTACCGAGTTTGGTGATCCAAGAAATCTGAGCCTTCTCTATCATTGGCCGGGAAGCGATCCTGCCTTGCCGGCGATGTTGGCACTTGCGCACTATGACGTCGTGCCTGTTGAGCCGGAAACGGTCAAGTTATGGACTCATCCACCCTTCGCCGGCCACAGTGATGACGAATTCGTCTGGGGTCGCGGTGCGTTGGACTCGAAAGACAGCGTCTGTGCATGGATGGAAGCCGCCACTTACCTACGCCGCGAAGGGTTTCATCCCGAGCGTTCGATTTACCTCGCGCTGGGTCACGATGAAGAGCTGGGAGGACTCAATGGCAACAAACGCATCGCGCAGTGGATGCACGCGCAAGGGATCCGCTTGCACTTGATCATCGACGAAGGCGGTTGCATTCTAAACGGTTTCCCAGGAGTATCGCGCCCAGTTGCTTTGATTGGAATTGGAGAAAAAGGGTATGCGAGCCTCGAGTTGAGCGCGCGGATCGCCATGGGAGGCCACTCTTCAATGCCACCTAACGAGACTGCGATCGGCATCTTGGCGGCAGGTCTCCAACGTTTGCAAACAAATCCGCTGCCAACACGACTCGATGGTGGTGCCAACGCTATGCTCGACTTCGTTGGGCCAGAGATGGATTCGTTGTTGAGTCGTTTGGCAGTCGCGAACCGATGGTGTTTTAGTCCCGTGGTCAAACGGTTACTAGAAGCTACGCCCAGCGGTAATGCTGCGTTGCGCACCACGGTGGTTCCCACGATGATCCGTGGCGGTATCAAAGAGAATGTCCTGCCGACTTCCGCGCTAGCGACACTGAATATCCGCCTATTGCCCGGCGATACAATCGAATCTCTGCTGGCACAAATCAACTCAACCTTGAACGATCCTCGCATTGATGTTCGCTTGCTGCCCAATGCTCGCGAAGCGCCACCGATATCGGATCCACTGGCGGAATCTTTCCAGGAGCTGCAACGCACCGTTACAAGCGTTTACCCCGAAGTCATCGTCGCTCCATTTGTGCTGGTTGGAGGCACGGATTCCATTCACTACGTCGATTTGTGCCCTGACATTTATCGCATTACTCCAGTGCGACTGAACCAATCGGAATTAACGCGGATTCATGGAATCGACGAACGTATCGCGCGACGTGACTACATTGACCTGGTCAGATTTTATATCGAGTTGATGAAGAATATCGCTGGCCCGAGCAAGTCCTGAAGTTTCTGACGTGTTTCGTTTGGTCATGCATTTATTACGGCGGTTTGAATAATTGACCCAGGTACTTTGCAGGAGTACACTTGGCCACTCCTGAGGAGCATTTCAGCCAATTCGAGTGATTGCTAGATGGCTAACGATGACAGTGTGACACAGTGGATATCCGATCTAAAACGGGGAGATGAAACCGCTGCGCAGCGGTTATGGGATCGCTACTTTGTCCGTCTGTCAACGATTGCTGGTAGGCGACTGCAATCCCTTGCTCGAATTCCCGCCGACGGGGAAGATGTGGCGCTCAGTGCGCTCAACAGCCTGTGTGTCGGAATGAGCCAGGGAAAATTTGCGGTACTTGCTGACCGCGATAGTTTGTGGAAATTGCTGGTTGCGATCACAATTCGCAAGGTCAGTCACGCGATCCGCGACGAGTAACGGCAGAAGCGCGGTGGTGGCAAACTGTTGAACGAATCGGCGTTGCTCACGCGTGACGAGGTCGAAGCAGGAGCGCGGAGTTTAGAAAAGGTTTTGGATCGCGAGCCTACTGCAGAATTTGTCGTACAAATCGAAGAAGAGATCGAACGCTTGTTCGGAATGCTACCTGACGACGAATTGAGGCAGATCGCGTCCTGGAAAATGCAGGGCCTCACCTCTAAAGAAATTGCGGATAAGATCGGTAAGGCTCTGGCCACCGTCGAACGGCGATTGAGACTCATTCGTTCGTTGTGGGAAGACGCAATAAAGCAATTCGCCAGTTGAAACTGGATTGCGGTCGCCGGCTTTGAGCGATGGCTGTGAATAGGGCACAGTCAGTGCCTGCAAGGATTGTTGATCGTTATTTTTGCGATTGTACGCGCTGATAGAGCTCTCGCGGGTACTGGAAAATTAATGGGTCAAAGGGATCGTCCGAGACGAAATAGGGTGCGCCGTCGGGACGCAAGAACATTTTTCTGGTTTCAGCTTGATTGAATGGCCGAGCCCCAATCCGACCGAAGACCGCGATTTGGTTTCCGGATTCATCCACCGCGCGGTCGCGATCCACACCTCGCGAGATACACAGCGCCTCGGCATCGTGCTTCAGTTTTCGCGTTGCGATCAAACATGGAGTTGGACGTGGAGAGAACCCGTCGTTACCTTCGGTCTCGGAATTGGTCAATTGCACGACGCGCAGACCATTGTGGCCATCCGCAATATATGCAAACTGACTGACATTGGTGATTCCCAACTTGATGTCATGAGCATCATTGATGCAACCGTCTGCGGAGTACATCTGGTCCACCACCGCGGCAGTGGGTTGCGTGATATCGAGTATCGCGAGCCCATCCTGGCCAGCCGCGACGTAAGCGTAAGTTCTAGCCAGGTAAATGCTGTTGGCTTCGCGCATGGGTACACCATGAACAGGTACTGGCGCAGCCAGATTCGTCACGTCCAGCACTTTGACGCCTTCCTCATCACAAACGAAAGCATAGCGAAACTGCACGGCAACCGATTTGGGCTTTACAATTGCCTCACCACCAACAACCGCTGTGATCACCGGTTGCTTTGGATCGGCGATGTTGACCACAACGAGTCCCTGGTCACAGCAAACGTAAGCAAACGTGCCAGCAATCGTGACGCTCTTTGCGCCGCACAACACACCTTGTGGATTAAAGGTGACTTCGCGCTCAAGAAAATTATTGGTGGGATTTCCATCCAGCAGCGTTGCAGCACTGACTAGGATCAACCCCTCGTATTTGTCGGTGACGTAAATGTAGGCGTACAAACCGTGAACCGACGATTCGCTGTTTTCTGGAACATGCGTACGTGTCGGATCTGGAGCGATCGTTGTCGGGGCGGCTACCGATGTGGCGTATTTCGTGCGGACGTACAAACGCTGGCCAAAGGGAGAGACCGGCGCGGTTACGATGCGTTCCGAGAACCCTTTGTGGTCGATAAAGGCAGTGTCAAAAACACGCAGGCCTCCCTCTCCGCATGCTGCGTAGAGAAACTCGCCTCGCTGTTGCAAGGAGAGTATTTCAGGTTTGCGATATCGCGGACTGAGGTTCTCAATGATATCCTTGCCCGGATGTTCATGGGCATGTTTCAATTCGCGTTTGTGTTCCAGATGTTTGTGGTAGTTATCAGGGTAAGCGACTTGATGCAGGGTGCTGCCAATTACGGCCTGAGGTTCTGCATTCTCCGTGACCACGACGGCTTCCATGCCATGCTCACCCGCGCCGACCCAACAGTATTTGCCGATAAAGTTGGTAAAGCCTGTGCCCTGCATCAGCAACTGCGCCATGATGGCGTTGTTGTCGTTGTTGATGGAAGTGTGGCAATCCGTGCATGATTTAGTTTCAGTCGTGCCAGGGCCGACGCGTCCCTGGCTGCGCCGCCAATCTCCGCCACCGCGAACAGTATGTGGCACATTAGTACTGAAGGCGATCCCGCTGAGTCCTTCGCCGCTGATCGTCTGTTGCTGAACGTAGATCGATTCGCGATTGGCATTGTAGCTGCCCACGTGAACGGCGCACGAACTGCGCGCCGGCCCGATGCGATTGCCGGTCACGTTGCCGTCGCGCGCGAGCATGAAGACATCGTCGCGCAGAGTTTGAAAATTGTATGCCACGCGATTGCGAGACACATCGCCATTATTGTGCAGCGCGGGTGCCTTTACGTTCGCCTTCTGTGGTAAATGGCAACCAAAGCAGCTTGCATTCCATGAACTGTGGCACGAAACGCAGCTCATTTTTTCGTGCTGATGAGCGCAGCGTTGATCTGGCGCAGCATCGCCCCAGCGCAATTTGCCATCGCTGTCCATACGCACGGTCTTGGCGATATGGCTGCGCGGATTGTAATGCGAACTGTTTGGATTGATCGTATCGGCGGTCTGGACAACTTCCCACCACAGATCCTTTTCCACGGTGCTGCGTTGGATCAGTTTCGGCTTTTGACCGAGAGCGCGGAGTATTTCGAAACGAGGCTGTCCAAAGGTCGTTCTCAGCGCCAGCAAGTTAACTCCGTCCGGTCGCGATGCTGGACCAGTCGTCCCCAACCGAGGCGGCTGGCCGGAATTGAGTTGCCTATCAACCATCGAGAGCAACGTCTCGTTCGAGTCGCCATGACAGTCCACGCACTGGATCTCGATCGCCGCGCGAACTTCGCCATACAGATTCGCGTCACCATGCGAATCCTGGTGAAAGTGACAATCGGTACAGTGCATGCCCTTTTCCATATGGATATCCAGCAAATGTACCGGTATACCGTCCCGCTGTTTACCATAGATTTGCTCGTGCCGCGTGGGTGGAGCAACAGCAGCCATCAACTGCTGGGTAGATGGTGCAGGTACAACATCGCCGTCCTGGTCCAGTAATCGGCCTTGGCGATCTTTCTTGAAGACGGCGCGAAAGACCCATCCATGGCCGTGAAAATCGGCGAATTGGGTATGGCGTAGTTGCGGGTTCAAGTCGCTGACCCACTTGAGAAACTCGGGATTGCCCCACAACCCACGCGCAGCGGCTTCTTCGGGATTGGACCACGATGTTTCCATCAGCTCTTCAGCGGACGGATCTTTCTGATGTTTGGGATACATGACTTGGCCATCGGTTTCATTGTCCCACCACATATATCCAAGATAAGTGTTCAGCACATTAGTCCCTGGATGAATGTGGCAAACGATGCATTGGCTGGTTGGCATGCGCAGTTCAAATTTGTGTTGAATTGGGTGGCCGGGTTCCGTTTTGGAGATAGTCGGGTCGACCGCAGTCACCCAGTCGTCGGTCGCGGGTGCGGCAGTACCTTGGTGACCATACTTCGCAAACGGACCCGAGGCGATTGGCGAACGATCGTTCGCATAGATGACATGGCATGCACTGCAACCGCTGGATCGATAATCTCCAGGGTGGTCGTTCGTGCCCAGGAAATTGAGCGTTGGATCCAGCAAACGAGTTTTCTGCAATCCGATGAAGACGGGGTCGGTACGATTCTCCGTCCCGAGGCCACGCGTGCTGAGTCGTTCGCGCGGGCGACCCGGTTCTTCAAGTCGCTCGGGGATGCCGGTCTCAGCGCGAAAGCGACCTCCGCGCTCAAAGATGCGCAAGATATTTCCTGGCTGAGAAATCTCGAAATGGGGTAACGGATCTAGATAAGGCAAAATTCCTTTGTGCAACATTTCGTCGCGCGTCGGTGATGGTACTGTCTGCATGCGCTGAGGGTTGCCCAACATCGAGTAACTCTCGCCGTATCGCGGGAATTTGTTGGGAACTGCTCCGTTGTTGTACAAAGCGGCTCCCCACAACATACATCCGTGCGTCATCATGCTCTTGCGAACTTGCAAGACTTCATTGGCGTGGCATTGACCACACGCGATGTGGGCCACTCGCAAATCGCCAGGGTTGACGAATCGTACGAACTCGGGACTCTCGTGATTGAGTAAGGCATAACTGCGAACGGGATTGGCTGCGGACGGCCACAACTGAGGAAACCTCGATGGAATATGCGCTTCACTCTTGGTTGGTGCCGTAGCGTTTCCGCCATGGCAATCGGTACATCCCAGTTGGACAGTGTGCGAAGAGTGCATCGTCCCCACATCGTTGTGGCAAGCGATACAGGAGCCGCTCTTGGCGAATGCATCGTGAGCCGACTGGCGCATCAAGTCGACGTGTTCCAGGGGCTGTGGAATTGGGTAACTGGCGTTGCCCGCAATTCCCAGTTGACGAGCCGGTCCCCAAGGATCTTCGCCAGCACGCGCAGGTGCGACTGGCGTGTGATAGCGACTGGTTGAACTCGTAGGCGCAGTGCGCGAATCGGCAATTCGAATGACAGCAGGTTGCGCACCCGCGAGCGTCAAGTTAACCAGCGCTAGCGCGATTGGACCTAGCCACGAGATCACCAACTGCGCCCACAAACTAGTTCTCGGAAACTTCAGGCGACTGAATGATTCGTGGTGGAATGTAAATGGCATATCGCGACGATTCGCTCCGCAGCCTTTTCGCGGAGCGAAAGGCGACCGTTAGTACTCAAACGCCATTTCCAGAAAGCCAGCCGCCAAGTCGCGCACGTCTCCTTGCAATGGCTGATACAAGTCTCGAAATCCTTTCCCGACCAATAGTCCAGAAAGCCCCGAGACGATCAAGATGTTGTTGTTCAACAAGGGACGGTATTCAATTCCCGCACTCAAGTCCAGGCCAATTTCATTGCGTATTTCACCCTGGAAAACGTACGTTTCCAATACTTCCGTCTCGTTGAACCAAAGGTAATTGGCGTTAGTAATCAACTTGGTTTTCGGCGTCAGGTCGCTGTCGATACCGACATTCAGCAAATGGAGTCCTGGGTTGACGAAATTAGTCTGGCTCTGAAATTTACTGTTGCGGAGATTGGGGACCAGGCTGAGACGGTTGGTGAGATTGACCCCGAACAACCGGATCGCTTGACGATTCCAGTAACTGAACTCGCCGCCCGCGAAATTGGGATTATCAAAGATTGCGTCAAAACCTTCCGCGCGATTGTCGGTGATGTCTTTGTCGCCAGAAGAATAGAAATAGGAACAACGGAACCTCATCCAATCGCGATCATAGGACAGTTCGAGCGCTCCCATCCACGCATGAATGGTCTGGGCTTCGCCTGCCAGCGGATTTAATTCATCTTCGCCCAGTACATAGTAAGTTGCATGGCTGATGTTAAAGCGATTGATGTGCCCGTTGCCCGCCCATCCTAGATAATGTGATTTGACTCGATGTTCAGCAAACACTCCCACCGGGTCGGGACGTACCAGAAATCGATTGCGATCGAATTCGAAGCTAGGTTTATCATTATTGAAATGGTAACTCAATTCCGTCGTGTAGCCTGGCCAAACAAAATCCTGCCGATAGTAATTCGCGATCAGCGTATTCTGATGTCGATCGTCATATGTGTTCAGTAGACTGTTCGTGTCCTTTTCTGTTTGATCAAACCAGATCACGTTGTATTGATCACGATTAGATAGTCGGCTGCCGAACAATCGCACTCCGCGATTGATGTCCGAAAAAATGAACCCGCGAAAGTCACTGGTGAACGGTTGCGAACCAACGCGCGCCGACACGAAGTCGTAATTGGGGCCCAAGTCCGCTAGCTTGGATTCGTAAAACCACTCCTCCAAAGCAAAGTCTTGCCGGAATCGACTGGTCCCGTCTCGGACATCGGGTGTAACTATGGCGAATTCATCGGCGACCAGATGATTCAAATTGTAAATCATGTTCAGCCGCAAACGCCAATCGACGGGTTTGAACGCTGCGTCGCCGTGAAAGAGGTCAAAGGCGACTGAGTTGTTCTGCACGAACATGTACTGATCCGGGTCTCCAAAGAACTCGTTTTGACCTGGATTGCGCGTCGCTTCGAACGGAGTTGTCGGCGTTGGGACCTGCCGTCCTTCGAACAAGTTTTGATTCTTAAGCTGCAGCTTCAGAAATGTGTGTTGGCCGATGAGCGGGTAATCACCCTTGAGCACATTCTGATTATAAGGGTCGTACCAAGCGCCTTCGACGTACGGGTAGTCGTCGCCGATGGGATGCCCTTTGTCGTAACGATCCCATTGCCCGAATCCGATTCGCCAACGATCCTCGACCGGCACGAAATGACTGGTACTCTGTGACTCTTCCGGGAAAACGCCGGTCTTGCCAGCGAAACCCAGTGGACTCGACGCGGGATTGCACAAATAGGGTGGCGCTTCAGGAATCGGAAATACCGGCTCCGGGAGACGCTGGTCGGTCGCCAGCGGATCCGCTAGTGCTTTGGGTTCCAAGACTGGATCGATATTTGTTTGCCGCGCTGGCTGCAGGTCGGCGAAGGAGATGATCAACGATTCGCTCTGCGCAGCAGCGTGGTGAGCTGCAAAAAGAACCAGCAACACGACCCCACCAAAATGACAACCCACGCTTCTTTTCACAAAGCTCGATTCCACACGCTAGCAAACGCGAAACAGGCAAGCGAGGAACCCTCGCCCCGATTGATTGACTTTAAGGCGTCGATCATAACTTGG
>SYJV01000113.1 GCA_005798335.1 Planctomycetaceae bacterium | reverse complement strand
CATCTGCCGCTCGCCTTACACAGCCATGATGTACCCAGCTTACCAAAGATACTCTAGTTTCTATGATTGACTTACCTTCGTCGTCTCAACTTACTACGAAGCCTCAAGATGCACTCGGAACAAACCCCCAGTCGATATTGATCGCCGGTTCCGATTCGTCTATTTACTAACTGGGGAATTGTGCGCTGAAAAACCATGTCGCGTGAAATCCCTGAAACCTGACCAGAATTGAATCGCGATGGAGTTTCACTATGCCGCATCCTCACTTATCACCGCGTACTGGGTTCAGTTTTGAAATACTGATATTGTCGATGCATCTGTTAATAGTACATGCAGTAATCGGTTCGGGGATCGCGTTTTCAGCTGAAATGAAATGGCCGCAAACTTACTACGTTCAAGTTGAACGGGCAGAGGTCTACGCCGGACCCGACAAACACTACTATCCAACCGGACATCTCAAGCGCGGTGACGCGATCGAGATCTTTCAGGCGACTGAAAGCGGTTGGTATGGCATTCGTCCACCCGGTGGCAGTTTCAGTTGGTTACCCGCCAGCCAAGGCTTTTTGCTACCTGGAGGAAAGACAGTTGAAGTAACCGACGAATCTGCCGTTAGTTGGATCGGAACCGAGCTTGGTACAGCCAAACAATTTCGTTGGCAGATTCAATTGCAACGTGGAGAGAAATTAAACGTCTTAGACGAAGCGACGATTAACCGCCAAGATGAACCGCCAGCGCTGTGGTACAAGATCACTCCGCCCAATGGCGAGTTCCGTTGGATACGCTCCGAAGCAGTATCGTTTTCGCCACCGACTATGATCGCTCAGCCTCGCAAAGCCAACGAATCAGCGGTAGCGGATTCTGCGGAATCTCTTCGAAAACAAACCAGTTCCGTTGAGCCCGCGAGTTTTCGAGAGTCGGCAGCTCCAACAAAAAAATCATTAGCCAGCAAAAGCAATAACACGCACTCGGCCAACCAGCAGCAAAATAGTCGGCAACAACCTCGAACCGATCCCTGGGCTGGATTCCACGCATTTGACTTTACTGCCAGCGGATTGAAGTTCTTGGGATTTGCCAACGGGCAGCAACAGAAACCACAATCGCGCCAGCAGTCCAGTATGATGACTCGATCTGCCGCGAATTCCAATGGCGCAACCGCGACAAATTCCAGCGACGATGCGATAGAGGGAGACCAATCGGATTTCGCTAAGATGATTAAGCAACGCGGTTGGCGAGATCCTCGCGACTTGCGTGCTCGCCGTTTGGCAAACGAACGCGAATATTTTGACTCCGATGCCGAATCATTCGCAAAAGCGACTGTTGATTCACCGGTTTATGATAGTGCCAACAAACGAATATTGTATGGAGAGCTGGATACCACTACGCGAGCGGTGCTCCCAGCATCAACACAGGTAGCCAGCACGCTTGATAGACCAAACGATATCGGGCAACCCGACGACTACTTGGGCTCGACCGATACCACAAATGACAACTGGTATGGCATTCAGCAAGCCGCATCGGAATTGCCTGCTGCCGACTCGCAGCGTCCGTACTTGGCGCTCACTACCAACAACCTGAACGACATTCATTTGGCGGTCAGCCAGATCGTCGCTCAACCTATGTCAACCTGGAGTCTCGCGCCACTGGCAGAGCGCTCGCGATACTTGGTGGAACACGGTGCCACGGCGCTCGAACGAGGAGAAGCCAGATTATTGCTGGAACGCATCGAGAGTTTCCAAAGTTTGGCGACCAGGAATGCAACACTAGTTGGTGCACCCGTAAGTCAACCGGGCAATCTCGTTCAAACTGGTCAACTCGCTCCTTTGGGAACGTGGAATTCCGCATTTCAATTGGCTTCAGCGAAACTGACTGGTCGCGATGATGGATCGAACAATGCAGGCGATGTTTCCGGCACCGCGTCATTGACAGGCAGAGCGACGTCCGAGCCAACATTGTCCTCAGCTAGACCCGCTTTGCCTTACGACGCTACCGGTTGGTTAGTACCGGTTCATTCCGAAATTGACCGTCATGCGGAGATGTATGCGCTGACCGACGACAGTGGAAAAGTGATCGTGTACGTCAGCCCAATCGCTGGCCTGAACCTCGGAAGATTTCTTAATCAACCGGTTGGCATTTATGGACTGCGAGGATATTTGCCACGCTTGAAGACCAATCATGTCGAAGCCCAGCGCGTTGTTCGCCTTCGCTAGCAGCCGCAATTCAGATTGCAGCGCGGTGTTGCAGAGGATCGTCCCTTTGAATCGGATGTGGTAGCCATTACAATTCGTCCGAACGAATTTTTATGCCCTTTATTTCGGCTGAAGCAGGCATGCAATCTCACTCTACACGCCAAATTTGATGAACGACCCAAACCGCCAATCGATCATAGATTCAGCCGATATCTGGGTGGTAAAAGTCGGCTCTCGAGTTTTGACCGACGCCAACGGACGGCTCGATCGCAATCAAGTCGCGGCGATCTCGGATCAGTTAATCGCGATCAGGAACCAAGGCAAGCAAGTGCTGTTGGTCAGCAGCGGGGCAGTTGCCTCGGGGATAGGCTGCCTGGGATTATCTGGTCGCCCTACCGACTTGGCTCAGCTACAAGCTGTGGCGGCGGTTGGCCAAGCGCACTTGATTCAAACCTACGAGCGGTTCTTTGCTGAGCGCGAGCGGCATGTAGGGCAGATGTTGTTGACCGCCGACGACTTAGACGATCGAACGCGTTATTTGAACGTCCGCAATACGTTGATGTCGCTGTTGCGTTTCGGCGTAGTCCCGATCATCAATGAGAACGATACCGTCGCGGTCGAAGAGTTGCAGACGACCTTTGGCGACAACGATCGTTTGGCAGCCATGGTTGCGGGATTGCTCTGGCGACCCTTACTGGTAATCCTCAGCGACGTGCAGGGATTGTACGACCGCGATCCCAGCGATCCGTCTGCCTCAGTTATTAATAGTGTCGCTCAAATTGACTCTCCCGTTTTTGACTTGGTCAAGGATCGTCGAACGGGACTAAGCAAAGGTGGTATGGCGAGCAAATTGAAAGCTGCTCAGTTTCTAACCGGTAGTGGTTCGCCGGTAATCATCGCTGGCGGCCGACAAGAGAATGTCCTAGTTCGGCTGTCACAAGGGGAGCTGCTGGGCACGCTGTTCTTGCCCCAATCGCGCGGCTTGGCTCCCAAAAAACGCTGGATTGGTTTTACTGCTCAATGTTGTGGCGAGGTTCGAGTGGACGAAGGAGCCGTGAAAGCAATATCATTCGAGGGCCGAAGCCTGCTGGCGATCGGCATCAGCGAAGTCGCTGGCGACTTTGCCAAGGGTGATATAGTTTCAGTGATTGACCGCGAAGGAAAAGAGATCGCGCGCGGTTTGACGAATTACAGCTCTCAAGAGATTCTGCAAATACGCGGCTGCCGCTCACCCAAGATCGAAGAAATCTTGGGCCAATGTCCCTACGAAGAAGTCATTCATCGCGACAATATGGCGCTCGTCCCAGCTTCGTAGGCGTATGACCGCCTCGATTCATTCGTGCCGGCATTCCATGGCCCAGGCTTCCACTTGGAACGGCAACTATTGGTTCTTGAATTTTTCATCGAGTGGAATCTCGAAACCGTTGGCCAGGCGGTTGGTCATGTTGGCGGTGGCCACGATAGACAGCAGTTCGCCGAACATCGCCTCCGACATGCCCTTGGCGGTTGCTGCAAACTTGTGTGAAGCGATGCACTATTGGCAACCGTTCGTTACGCTGACGGCAAT
>SYJV01000112.1 GCA_005798335.1 Planctomycetaceae bacterium | reverse complement strand
GGCATCTTGTTCGATGGCTCCGGATTCGCGCAAATGGCTGAGGCGCGGACGATGGTCTTTGCTGTCTTCCGCCTGTCGGTTGAGCTGGGCCAGGCATAGCACCGGAACCTCTTGTTCCCTGGCCAAGGTCTTTAGTCGTCGCGCGATTTTCGCCACCTGTTCCTGGCGAGGATCTTTGGAATTGTCGGGTTCGATCAATTGTAAATAGTCGATAACGATCATTCCCAGACGCTTTTCACGTTGTTTGATACGTCGTGCAACTGCCGCGATTTCGCTGACACTGCGGCTGGGAGAATCATCGACGTACAGCGGTGCGTTGCTGATCTCGATCGCCTTCTTTACCAAACGCTGCCGATCCTCTTGGCTGATCGTTCCGTTGCGCAAACGATGGCCGTTCACTCGAGCCACGGAGCATAGCAAGCGATCGGCCAGTTCGATGCCCGACATTTCCAAACTGACAAACAGCACCGGGACATTACTCTTGAGTACGACGTTTTCCGCGACATTCATGGCGAGTGCCGTTTTGCCCATACTAGGTCGGGCTGCAAGGATCACTAGTTCGCCGTTGTGCAAGCCGCCGGTCATCGCATCGTAGTCGGTAAAATGCGTGTCGACGCCACCGTCGGTATGCACGCCTTTCAAACGAGCGTCAATGCGCTCCATGGCTTGCGTTAATAGATCGCCGATGGTATCAGCAGAGTTGCTGCTGCGTTCGTCTTGAATCTGAAACACTCGCTGCTCGGCTTGAGATACCAACTCCTTGGCATCCATGGATTCATCGTAGGCATCGCGCAAAATGCTGGTCCCCGCCTCGATCAAGCGGCGAAATGTCGCTTTGCTGCGTACGATGTCGGCGTAGTACAAAGCGTGCGCCGCGTTAGCGACGCTGTTGGCCAATTTCGCTAAGTAGGCACTGCCGCCAATCAGCTCATAATCGCTGGCAGTCTTAAGTCGATTTACCAGCAAAGTGGGATCGATCTTTTGCCCCGCATCGATCATCTGCATGATGTGTCCGTACAGCTTGCGGTTGGCGTCATCGTAGAAATCGTCAGCCCGCAAGACCATCGTCAGATCATCGCACACGTCGGGCATGATCAGAATGCTGCCCAAGACACCCATCTCCGCCGAGATGTCGCAGGGTGGTGCGCGATCCAGAATCTCTTCAGCTTTCGGCAAATCCGCCGGACGTTTTCTTTTTTCCTTGGTCGTCATCCGTGTTCCTTCCTATCGTTGGAGTCCAAAGAACATCTTATCGCGACTTGTGCGGGAGCAAGTGCCAATGGTTAGATTTTGTGGAAGGCCACTGAAACCACACAACCGATTGAGGTCGCTGGCCACCCCACCGTAATCGTTGGTGGTTGAACAAGTTGTCAAAATCTTGCCACGCTGCGGGCTCCATGAACGGCTATTCTGCGATTCGGCTGCTCCCCTGGTCGTATTAGAGACCGTATGGCATAATTCGCTTGTAAATAAAATCGGGTTTTGAACAGATCTCGACGCGACACGGAGTTGCCGCGCCAAATCAAAAATGCCCAGAGTTTCGAGTATTTAGTGTGCCAGGAGAAATTGATGTACAAGAATCTAAACCCCTCTTCGATCGGCATCTCAGGTCGCCAAAGCGAGGTAATTGAATTGGCGATGACCTATGGGTTTAAGGGCGTTGATATCGACCTTGGTGATCTTGTAAAGCGCTCCCAACGTGGTTCGTTCGAGAAAGCAGCGCGGTATTTGACCAGCTCGAAGATTCGAGTGGGTGGATTTGAGATTCCTATCGATTTAGATGACGATGACTCGGCCTATGGCGTTCGATTGGCACAATTACATGGCGCCGCAGAAATCGCGAAGCGCGTAGGGGCTCCTCAGGGCATGTTGAGAATTCCACCCGCAACCGATCGATTGCCCTATCACGAGTTTTTTAGTGTCATTCGCAAGCGTATCGACGAAGTTGCTGCGGTTATGGCAAAGGAAGATATCAAAGTTGGGTTGCATTTTTCTGCTGCCGCCGATCTAGGCGCGAATAAGCAATTCAAGTTTGTATCCGACGTCGAGGGCTTTTTAGCACTTTTCCGTTCGTGCACTTCCAAGAATGTTGGACTTACGGTCGACTCTTGGCAATGGCATGTAGGTGGTGGTACCTTTGAGCAAATAGTGGAGCTGCCAGCCGATCGAATCGTTTCATTGCGAATTGCCGATATTGGCGAGGATATTGCGAAATCAGACGCTACTCTAAAGAATCGGCTGCTGCCTGGGACGACCAAGGTAATCGACAACGTTCGCATCCTTTCCCATTTTGCTTCGGCCGGGTACTCCGGACCTTTAACGCCCATGGGCCATAGCTCGACGTCAAATTCCAATATGACTCGGGATGCGATCGTTTCGGCCGCCCAAGCAGCGTTCGACAAGGTCTGTGAAGAAGCTGGAATTCCTTGCCAATCCAGGCGCCCAGAAATGTTTGCCGAAACCAGCAGTTCGTATTAGTTCGAATTCGATGCTGACACGACATTCGAGTGCGCAAGTAGTGTTGCACAACTGGGACGCGCGCGATCGCTGTTTCACCAAAAGTTATGCCGGATACGGGACGAATTGCATCACGCCGACGCTCTTCCACTGGCAGTCCATCGGCAGGCTTTCCCTGCGGGACAGCGACTTTAGTTGGAAGGTAACTTCTATTTGGGAAGAGTGGGAAGGTTGCGCAGCCTTTATTGACGGATTCTTTTAACTTACCGGAATAATCGGAACTTTTTAACACGGGCTGCCGAAAACAAACATTGACGACGCTAGGTGGATCAGGTATTCAACCGGGGGCAACACTATGGATTGCCATCGTCCCCGGCAGGTGAAATAGATTTGTGGCTCACGTAAATCAATTCCAGTTGGCGTCGGACGGGAAGCTTCGCTTGAACGGTAAAAACTCGGCCTGGTCATGATGACCGAAGGCTGGGTGCCGGCAGATGAAGCTTCAAAAACTATGATTCGAGGCCGTCAGGCTGGGTGCCATTTCAGTGTCCATGCTGGTGACGCCAACCGGCTAGGCCGGTTATCACCATCGCGAAGAAGGAGAGTCGCGTTGAGTCAGGAAATCGCTCGTCAAAAGGTTCGAAGACTTTGCCGATGGGCCTCCGCGGCTACCCCACGGTCCCAATGGCTGTCGGCAGTCATCGCATCCGGAATCGCGTCCAATCTTGCTTTAGCACAGTCGCAGTTACCAATGCTGCCGCCGCTATTGCCAACACAATCAGCGGCTGCACCAGCGACGCTGGCCGTGCCTTCAACGTTGCAACTTCAAAAGTTGGCTCCGGAGCACGTCCTGCGGTGGCTGGATCAATCGCTGGAGCTCGCCAAGAAAAAGGATTTACAAGGCGCGGCAGTGGCCTTCGCTGAGGCGCTGCGTGGGAGAGAAAACCTCCCGCCCAACCATCCGCAAATCGAAGCCAAGATTCGCGAATTCGATCTCAAGGTAAGAGCCGAGGGAGTTGAAAAGCAACGAGTGATTGCGGCCAGAAAATCGCTCCAGCCCATCGAAGCTTCGATCGCTTCGCTGGTTGGCCAGACTGCCTCCGGAGCTTATTCTCCAACCAGAGCAGTCGTTAACAACTCCATCAATCCGATCGCTCAAATGCCGCCCTCGGCGAATAACGCACCGACAAGCGGTGCGGTTCCATCGGGTGTCATAGCTGCGACCGGTTCGATTCGCTCCGATGATGATAGTGTACAGTCGGGTGTGTTCAATCCAGGGCAGGACGCCAGCCAAGTCCAGGCAGCAGCCAGCCAAAGCGAATTGCGCCCGACGCCGGTTCCTGATCCCACCAGTTCCTCTGGGGCAAGTGGTGACGAACTGTATCGCCAAGGTATGCAAGCCCTGAGCGAAGGAAATCGCGACAAAGCCATCGAGCTGTTCAAACAAGCATGGCAATATCAAGGCGAACTCGATCCGGCGCTGCGTATTCAAATCAAAGACAAATTGATGGGCCTGCAATCGGTGCAGGTGCCGCGAACTGGTGCAGAAGAAGTGGCCGCCAGCCCAATCGACAACGTCGATCAAGAGTCTCTAACATTGCGCACCAGACTGATCAGCGAAATTACTGGTGAAATTGCTCGAGCAGAAGCGGAACGCGACGCCAATCCTCAAGTGGTTGCCGAACGACTTCAAGCATTGCGAGTTCGCGTGTCGGAAGCGGATCTTGACGGTGCCGCAAGAAAGCAAATGTTGTCGATTGTCGACCGTGCTATTACATCGCACCAGCTTTATATGACGCAGAATCGCGCTGCGATCGATCAGAACATGCGGAATCGGCAAATCAATGAGCAAGTGTCGCTACAAGCCGAGGAGCGTGCCAAAGTCGATCAACAAATTGCTTCACTGGTGGAAACGTTCAACGACCTCATGGACGAACGTCGCATAGCTGAAGCCGAGGTTGTAGCGAAGCAAGTTGGCCAGCTCGACCCCAACTCAACGATCGCAGCGGTGTTGTACCAAAACGCTCGCTTGCAAAAGCGCATCGTCGAAAACGAACGTCTGAAGGCGGAGAAGGAAGATCTGTTCGCCGACGCTATGTTCAATGCAGAATCCGCATCGAAGCCTTTTGATGATCGCAATCCACTGCTGTTCCCGGACGCCAAGACATGGGAAGCAATCTCTCAGAGTCGCGCGAGATTCTCCAAACAAGAATCTAAAATGAGTCCGGCTGAAGCTCGCATTTGGGAACAACTGAGGCAGCCTGTATCGGTGGACTTTCAGAATCGACCGCTCAGCGAAGTTATTAAGACTCTGTCCGAGGCGACTGGAATTCCCATCCATATCAATCAAGCCGCATTGGCGGCCCA
Organism: Planctomycetaceae bacterium; assembly: GCA_005798335.1. Classification (GTDB taxonomy): domain Bacteria; phylum Planctomycetota; class Planctomycetia; order Pirellulales; family Pirellulaceae; genus Aureliella. The sequence continues at coordinate 15,931 of SYJV01000112.1, read as the reverse complement.
GGGAATCAAAACGGACCAACCCATAAACCTATCGCTGCAGTCCATGATCACGGTGCGCAGCGCGCTGAATCTGCTGCTGAACGAACATGGGCTGGACTACGATGTGCAAAATGACGTTTTGCTGATCACCGCAGCGGGCAGTTCCGCGAAGACATTAGTTTCGAAAACCTACAAAGTTGCGGATCTTGTATTGCCGATCCCCAATTTCATTACGGACTATAACAGCGGTATGGGTGGCGCGATCAGGTCTGCTTATGAGTCGCTCGGCCGCGGCTTGATCGTCCAAAATGGTTCGACGCAAGCGAATCCATCTCCAACGCAATACGCTGCGGCTTCGATGAATCCCAATGCGAACGTATTGGGACAGGTGAATCCTGGAGGAGTCAACCCGTTGCCCGGAGGAATTATTCCCTGGCCAGTACCGGGAAATGGTGGCGGACCAGTATTCGGATTTAATCCAGCCATGGGCTACGGTACGTCAGGTGCATTCCCTGCGAATCAATCTCCGATCGGTGGAGGTGCCTCGGCAGCCGATTTCGATACCTTGATAACGTTGATTCAGCAAACCATCGACCCGGACACTTGGTCACAGAATGGTGGCGCAAGCACATTGAATTCGTACCCTGGTAACCTGTCGTTGGTAGTTAGCGCTCCGCAAACGACGCACGAGAGAATTGCGGACCTGCTTGAGGCGCTGCGTCAACTGCAAGACCTGCAAGTTACCATCGAAGTCAAGTTCATTACGCTGACCGACAACTTCTTTGAAAGAATCGGACTCGACTTTGACCTCAAGATTGACGACAACGTGCGAGAACTACCTCCAGAGGATCAAGGTAACAGCGTGGCGATCGGATTGGGTTCGAATTTCACGAACAACTTCACATCGACCGCCGACTTGGATCTGACGTTCCGCCAAGGTGGTTTTACGTCAGCGGTGCCGGCTTTCGGTGGATTCGATCCAGCCACGGCAGGTACTTTTGGGTTCGCGATTCTCAGCGACTTGGAAGCGTTCTTCTTCATGGAAGCCGCACAGGGCGACCAGAGAACCAACGTTCTCCAAGCACCACGAGTAACCATGTTTGATGGCCAGTTTGCTACGATCAACGATACTGTCCAACGACCCTTCGTCACTGGCTTGACACCAGTAGTTGCAGATTTCGCTGTGGCACAACAACCTGTGATTACCGTGCTGAACGAAGGCATCATCCTGAACGTTCAATCGGTGGTGTCGCAAGACAAGCAATACGTCCGCATGACGTTGAACCCAACGTTCTCTCGAATTGATCGAGTCGACACGTTTACATTCGAGGGGACTGAAACATCGCGCAATGGCACAAATGTTCTCGATCCAACCGGTAAGGTCACTGGCCAACGCAACAACGAGGAAACCATAGTCACAGGTACGACGGTACAACAGCCCAGCGTCGCAAGCACTTCGGTTACCACAACAGTCAGCGTGCCTGATGGCGGAACAATACTGCTGGGTGGTATCAAGCGTATGCGTGAGGGACGAATCGAACGTGGAATTCCAATCTTGAGCAAGATTCCCTACGTCAATCGTCTGTTCAAGAATACTTCGGTTGGCCGCGAAACCAGTACCCTGATGATGACCGTTACGCCACGTATCATCATCCAAGAGGAATCCGAGGACTTCCTCGCCGGTGGAGCACTCTAGTCAACTGAACTAAGAGAGCTGCCGACAGAATTGAAACATTAACTGCGAGCGAAAATAACGCTCGCAGTTTTCGTTTTGTAGTTGGGAATCTACGACGTGCCTACATCGAATTCCGCCGGCTCGCCCTCCAGTTCCTTCAGCTCCCGTCTTACAATGCACTGCGCGAATCCCACCGGATTAAGCCGATGGGATTCGCGGGAATTGCGTTCCTAGGCTAAGAGAGTTGCACAACTCTAAACTCAATACCGTTCAACGAACGTGGGATAAGCTTCCAGCTTGTCAACCTGTAGCGGAGTTTCGCCATTGCTTGCACAAGATATTGACAAGCTGGAAGCTTATCCCACGTTCGTTGAACGGTATTGACTCTAAACTGCAGGGAGGAGTTCGGCCAAGTTCTCCACGCAATTACGATTTGGCGAATTTCAGTTGTTATACTGTTATCCGTACAGATGCCCTCATGGATTTCGGAGTGTATTGCCGTGATATCAATTTGGTGGTCGATGCGAGGCTGTCAGTCGTGTGCAATTGTATTGTGCCTGTGTCAACTGTCAGTCGCTGACGACAAGATAACCAATATCCCGGTGGCGGACGAACGATCCAACGAGTCACTGGTTTCGAGCGTGCGTCAGTCGCTGGTAACGATTCGGATGCGAGATCGCGATGGGGGAGAGTTTGGTTTAGGAACAGGGTTTGTCGTTGCGGAGAATGGGCTGATCGCGACAAACTTACATGTGGTTCCTGAGGGGAGACCCATCGAAGTCGAATTATGGCCCAACAAACGGCTGGAGGTTGTGGCAATCGAAGCCACTAGTCGCGCCGACGATTTAGCGCTGGTGCGTGTGGCGGTCACAGGTGAAAAACTAAAACCGCTGGAACTGGCCGAAGATCAGATTGTTGAGCAAGGTGTTGATGTATTGGCTTTTGGCAATCCGCGCGGACTGCGTCATAGTGTGGTACAGGGCATTGTGTCCGCAGTTCGGGAAATCGAATCGCGTCCAATGATTCAAATGGCCATGCCAATCGAACCGGGTAACAGCGGCGGCCCGCTGGTGGATCGAACCGGGAAAGTGCGCGGCATCGTCAACATGAAATCGCTGGAGGTCGAGAATGTGGGATTTGCAATTCCCGTTGCTCGGCTGCGCGCCTTGATGGCCTCTACTAACCCAGTGACGATTGACCGCTGGGTACGGATGTCTCGCGTCGACACCAAGCACTGGCAACCATTGATGGGCGCTCAATGGCACCAGCGAGCCGGAATGCTCTTTGTTCAAGGAGCCGGCGACAGTTTTGGAGGCCGCTCGTTGTGCTTGTACCAAACTCCTACTCCGGCGAAGTCATTTGAGCTGGCAGTGCAAGTTAAACTCGATAACGAATCGGGGGCCGCCGGACTGGCATTTCACGCTGATGGCAAAGATAAACACTACGGATTCTATCCCACCGCTGGCAAATTGCGGCTGACGTGCTTCGACGGCCCATCGGTATATTCTTGGGAGATTATCCAAGAGACCGCCAGCCGGCACTATTTTCCAGGCGACTGGAATCTGCTGAAGGTCAGCGTCGCACCATCGCATATTCGCTGTTTCGTGAATGGCGAACTGGTTATTGAGACTCGCCACGAAAAATTTGCGTCGGGCAAAGTCGGTTTGGCCAAGTTTCGCGATACGCGGGCCGAGTTTCGGCAATTTCGAATGTCCGAGAAACTCGATGCGCAGGAGATATCCGAAAACGGAAAGAAGTGGTTTGAAAAAATTCCAGACCTCAACAAACTTTCCAAATCTGATGATCAAGCGAGTATCGCGACGCTCGCGGAAAGCAGCGAAGTCTCATCGGTGCAGTTGCTGAGAATTGCTCAATCGCTGACGCAACAAGCGGATCGGCTGCGCCGAATTGCCGACGATGTACGCATTGCGCCGCTGCTGGAGCGGCTGAGCAATCTCCTGAAGACGGAAGAACCCGACGATTTGCTGGCGGGTGCATTGTTGATTGCGGCACTGGATCACCCGCACAACGATATGCAGTACTATCTCGATCGCGTCAATTCGATGGCAAATGAAATTAAGCAAGAGATGCCAGAGAACGCCAGCGAACAGCAGAAACTCAAAGCTCTGGACCAGTACTTATTTGAAGAGAACGGGTTCCAAGGCAGCCGCGAAGAATACCATCACGAGGCCAATAACCATATCGATCGAGTGCTCGATGATCGAGAGGGAATGCCGATTACGTTGTCCGTTATCTACATGGAACTGGGACGCCGCTTAGGCCTGAAAATCGAAGGTGTTGGTTTGCCAAAACACTTCGTAGTGCGTCACCGAGCCGTCGATGGAACGACTCAACTGATTGATGTGTTCGACAAAGCGCGACGGATGTCCGACGAAGAAGCCACGCAATTCATTTCGCAGGAGCTTCGGCGACCAGCTTTGGAGGACGACCTACGCGCACAAAAGACATCGGAAATACTGATTCGCATTCTTACCAACCTGAGAAATTCAGCGGAAGGAGTCCGCGATCAGGATGATGTCCGCCGATACCTGGAAGGTCTGGTGGCGCTGGATAGCGACAATGTCGAATATCGATTGCGACGCGGGTTGGTGCGTTACCAAACCAACCGATACTCCGGCGCAGTTGCTGACTTTGATTGGATTCTTCAAGCTCAACCGGCCCAGATCAATCTAGAACAAGTTGAGAGAATGCTCGAGCAAATCAGACGCGAGCAAGACAAATAAGGCACCGTCGTTCGGTTAGTTTCTGCCGAATTGCTCAAAAACTTGGTGGAGTACTTCCGCCTCGTGTTTGGGATCTTCAATTAAATCACGTTGCGGAATGAATTTCTCGCGCATCCAAGCTTTCATGTCCAAAACTTCTGCAAACAGCTTTTTCTCTGGCGAGATCGCAATGCCTGGCGGGTCGGTCGGTTCGTCGAATTGTTCGCGCTGTGCGACGGCGAGCGTCGTCAAAGACATGGATGACGTGGGAACAGGAGGTGCACTGCTGAGATTTACAGTGTTGCTCGACTCGAATTGCGTCGCAGGTGCTAGTTCGCGAGACAAACGGTGTTGTGCCCCGGCTAGGTCGGGAGGATTTCCATGGATAGTCTGCACAGATTCGAATCCACGCACTTCGCGCGACCAGCTCGACTCTTTGAATCCGACCGTGTCGCCGGATCGATGCCATTGAGTCTGCGAACCTGAACCGTAAAGTGTCGCCAGATCATTGCCTCCTGCCTGAGCAAACGCGGTGACTTGTTCAAAGTTGTGCGCACTCGCCGAATAACCCGGTCCAGAAATCGTCGCGGAATTCTTGTTAGTCGAAAACTGGTCGTTGCCTGTTGAATCAAATAATTCGGCATGGTCGATACCGCCGGAGGCGTACGCGGCGATCCGTTCGAATCCACGCGCGTAGTTGAAGAACCCGGTGCCAGACATGCTGGCGAATTGCGGTCGTGCGCTCAAACGATCGTTACCAGTTGAATCGTAGAGGTTGGCCAGATCTTGCCCACCTGCAGTCGCGTGAACATAAATTCGCTCGACGCCCTCGACAGCGAGTCGGAAGCCAGCACCTTTCAATTCTGCAAATCGTGGGCGCGCAGTCAGTGTATCATCCGACTGCGAGTCATACAGATAAACTCGATCCGCGCCACCACCACCTACGAATGTGACATCCTCAAACTTAACCAGTGACGCAGCCAGGCGAGAATTGGAAACAGTCGATTGACTGGGCTTCAAATCGACTTTGTCGGACTCCGCGGAGCCTACGATTGTGATCGAATCGATGCCTCCGGAACCATCGAACTGCACTTGCGAGTATTGACCGCTGGTAAACGCGTATCGAACATCTCCAAAAGTTATTTCGCCATGGCGACTCATGTCGAATTTCAGCTCGTCGTTGCCCGCAGTGCCATAGACGTTTAGCGTCTTGCCGCTTGCGCCTACAACGTTGGCAATTACCAATTGTCCCTGATCACCTGCCACGGAGCTAGGCAACTGGACTTCGAAACGTTGGCCGGCAGTGACTTGCAAATCCAAACGCAGTACGTGGTCCTCCCAAGTACGATCGCTGGCAGTATGACCGCCGGTGCCGCGAACAAGGAGCGTCCCAGTTTCGTGATCCGGATTGCTCCATTGCACAGTCAATATGCCGTTGTGTGCTGCCAGAAATTGGTAGCTCTTACCTGCCGAAGCATGGAGTTCCGCGTAATCCACCGACCCTAAATTCAACGGCAAGGGCAAAGGTGCGGGAGTTGGTGAGGGTGAAGGCGAGGGAGCGGGAGTCGGCGTCGGAATGACTGGCGATGGATCTGCTGTGAACGACCAGTTGAGTTCGTACGGCCCTATTTCTTTGTTGGCGCTCAATCGCAACTCGTAAGTGCGATTCGATTCCAGATGTAACGACTTCAGGGCCAGATCTCCGTTGCCGAGCGAATTACCATCTGAGGATAAATTCCACTGCAGCGAATCGACCCATTTACTGTTGGCGTCCAGTTGCAACTGACCGCCCGCATCGGTTGTAAAACGAAATACGTCTACATCACCGACATGATTCATCCAGTTCTTGTGCATCGCCTGGTTCAAAGAGATCCTTTGGAACTGGTTGGAAGTATCGCCGACTGAGTCTTCCGGGATCAAGGAGTCGATGGCATTCTGCAAGTTCAATCGATGGTAGGAGGCCTTGGTAATGGCATCGTATATTGTGTCGGCCGTGTTGTGTAGATGATCGATGATTGACTGAGCATTGATCTGCGCGGCACCGACCATTTGCATCGCTTCGCGCACCAGCACCGACGCACCTGCAACATATGGCGAAGCCATGCTTGTGCCGGTGGCTGTGGAGAAATCATCGACTTTGCCATCGCGTCCGAGTACGTGATCGGGAACGGTGCTGATGATATTGCGTCCCGGAGCAGCCAGCACGCGCTGATGACGTTGACTGAAATCGCTCAACTGACCATTGTCATCAACGCTCGCAATCGGCAGTACAAACTGGCTGGTGGCAGGGTAGCTCAGTCCAGGTGCGTTGAATGACTTGAACGAATTGCCTGCCGAAGCGGTGACCACGATTCCATCTTCATACAACTGTCGCAGCTCATTCTCCAAAGTTCCCCAGTTTGGATCGCTGTCGGAGTTCCACGAAGTACCGATCGACAAGTTGACTGTGGTGATGGGATTCTCGAAAGCATTGCGATTGGTGTGCACCCACTGGAGAGCTCGTTCGACCCAGTCGATTTGCCCTTTACCTGCGTCGTTGAAGACTCGCAACGCAACCAGGTCAACATCCGGTGCGACGCCAGTGTGCTTCGCATGAGAACTGCCGACAATCCCTGCGACATGCGTTCCATGAAATCCAGTTGGTCCATCATCGTAAGGCTTGGCATCGTTTTCAGCAAAATCCCAGCCGCCAACGACTCGATAGCCCGCTCCATAACCTTTGCCGAGTGCTACGTGGTCCCATGCAATGCCGGTATCGATGACGGCAATCGTCTGTCCAGTCCCTCGCAATCCAAATTCTTGCTGCGCAGTAAGCCATCCAGTTTGCGAGTGGGCCTCGGCCAACGTGGGAGTGATTGGGGTCGTGGGGTGCTGAATCGGGCCGTAGATTGGGCTTTCCAGCGGATTCTGGGAATGTAGAACATGATCCCCAAGCACATCGAACAGCACTTGAGCGGATAGAACCAAGCGTGGCTCGCACGACTCAAAGCGAGTTTTGTGGGACCTCCAAGACGACGGTCGATCTTGCGGCGCATTAGGATTCATGGTGATTGAGTTTCATATGGAAAAACACTTTGTGGCGATTAGGAAGCCGCCGGTAGCATCGAACGGTTCTGAAATTCTGGCCATGGTTCATCTGAATCTGGCAGGCTTACCCAGCGGATCGTTTGGTTTCTCCGTACGAGTACCGCCAACTCTCTCGCTTGCTTTCGATTACCACTGGCTAAAGATAGGTCGCTGAATACGAAGAGGCTTCGATAGCAATTACCAGTAAATTCGCACCGAAGGGGTAAAATTTGCGAGCCCAATAAATGGACTCCAGTCTGGCGAGCGATCTAGCCGAACTAGTTCTGCGGGCGATGCCGACTTTCACGAGTGGCATACGTCCAAGTACGGAGGCTGCCGGCGAGCAGGGAATGCTCTCAAACGAAGGAATCGTTCGCTGGTGCCTCCAACAGTTCCGTCGGCGCAGGAAGTGCCGATGAGAACAACCCAGATGTGGAAGACATTGTTCCACATTGGGTGGGTGTAACAGGAAGTTGGCCAAGCGGCAGGGACGCTGCGCGGTCGCTTTCTTTTTAGGTGAGAGGTTTTCGACAGCTATGGTCCGGTTGAATTGGTTTCAACGGTTCTACTGGGAGCGTCTTGCCAAGCCTGCATCGGATCGAGAGCTTTTTCGGCACTTGATCTCGACTCCGATTGCTTCCGTTTTGGAAATTGGCATCGGCGCAGGCGATCGTATGCGACGAATCGCCAAGCTTGTGCGCCTTCCAAACGAGTCCAATCAACTCCGATACATCGGAGTGGATAGCTTCGAATCGGCTGTCGATGGCCGCGTTCATTTGACTCTCAGACAAACGCATCAGCTCGCATTGCAATTGGGATTCAAGGCCACGCTCATGCCAGGTGAGATCAGTTCAACGATCCCGCGAGTGGCTTCGAAAATCGGTGCGTGCGACCTAGTCATTGTCGACGGCGGAATCGATCCGGTAAATGTGGTTTCCGGTCCGATCGGGCCATGGGTTCGGCACATTACCCATTCTTCGAGCACGATATTTGGCTGCGCTGAGCCCGGTGGAACACTCCGGCGAGTTTCGCTGAGCGGCATGGCATCAAAGTCGGCAGCCTGATCAAAAACGCGACTGGGCAATCGTCGCAGCATCTGAAGATCTGTTCTTGATGCAGCAGACTCTAATCGTCGACACCCAGTAAGGGATAGCCGAGAAATAAGTGTCAGGTACGTGTCAGGTACCTTTTGTGCGCAGCACCCGAAGGGCGAGTTTCTCGCAAAAGGTACCTGACACTTATTTCTCGAGCGATACTAACCTGACCGGTTGGACTTGTAAACGATCGTCCGTTTGGCACTAGGGTGCGGTCGACTTTACGAGACTTCTTTTCTCCGACGCCGCTGGCTAGACTTACGCGGAACCATGAGATCGTTCCCGGGGAAGCAATAGATGCACGTCGATTCGATAGGCCTGGATCAGAGCGCGGACGATTATGATCTGAAGCGTGGACAGATGGTCGAAAATCAGATTCGGCGACGAGGTCTTCGTGACGAGCAAGTATTAAGAGCCATGGACGAGGTCCCTCGGCATCGGTTTGTACCGAATGGTTTGATCGCTTCAGCTTACAACGATGGCCCGCTTCCGATTGGATTTGGGCAGACGATTTCCCAGCCTTATATTGTCGCTTTGATGACCGAACTGGTGCGTCCAAAAATAGGCGACCGCGCGCTTGAGGTAGGAACCGGATGTGGTTACCAAGCTGCTGTGCTTGCAGGGTTAGTCAGAGACGTATACAGCATCGAGATCGTCGATTCGCTCGCCCATGATGCAACACGCAGGTTATCTTCGCTGGGATACCGCAACATACAACTGCGATGTGGTGACGGATATCAAGGGTGGATCGAACGAGCGCCATTTGATATCATTGTAGTCGCCGCTGCTCCCAAGCATCTTCCCGCGCCCTTGGTCGAGCAGCTTGCCTTCGGCGGGCGACTGGTGATTCCCGTTGGCGACTACAATCAAATGCTCTTGCTGATCGAGAAACAAGCCGACGGCAAGATTCGCGAAACGCAAATAGCGCCAGTTGCTTTCGTACCGATGACTGGTGAAGCCGTAAACAGAATGGCAAAAAGCGAATAGCTATTGACTACCTGCAATTGACGGGTTGAAGCAATGCTAGCTATTTGCGCAATGCGACGTAATTTCATTTTCATGTGGCACCGGATTGCAATTTTTGGTAGGAACCAACGTCGAGTATTTCTCGTTTGTAGCGCCAATAGCGGTTCGGTATTATGGCTGTAGGACAGGGACGTCCAGCACTATCGGTTCGGAGAGCTCTCCATGCGTTGGCTGCATGGATGATCGTTACCGGCTGCGCAGTGATTCACTGGACATGCAGTCCACTGTTCGCTCAACTACCAATTGCGCCAATGGATGAGGCGTCAGTCGCTGTCGACCCTGAGTCAGTGGATTGCGAATTACGCATCGTCTGGGGTGGTGGCGCGGCAAGAAACTTTGCGGGCACAATCGCTATTGACGACGGCACGATTGCTGTCGCTGGCAACCTCAGTCTGCAGGATGACGCCGTTGGTACCGCGCGCAGCATCGATGCAACCTCCGTCGAATTGCTTGGACATAGTGCGGCGAGCTTTGGTGGAGTCGATATCCACTTACGCGGGCGGACGGACAGTCAAATTTCCTTCAAATGGAAGGAAACTGATTCAAGCGCCGCGCATATGAAATTGCGCGATCTGTCCGTTTCGCTATCGCAGTTGCTCGATGGCGCATGGGTCGAAACTATCGATGGCGCTGGAAATCGCATCGCAGTCGAGCGCCAAATTCGAGATCGCATTCGTGTCCAGTGCGAAAGCGACATGGTGCTTTCTCCGGGCGAAAAATTGCAACTTCGCGTTTCGGGAAATCGCACTGGGCTGGGGATGGGTGATTATCGACTAAGCATCCGCACGATCGACGCCGCCACCAGCAAAATCGTACAGCAGCAGACAAAGGACGTATCGCTGAACGAACTTGGTTCCTTTGACTCTTTGAACATTAATCTGCCAGTTCCCAATATTGCCGGTGTTTTTCAGCTTGAATTCTCGCTCCACAAGCGGCGCTTTATCAACTCGCTGGTTGGTATGAACGGTTCGCCAAGTCGCAAGCTGGAATTCGTTGTCGTTGCCCCGGCCATTGCTCCGCAAACCGCCGGGCATTGGCAGAGCGTGCAAACGATCAGCCCTTTTGAATCCAATTGGTGGGAGCCCATTCAGCGACTGTCGACGACGACGCCGATGCAATCGCTTTCATCGCTAGCGAGTTTTTCGGGACGAGCCATCAGCAGCCATCCGCACCAACATCGTACGCTTGACGGGCAGCAGATCCTGGTTCTGTCACCTACGGCCTGGCAAGCCTATCCCTTGCGCGTCGCTTCGCCGGGAACAGCGCATCGATTGGTGCTCAATGTTCCGCAAGACCAGTCCTTGCGCATGATCGTCAGCATTCAAGAACCCAATGCTGCAGGCGAAGTAGGGCCGGTCAGTTTCGACTCGGGAATTATTATCGACGATCCACCATCCTCGACGGAGAAAAAAATTGTCGTACACGAATACTTATTCTGGCCGAAAACCAACCGCCCTTATGTATTAATTATGAACGCGGACCCATACCGCAACGCATCCCTGCACTCGATTGAAGTTCAGCAACGAGTCGGTCCGTTGATCGAGCCACAGCAACCTGCGCGGGCCAATCAGATCAGCAACGGCGACCAGGGACCGAGCGAGCCAATGTCCTCGCAGCGTTTGATGGCGATGGTAATCGATAAACCACTGTTGGTAGAGAACTTTGGAGCTCGACGAGTGATCGATCCCGCCAGTGGCCGAGCGCTCGACGGATGGCAGACTTGGGTTGAAGCAACCGAACGGTTGAGTCAGTTCACGAAATGGGCCGGGTACAATTGTGTATCTCTGACGATCGCCACGCGGGGAGGTGCCATATTTCCAAGTCGCACACTACAACCATCTGCCAAATTCGATAGTGGCATTTTTCTTTCCGACGGTCGATCGCCCCAGATCAAAGACATTGTCGAACTGGTATGCCGTCAATGCGATGACATGGGTTTGCGAGTGATTCTGTCGCTGGAGCTTGAGGGTTCGTTACCGGGTTTGTTCAAAGTCGAGAGAGGCGGGGCGGAAACTACGAGCGCATTCCAGATGGACGTTCATGGTCGCAACCTGTTGTTGAGCACCTCGGCCAATGGTGAACGACTGGTTCACTACAATCCACTGTATTCGCTTGTGCAAACTGAATTGGAAGGCATTGTGCGCGAAGTTCTCCAGCGCTACGGCCACCATCACTGTTTTGCTGGGATCAGCCTGAGCCTCGGACCTCGATCGCATTTCAATTTCGCCGGAGATCGCTGGGGCTATGACAAAGATGCTTTATCGAAGTTCGGTCAGCATCTGCAAGCTCGGTTGCCCACCGAACCACAACAATTGGAAGAGCTCTTTCGTGGACCCGCGCGACAGGATTTTCTGCACTGGCGAGCACGCGAATTAGCTGTCCTGTATGCGCGCATCGCCCAGTCAATCGTTCGCGCGTCGCCGAACGCGCGGTTGTATCTTAACCCCACAAAGCTGCTTGAAGCACCGCCGTCGGAAGAAAGCTACTACGAATACGAAGCGGCGCGATTGAATCCCAGTCGCATCTTGTTGGCAGCGGGATTGGACTGCGAGGAACTGGGCAGGAACGAGCACATTTGCTTGTTGCGACCGGAGATCGACGCTCCCTTGCAATCACCGGTGGGGCGATCGTGGGGACTGCAATTGGCTGGCGATAACTCGTTGGATCAACTGCTTCACGGCCCTCAGTCTGGTTTGGCGATTTACCAAGTTCCGAAGGGAATCCGAATGACGAGCTTTGATGAGAAAAGCCCATTTGGAGCCGACAAGACGCGAGTATGGTTGTTTCCCCACTTGGCAAGCACCGATCAAGCTGCTCGCCAGCGGATCGTGCGACGCCTGATGCAATCCGACAGACTGATGATTGGCGAAGGAAGTTGGATGGGAATCTTAGGCCAAGCCGAAGCTCTGCGCGGACTTCACGGAGCATTGGCGAAGTTGCCTCCGCTGGCTCTGCGAGATCTTTCGCTTGCAAGTTCCCTAACCAATTCGACCATCCGCGTTCGCAAAGCAACCTACGATGGTCGCTCCTACTTGCAATTAGTCAATGGTGCGTCATGGCAAGAAACGATCGAATTGCAAGTGCGCAACACCGGCGTAACGGCCGATTCCGCATGCTTTAACGCAATCGAGCACAATGTCGGTCGGCTTCAGAATTTAGAAACTCGAAAGTGGCAAATCCTGCTGCGACCATACGATGTCGCAACGGTTGAAATACGAGGCGCGAATATCGACGTCGTTGGTATTGAGCATCGTCCCGTCGACCAGGCACGGCAGATGTTAGCTGAACGTTTAAATGATCTGGAGACGCTAATCAATGATGTAGGCGATCCAACGCGACAAGAACCGCTGAAACTGATGGGTGGTGATTTTGAAGCTTGGCTGCCCGATGGTCTACCGGTCGGCTGGACAGTTTCAACGTTGCCGGACGTAAACGTCGTGTGCGAGCCGGAATTGCCCAAGTCCGGAAAGAACTGTTTGCGGATTGAAAAAACCAGCAACTCGGGCGTCACAGCTTGGATTCAAAGTGAAAAAATTCCCGTCGTTCCCACAGGTCGGCTCGCCGTCGAGGCTTGGGTCCGCTCGGCACCCGGGCAAGACGCGCCGCCAGTCCGACTATCGTTGATCGGTCGTTACAGAGATGGCCGCAAGTATCATCGCTGGCATAAGTTTGGCGGCCAGTCGAGCGAACCATCGATCCCATTGGACTGGGGCGGTCGCCCTACCGTGCTATTAGTACCCGATGTGCCCAGCGAAGAGTTATCGGAATTGCAGGTTGCCTTCGACCTGTTGAAAGCCGGTACGGTCTGGATCGACGATGTTAAGATCTATGGCATGTACCTACATCCGGACGAACGCATACATCTGCGCGGTCAAGTGTTTTTGGCGAAAGAGAAATTACGAGAGAACAATCTCTACCTTGGCAATCAATTGCTCGATAGTTATTGGGCACGCTATCTGTCCACTTATGCGAATGACTTTCCATCTGTGGCGCCAACCCAAACGCTGGACGCGAATACCACAGTAGTTAAAAGTATCGGAGAACCGGATCGCAAGAGTGTTGATCCGAGCGCCAAGTCGCCGTGGCGTTCAGCTTCCCCCAATTTCTTGCAACAGTGGCGCGAGAATATGCGCCAACGCTGGCAGCGATGACTCGACTTTATCCCGCACGTTTGTCATCTTCATAGACTGAGAAATCGCTTGCGCTGGTCCCAGTAATCAAGTGCGGCGACACGCAAATCCACCGGCAGTCGATTGGTTTTTTCATTAAAGAAATCCGCTTCGACGCCATAAAGTATCTGTGTCAGGTAATTCTCTGGAATACGTGGATCGATGATTTCGATCGCAGCGCCTACTCTGTGAAAGATCGTTGGATAGGATCGCTCGTCGATTTGCTTTTGTTTCTTAATCGCAAGCGAGCGAACCAATTGCTCATGCCGGACGGTTCGACGAGCCTGTTCTGCCGCTTCGATATCTCCGAGACGATGGACAGCCGTCCACATGCGCGCTGACCCCAATTCGATTGGTCGGGAACCGAGTGTTTCTTGGCTGCGATAACCGCTAGATCGCAAACTCACGTGGATCATTCCGGATCGCCATTGAGTTGGTACTTCAACCAGAATCGCAAACTCGATGTTGCCTTCCACGATCGGTAACGGCCCCGGTCGAAATTTGAAGAACGCCCCGTAACCGCGGTCGATCGTGCCACTGGATGTCAGCATTTGGACCGGCGGTTTGCGAGCATATTTTTCCTGCACGTCTCGGTAGTCACGATAGTCGCCGTTGGCGCTAGCGCGAGCCAATGGTTCGAAAGAACCTGAAGCCGTAAAGGCGAGGTTGCTATCTTGCTGACGTCGATGTTCGACCGCGATATGACCTTCGATCTCGCTGTAGACTTGTGTCCGCGGCCACAGATCAAGTACACGCATAGATTGGTGAGGATTAGTAACTTCGACGACGTATTCGACGATTTTCCCACGGAATTCTGACGAGACCAGAGCGGAAACTGTGAATTGCAATCGAACCAAATTGCCAGAAATTGTCGGCACGCTGACGACCGCCGGATTGACCGGTTCTGCAATTACAATCGCCGGGGCATCCCACGCCACCAACGAACTACCTGCCGCCGCAAGTTGTAGGTTAATGAGACCGGCCAGGATAAAGCAGACCATTGCTGCGGCACAAAGTTTTCGTCTGGACAACATGGCAGAAACCTCCGTGAGAATGCAACAGCAGTTCGATTCTGCTGATGAAATGGACGCAATTCACCGAAAAACGGTGCTCTTGCGGGTCCCTGCTGTCCACCACCAAAATGCAACAGACCTATGTGTAGGTTGCGCTAGAATGTGTGCCGCTCTGGAATTTCACCGGTTGCGCCAGTGAATGAAGGGCAAACACAAGATCATTCTGGGTGGAGTACTTCGTCTTGAAATGAAACAGCATTGCTTGAGCCACTTCCATCGTAGCGCGTGGAGATCTTGGGGCAAGTCGAATCGGGCAAGAAAATAATTCGCCGATCGAATTTGTCGAGCGCATCAAACGGCACAATTGGTACTTTCGTTATGCAGCCTCCATATTCACAAGGATTTAATGTGTAAGTCGGTTTGACTTCAGACCGGTTGATCGGGATTATGGAGGTTGAGCCAAATCATGCGACTGGCTCGATCGATTCATTCGCTGTGACTGGCGCTCAAGACAGCCGCACAGGGGCATTCTCATCGTTGGGCATTGTAGTTGTGAAAACAGAAGAGGAATTAATTCGTGACGCTCTGCAAGGAGAAAGTGAAGCCTACGGTGAGTTAGTTGTACGATACCAAGATCGACTTTATAGCGCGATGCTGCATATCGTCGGTTCGGCAGATGAGGCTGAAGATGTCGTCCAGGATTCTTTTGTCCAGGCCTATATTAAACTGGACACTTTTCAAGGCAATAGTCGCTTCTTCACGTGGCTGTATCGGATTGCCTTTAATAACGCGCTCAGTCGTCGACGTCGTCGCAAGGCTGACGTGTCGATCGATGCCAGCAAAGAAATGTCCGGCAAGGAACCGCTCGATCGCCATGAAGCGCCCGACGAACCTCTGCTGCGCGAAGAACGCATTGCGTCCGTCAAAGCTGCCATGGAACGGCTGACCGACGAGCATAAGACCATCCTGCTGTTGCGCGAAATGCAAGATATGTCCTACGAAGATATCGCCGTAATTCTCCAGATTAATATCGGCACAGTCCGCAGCCGGCTCTCCCGAGCTCGCAATCAACTCAAGGAATTCCTTGAAGAAACACTCAGCAGCGAACTGTAAGGCGAGCGGCAGAATGATTCTTACCAATACAAGCCCGATGCGCAAGCGAGTGGGTCAATCCTGGTACGTACGC
>SYJV01000111.1 GCA_005798335.1 Planctomycetaceae bacterium | reverse complement strand
GTTGACATGCAAACAGAGGAAAGGCTTAAGATCTGATTGAAGTACGCAGGGCATCATTTCATTCATCAATGCATCCAGATGACTGTGCCGGCGTGTATTGTTCGATGGCCAGACCTCCGGACTATTTGATTGAGTCGCCCAGATAACTGCGGTGGATATAGAGATCAAATCTGGGTGGTTGACAAATCGGTTACGCTTTGGACTCGTTGGGGTCTTAATGGCCCAGCCATCAATTGGTCACACAGTTTATACTCGCAACAAAATGCCAGTAAACGTAATCATTCGCTTCCCTTCTGCGCACAACTGCTACGCTGAAGCAACATTGCCTACTGTCCCATCTCAGGGAGACACACTAAGATTGCGAAACTTGGCAATGGAGGTGGTTTCCGTTTCCGGCGCGTTATCAGATCAGTTCACGACTGTTGTCGACGTTGTCGTGTTGAATGAAACGCTTTCTTTATTAGTTGCATCATCGCATGGCGATGAAATTGGCTTTACGACTGAGCTAATGCAAGGATAAATTGCAAGCATCGACGTCTCGTATAATAGAGATAGACAGTCCGCATGCTTGCTCGTTACACTTGCAAACACTCTGATTTACCTTAGCAAAAATTGCAGCATAGCGCAATCAATTCCAACACGGCGACGAAACGAATTAAATTTATGCCGAAAAGTCGACGTAGCAGTTTTCTAGCAATGCGAACACAGATCCATGGTGCTGTCCCTGGTGAGCTATGCCAAATTGATTTTGAGGTGAAAGATGTTGACGTTGCGGCTAGCGGTTATTCGTACGTATTGTTGTCCGTAAATCCAACCGAAACCTCTGAAAAAAGCACCAATCGTCTTGAAACAAAGTGGCGATTATCCCTATCCCTCAGCGAGGCAGTGGCATTAGCGCGAAAAATAATATCGGAAGCGAAAGTGCGCATGCCATTGGATATGCTGGACGGTGAAGCAGGCGATTAGTCACGAATGTTCGGACAGAGCGCCTCGGACGATCACTTCTTTTGTGATGTAGTACGTCAACCGGCATTCGAGCGGCCACTGGCCTAGGTCGCCGCGGGTCCTTCCCGGGGCCGGGGGCGTCTGCGGGGCGTAGCCCGATTTTCTGTAACATTTTTCGCGCGCAATTTTTTTCGGGGACGGTAAGTAAGCGCGCACGCCGTGGAACTTGGCGGATCATTGTCCGTGGATCCACGCGAGACGTTGCCCAATTGTTGGCGCGTACGGATAGACGCGGCCCCGGCTGGCAGCTATTCGCCAGCGCTCGAATTCGATGTCGCAAAGTGTCGGCTCGAGACTCTTTTTTTTAGAGCTGCTTCGAACCAATCCAAGTGGAGCGCGGCTCGCACCACTTGGGTCAAGGTGTTCTCGTCAAGCAGTTCGAGCAACCCGAGCTCGGGAACGTCAACTCGATAATTCAACCGCAACACTCCGCCGGCAAAACGGTCGATTCGCGCTTGCTCGATCTCGGCCGCCCCTGTGCCGATCAGCTGCGAGTGAATGGCGCTGCCGATGGCGATCGCCTCGTTCGCGATCGCTCGGTATTGTGAGATCACGTCACCAGTCTTAAAGCTGCCCGTTTCGGGGTCGTAGGTTAACGAACGTGGCAACCGATACTCCACCGAGAATGGCGATGCCGGGTCGATCTCGCGAAACTCGCGAATCCGCGGCACAACCCACTGGGAGCCGTCGGCTAACTTGATGCGATCACCGTCGAATTGTTTCTCTCGGGCAAACTTGCTGGCGTTGGTGCGCTGGCCATTCCAACGCCCCATCCAGCACTTACCGTCGCGATCGCGGGTGACCCACGTCTGCTTGTCCGATGCGAACTGTAGGTCCGGATCTCCGGAGCCCGGCTGAGTCACCAGGATGCCGGACGTGTCACCAGGTCCGACCGTGGTCTCCCGGCCGAGCGGGTTGGGCAGGAAGTCATCAATGCCGGCTGACTCAAGTAACCGGCTGCTGAGCGTCTTAGCGCCTGGAAAGAAGTAGAGCATTCGCCCAGCATAGCAAATCAGCGGCGAAAAAGCGCCTTGTGCAAAATCGCTGGTATGCGATCGCGGCGATCGTCGCGGCCGGCCTGAAGGATCTCAGCGACTTGGGAGGCCTTGAGCTTTCGCACTTTGATGAGAGCCGCATCGAGCGACGTGCACTCAATGTCTGCGACTAAAGCGGCGGCTCTGGCAAGCTTAAGCTTTGCCTCGCGATCGGGGTCCATTTCGTGCATCCCTTGCATGCGAAATTCACTATGAACTAGGTAGCGATGACAATCGGTTTATTGGTGCCGTCCCACGTGCAAGTCACATTGATCGTGACGGAGGACTCACGCGATCCTTGGCCGCTGTGGTTTTCGAGCACTGCCAGCCCGTGACCCGTGATTACCACATCCTCGTCTGCTTCGAATCCCACGCCGGATTCATTGTATTGTCGCAGCGTAATCACGGTATCCGAGTGCTCGGCAAGTATACCTTCGAGCAGGTCGTTTGAGACGATACCGGGCGTGATGCCCGTGATCGAGATTGTCGGCTGGATCGTATCCTGCGACAGGTGCGTATCATAAACATCGCTGCTGCATCCAACGGTGCGAGCCTGGTTGCCAAAGTTGACTTCCACACGTGTGACGCAACCCAGATCAATCTCCGCAAGGGCGTTACCAATAACGACGGATTTGATTGTGTGTCTCACATTGTCGCGAGCGATCGTCGGCAGTGCGAGGTTATGAGCGATTGCCAACGGGTGCGCGGCACCATCAATGCTGTAAAGCATCGCTTCTAGGTCCAGGCTCGCGAACCTTTGATGCTCGACGCTCAGCCGCCGAGGGATCAACAGACCTCGCTCTGCAATGTACTGGGTGTGAACCGTTCCGGATTCAACCAGGCCATTGGTACCAATCTTGGCGAAGTACGCGGCCAGCTTGGCTGCGGTCGTAATCTCGGCACCGTCCGATCCGGTGACAGAGAGAACGGATTTGATCGCTCGACTCACGAACGGGATCTTCGGTTTGATGCCGGTGACCACCGCGAACTGTGGATAGGGCGATCCGATACCAGTTTCGTTATCGACCTCTGGATTGTTTTGCACATCGAGCGAGGTCAAGCCGCTGAGCACGGTCGCGCCGAGGGTAACGGCGTAGGCGGATCGTAGTGACATTTGCTGCCTATCAGAGAGTGGGATTCACTCTGATAGGTTGGCCGTCGACGTGGCCGCGTCCCGATCATCAGCCGCCTTCGGTGCCGGCGGACTCGTTCAGGTAGAGATCCAATTGGCGGTCATATACATCGGCCAACAGTTGGATTTCTTCCGTGGAGAGGCGACGAAACTCGTCCGTCATTCGGATCTGAGATTTGGGGTGGCGGAAGTTAAACGCACGTGCTCCGGCATACTTCACCTTGACGCCCTTGGTTTTCGCATCGACGTTCGCCGTCTTCATTGCTCGCCGCGTTTCGCCGGTGAATTCGAGCGGTCGAGTGTGACCATGGGCACTGAACTTTTTGCCGGTGTAGGACTTGCGGAAAGCCTTCGTGCCACGCGGGATCGCCTCTCCCTTTCGGCGTGTATAGCCGACGGCTCGCGCGTGCTCTTCGGTGAATCGCTTGTCACGTAGGTGCTGGTGAAAGTAAACGCCAACATCGAACCAAGCCTTCGTGCTCGCAGCGTTAAACTGCTTCTGCATCCCCCGGGGCACTGTCCCGCGATCGCGAATCGTCACGGCCAAGTAGCCGCGCGCGTGCAGCGTTCGAGCGCTCACAGTCATGAGCGACCCCACCTCAGCGACAAATGGATTGCCGTGAAGTCGCCGAGTTCAAGTCGTTCTTGGCGAGTCGATCGATAATAAGCTTGCAACGTTGCCCGGCGAAGCGCGAGGTAACCAGGCAGGCCAGCCAAGTCGCACAATCCGGGCTCGGATGAATTGGCCGTACGAAGCACGCGGCCGATGCGATCGTAGACATCCGCAGCCAGAGCACTGGGCGAATTCTTCAAGTCCTCTGGTACGGGCAATTCGATATAGATATCGATTGACCCGCCCACGCCCACACAGCAATTCCCAGATCCATCCATGTCGAAATGAATCGCCTCTCCCTCCCCGAGGCTCACAATCGCAAACGGCCGTAGCGCCTGCAGCTCGGCCAAAGTGTGCTCACCACCTTCGGCCGGCGGAGGCAATGCGTCGACATGCACGCGGGCCAAAGATTGTTCGGCGGTCCACGGGTCGCCGCCGGCGATGCGTCGCCAATAGAAGCAATCGGCCAGCATCTGCCGGGCGGCGGTGATTGACGTCAGGATCGGATTGGCCGACACGGCTTAGACCTGGGTGGCGGTAATCTTTCCGGAGACAGATCCACGGCGAGTGACCATCGAGCTGCTCGATGTTTCGGTGATGAGCTTGGAAGCAAGTTCCGCTACCAAGGAATCTTTGTCAGGTGGCGTTTGGTGGCCACGAGATTCAATCACCTTTTCAACAATCCGTTTGGCAGTTGCCGGTGTGGTCGCAGCGAGCACGGATGCCAAGAGTTGCTCAGTGCTAAGATTCTTCTTGACCGACACGGTTTGATCACCGCTGACAGTCAGTTCGCCGCGCACCCAAACCATGCAGTCAATGACGTGAGTGCCAACGTCGAGCTTGCCACGGACCTTAGCCGCTGGCTTGCTCGCGATCACGAGTGCATGAAGCGAAGCTGGATCGAGTTGGTCGAGTTGAATCATCGTCTGTATCCGTCGCGAGCGACTTCTGTACTGAGAACACGAATCAGGTTTAAGACAATCCCGCCGTTATGTGGCGAGCTTCCTTCAATGGTGAATCGATCACCACGCACTTCGACCGTTGCATCAGCATCCGGTCTTTCGCCGCCAGGAATCCTCAGAGGCAGACTGATCACGTTTCGAATGTGACCACCAACGCGGCGTTCCTCGATCTTCGATCGCCCGACCACTCCGACCGCTGGCGTGCTTACGCCGTCCGGATCGATCAACTGGACGGGCTCACCAAACGCGGCACGATGAACTGATACCGCCGCTGAACCGCTCAGGATGCTGGCGTGCAGCGACATCGATTCATCCTCACAAAAACGAGGCAACTGAAATTAAGCGGACGTATTGACCATCGCGCTGAGCTGACCGGAGACCTTGGCCTGGGTCGCCTTACCGACATAGACATTGTCGGTCGAAACACCAGTCACCAACTTGGTCGACGGAATCATATAAACGCTCGCGCCGGCCGCGAATGTCGTTGCCGATGCCGAGTCGAATCGCACGATCTGACAAGGCTTGATCGGCCAAGGGTTGATCTGCTTTCCGGACTTCACCAGCTCGGGACCGTCGTGAATGGCAAGTGAGCCACATGGGCGAGTCACGATTTCACCCGGCGCAACATCTGCGCCCGCAGCGAAACTGTACCTGCCATCGATCCAGACAACTTTTGCGACCATTACAAAAAACTCAAATGAAAAATTGAACCGGGGAAACCGTCACGAACGTTCCGCACTACGCGGAGGGTAAACTGCTAAGGACTACCTTCAGTTGCTTGTCGGCCGCCTTGCCGATTCCTTTGAGCTCGACAAAATCGCCGTGAACGCTCAAGTACTCTCGGGCCTGTGCGACAGTCGTGATCGGTGGATCCGCTTCGGCAAGGAAGTCCAACAGCCTCGGATCGATCTTCAAAGTGCTCAGCAGTATCACGCCTGCGTTTTCTTGATCGCCGTCGCCAGGCGTGTTGTCCTGATCATTCCCGCCGGCAGAGTTTCCGTCGACGAGTCGCACGTCGACCTGTTCATCGCCGATCACAATGCCACGATTCAAAATCAAAGAAGCGACCTGTCGCAGCGGCAAGTCACACGTGATCTCAGCGATGGGCGTACCGGCAGCCAACGTCTCAGTATCGACGCGGAGTTGTCGCTTTAATTTGATTTCGTATCGCGGCATGGAATCGATCTATAAGGAATGAATGAAAGGGCTCAGAGCCGTGGCATCGGCTCGTGTCTGTTATTCGTCGACGGTGTCGACTCGAACGACTCCGATGCGTTCGGCCGCCGCAACACCGCAGTCGACGTTCACGTCCCAGGCGATGCCGTACTCGCCGTCGGTCAGCAATCGTCGACGGGTTCGTGGAGCGCGGTTGGTGCCCTGGCGGAAACCGACTTCGATCGATCGACCAGGCGTGCCGAACAGGTAGTAGCTGTCAGGCTTCCCAGCGATACGCGGAGCTTCGTCACTGTCGTCGCGTGGATCGAACACACCCAGGTCAATCGCGTTGCTCTCGGCAACTCGGTAGGCCTTGTGCAGAGGGTTCTTCTTTTCGTCGATCATCTCGCTGCCCAAGATGCTGACCGCCTTGGGAGCAAGCCCCACACCGGCGAGCAACACCATTCCTTCGACGTCCAAGCGGCGCTTGTTGACCTCAACAGCCTTCAACATTCCAGAGGCCGCAATTATCCCATCCAGATCCATCGTTCCATCGGTGATCAGATTCGTGCCATCGACGAACAGGGCGCCGCCGGTACTGAGATTTTCATTGCTCAGCAGTACCGCGAAAACCATGTCGGTTGGAATCAACCGTGCCGTCTTACCAACCTCCGTTGGCAAAGAATCAGTAAGGTTGAAGCTATCGCCGATCAACGTTTGTTCGTCGATCTTCAGCGTCCCGGCGTAGCGATCCGCCTTCAGCGGCATCAATGTTGGACTGGTTCCGTTCAACAGTGGCGCTTTGCCGCCGCTGGGCCCCAACTTCTTAAACCCATTGACCACGCCATTTCGGAACGTGTTGCTCGGGCGGAAATCCGGAACATCGCGGACGTGACAGAATTGCTCGTAGATTGCCGGTGCGTCGGCATATCCCTTGATCATCATGATGTGGACCACCGTGCCGAACACGACAGTGAAGTCCATATGAGAGAACGCCCGTTCGACGATGTCATCATCGTTATAAGGCACTCGCTCGCCCCGCATTTCGATCATTTCGGCACAGAGCCGCAAGTGATTCGCCTGTCCGAGACGCAGCTCACGTGCACGCGAGAACAATTGTTCAACGCGATCGCGTTCCTGAGTCGTACCTCGGGCCCCATCGAGCCAACCAGCAGCCAATTCGCTGCGGCCGGTTACGGCTGTCATGAAATCGTTGCGAAGGATCGGGCTGTCCGGCCGAATGCCGTGGCGTTCCAGAAGCGCTGCCTGCATGATCTCCAAGGTTGCGCCGCCCTGGCGGACGTGGCCGGCCGGTGCAACACCGCCGACAGCGCCGGGAGCTTGTCCAACCATTGCGTTCAAAAACGCTTCGCGTGTGCGGTTAATATCCCAGCCCTCATCTTGTGCGCGTTGGACAACTTCGGGGCTGATATGAGGATGCTCGGCAGCCAACGAGCGAATCGATCGACAACGTTCACGTTCCGCAGCGACCGCGTCAGCGCCGGTGACGGTGCCGCCATTGGTATCGCTTCTGGTACCAGTGTCAGTCGTGGTTGTCGTTAGAGTGCCAGTGGTCGTTTGCGTCACAGCCGAGCGAAGCGCATAAAGAAAATGGTCCGCTGGCAGATCCTGTGCATGTTGGCGGCACAGTTGCGAGAATGCTTCTTGCTGTTCCGGAATCAGAGCCCGGCTCCATTCAATTGCGGCAGCGCGCTGATTGATGTCTTCAGGTAGCCCAAGCTGGCGGAGATATTCAAGAATTGGGTCCACGTGGTTTGCTCGCTGTGACGGCGGAATCGAATGGTTTTGGTTTCGGTTTTGGTCTGACTGATCAGCAGCTCCTAAAGATGCAGAATCAGAAGTTTGCATCCCGATTGCGGCTTCATCGCCACGCATCTGGGCTGACGAATCAGCGGGAATCACCACCACGCTGACCTCGCGCAGATCCCATCTCGTCACGATTCGCCGGTCATACTCAGCCGACGCCGTATAGGTGACGCCATTGATCGACGCAGTTCGTCCTGCAGGAATGGTCGTATAGTCTTTGGGGCCATACGTGTATCCAACGGACACGCGTCGAAGGTGACCTTGCTCAACACGTCGCCAGATCCCTTCGCACTGCTCGTCGAGATCACGCCCGAATTGCAGCAGTCCGCCGAGTTCCGCATTGGCGCTGATGTTTACAACGCTGCCGAGAATCGCCGAGACGCTGTAATGGGAGTGGTCTCTGAGCAGCGGCGTTTGTTCGTCGAACTCAGCACCGCTGGCCAGCAGTACTTCTTCGACTCGGCGGCCGGTTCGCCAGTCATAGATCAGCACCGGGGTTTCGGTCGCGAGCGTGCACTGCACCTCGCGAGCTGCACTGTCGAGCGATGGTGGTTTAATCACCGCATCGCGTCGGGACAGCTTGTTTTGATCATTCGCCGCGCGAGTTTGCACCGATGGGAAGGTAGTATTCATGGGCGAATCTTGAATCGATTCGCCCGCGTATCCCGATCGCGGCGCTTATGCCAGCGTTACCGCTCCTGAAGCCGGGCGTACCACTAAGTCGCCATCAATGACGGTGATTACTTCGTCGTCGTGCTCCGTCTCCGGAATGAATATTCGGCAGTCATAACGATACTGGCCGCTCGGATGAGAAGTGGTGATTTTCCTCAATTGGACTCGCACCTTGCAACTGCCGACGGCGCCATCTTCTATCGTTGCAGTGACAGTCTCGATCGGATCTCCCTCGGTTCGACCAAAAGAAAACTCTGCGGTTGCGGTTGTGAAGTCGACGCCGTCGCGTTCGATATCCAATAGAATCGAATTGCCGCTGCGAGTCAGGTAATCGTTACCCTGAGTAATTGTGATTTGATCACCACCAGCGATGATCAGACCGAATACCTGGGCGCGAATCCCACCGATCGCATCCGTTACGATTTGACTAATAGCTTCGACGGCTTCGTCGCTGAGATCCGCACTTGCCCCATCGCACTCAATTTCTTCAAAAGCGGCAATGATTGCATCAAGGCGGGTATCAAGGTTTGCGCTGGACAGACCGATAGCGGTTCGAATCCCATCGGCGTCAAGTCCTGGGTTTTCAGTTAGCGTTCGTGTCCCGCTTGACCAGACAGCCGAGGCGATCGCACTAAGCGTTAGATCGCCGAGGCTCGGATTCGCCGCCGCGATCTTATCAGCGATTGCCTGCAATAGTGCTGTCGCATCGCCCTCGTTAATCATCGCGGATTCAATTGCCGCTGCGAGCGTCGACCGTTCTCCGCTGGTCAATGACATCGCCGCGCCGGTCGCGGCGGGCGATGCGGGGAGATTTGTGGTTTTCGAATGAATGTTTCCCAATTGAGTGTCTAGGTTTGCCGTGCTTAAACCAACTGCTGATCGAATACCCGAGGCGTCGAGGCCTCCGGACGACGCGACGTCGATCGATCCTTCCCAAGCGATCGAAACGTATGTCTGACTTCCGAACTCTGCTGTCACTTGCAACTGCAACTCGTCGCCATGTGAC
Source organism: Planctomycetaceae bacterium (assembly GCA_005798335.1). Lineage (GTDB taxonomy): Bacteria > Planctomycetota > Planctomycetia > Pirellulales > Pirellulaceae > Aureliella. The sequence goes on along the minus strand of SYJV01000111.1, from coordinate 34,098 downwards.
CAGGCCCCGTTGGTCCAACTGGCCGTATAAATACCTTCACTGACTTCGGTTAGTACCACCGTGACACCGGAGTCGGAGCCATTGCGCAGTAAAAGTGCGGTCGGATCGTCAGTGGGCGCGGCCAAAAAACCTAAATCGTCTTTTATGAGGATTCGCACGTTGGCGGCTGTCGATGGCAACATTATGAGTATTCCAGATGAAGGTCGTTTCCACTGCTGTCGCGCAACTTGCGAATGCCGTCGCCACTGAATCGGTAATAAGCGGCCATCCCAGACGGATTCCCTCGAAATCGCTGGAAGTACTCGTCGCCGATCAGTTCGAGTCCGCCGATAAAGAAGGTCGATAAATCGGGCTGGATGATCAGGTCACGGATTTCCGGCGGGGAAGGATTGGAATGTGAAAGGCCACCGATCTGCATCGCCGGGCCTGCGTTGCGAATGCTGAATTCATCATTCGCAGCGACCACGCCTTTGAACCATCCATCAACCCAGGCTTGACCCGCGCCGTTCGTCGCAGCCCACGAAACGACAATGTGAGTCCATTGGTCCAGGCTGTCGCCGGCGTCGAATGACATGTCCAATTCGGGTTCGAAAGGTCCGTAGTATCCTTCTTGTTCAACGCCGATCACTTGCCATCGAAACGAATTCGATGAGGGCTGGTAACTGAGCGACCACGCGCCGGGTTCTAAAGCGATGATCTCATAAGAGACCGAAGTGTTGCCAGTATCACGTCGAAACCAGACACTGATTGTCAGTGCTTGGTTTGTCGGTGTCGGCACTCGATCGCCTTGGAGCATTTCGTCGATCGAGTGGCGATGTCGGTATGGGACTTCGACGCCCCGGTTTACCGATGCGGCTGGCGGTAAGAGCGCTGGAAAGACTCGCAGCGGCCCGCGGGGCTCATAACCGCGACGCGTGGCAAGTGCGGCGATTTCTTTGGCATGCAACCGCCTGTCAAACGCCCGGCAATCATCCCAGACCATCCCGACGAGGGAAATGGTATGGCGACGACCGATAAAAAACCGTGCGTTCGTGTAGTCCATTGCCGGGATGGTGCCCGACGAACCTACCCCGCTGCTACGCAAAACACCAACGTTAGCCCCGTTCACCCAAAGTGTGTGACCGCTGGGATGGTTTGCCGCGTTTCGCATCAACACAATGTGATTCCATACACTGTGCACGTAGCTGAAGGCTCGCTTACTATGAAAGCCGGATCCGCCCGTAGAGGTCAGCATGTCACCGATGAACGCGTTGGTTCCTATTGTGCTGATGTTGTCGCGCGTCCACATCAAATAGTAGCCGCGACCATTATCAGAACGACAATTTCCAAACAGCGAGGGCAGGCCCGACGCATTGGGCATTTTGGCCCAGATTGAGATGGCGAACGCTTGGTCGACCGCGAACTGCAAGGACGCGTCTGTGCCAACGTCAACGTACCCGATCCCGTCTAAGGATATGGCTCGATTGCTTTCTGCATCTATCCAAGCCGACGCGGCCGTCTGGTCGGTCAGTGTGCCGGGGATATCATTACCAGAAAGGTCTGTAATGGTGGTGGTTCCGTCGCCAGCATCGTCCAGACTGGGACACCACCAACCGATTTCGCCGCCGATCCCTGTTGGCATTACAAGGCCTCCCCATCTTCGGCGCGGTCAGTAAAGTACTCGGCGACGGCAGAGTGTAGCTCGCGCTTGTGGCTGGCCCACTGCATCAAGCCGTCGGCGTTCAGATCGACGTCGGCGTCAGGATCAAAGTCATAACGGTTTAGGATGTCGTGCCGCGACAAGTATTGGCGGTTTGATCGATCGCCGTGCCAAAGGTGATAAACCATTCCTGCCAAAAAGCTGGGTGGGCGATCGCCTCGTACTCGCCGAGCGTTGTCTGTCCATGCGATCTCGGCCTCGCGCATTCGTTGCGGGTAGTGTGGGATCTGTTTTCCATCGACGTCGGTCATCGCGTCGAACCAGACCTCATCACCACCACCGACGATATTGATCGCTGTCAAACCGTCAATCGACCGCAGATATTCCACGCCAGAAATCCAGACTCCGCCTGGATTTCCTTTCGGTTTTCCGATCCGGATCCAATCGGCCATCCGTCCGGTATTGATACCAATCGGACTGCGGTTGCGATCGAGGTAGGTGATTTGGTCGAAAAGTTGGACCGCGACGGCGCCTGAATCTAAAAGCATCGTTGCATTGTCTAACCAAAGGCGATCAGCAATCACCAGATCGTGATCGAGCCAAGCGAAGTATTTGATTCCCGTGGGACAATCTCGCAGCGCTCGATTGATCAATGCCTCCTTTTGCCAAAGCCAATGTTCGCGACGTGTGCCACGAATGACGATTGAGCCATCGATTTCGGGGACGTCATCATCCAAGACGAGTTCGTAACAGACCAGCCGATCAGCGAGCGGGCCGAGCGTCGGCAACCAGTCATGGTACGTGTCGCGAAGCCGCCGGAACTTACACGGATTGAAGTGAGTCGTGACGATCAACGTATCATCGGCCGCGTCGCAAGGCTCCGCGACGAAACGCGACAAGTCGACGGGCTGGCCATCGGCGCTGCATCGCTTTGCAGATGTCAGTGGGCAGAGTCGTGGCGGTACCGAACCGGCCGCTTCCCACGCGCACTGGCCTTCAGATTTACATGGTGCGCAGAGCATGAATGATCAAGCTCTCCCCGATGCAGTTGGCTGTTCCGATGCGGATGTAAGCCCAGCTTCCTTCAGCAGGCGTGCGTCGCGTTTTCTTGCGCGGATCACGTCGGCCGCTCGGCGGCCGTGGCGTGATGCGCAGGCCTCCGAATAACTCTCGGTGCCATTGCCCAGATAGATTTGCTCGCTGCGTGCAGATTTCATTTCGTCGATCTGCGGTGCTGGCGACCAAATCAAGTGCTTCCAATATCGCAGTGGTCGTGGATCCAGAATGCCTCGCAGGATCGCCTCTCCAATCACCAACGACACGAGCCGGTAAATCGCCGGACTATAGAGCGATGCGCGAACGTGCTCAGCCGATAAGTGCATCAGCGAATAATCAAACCGAGCTGAACTGTAGTTGTGATCGCGAGCATCCAATCGCGTGACCATTGAAGGCACACCTTTGCCACGGCCCAAGTCGCCGAGCCGTTCGTGGCGGTGCTCTTTATAGTTGGCATGAGGCTGGTTGCTCTGTAAGGTTTTCACCTCCCAGCCGGGTGCAACGTGGTTGAGCGCACGGCGTTTGAGCTTCAGATCATTCGCCGCCTTCATGAATTTTGCGTCGGGGTGATTCGTGACCGCCAGCATCGCCAGCTCGGCAGCATTGCGTGCAGCTTCCATCACCGCATCGTCGTATTCACGAATCTCCGCCGCGACTGGCAGACCGGTCGCCGCCCATGCTAGGCCGCGGGCCTGGCCGACTTCCTTGCAATCGAAGATGTGCTGGATGTAAGCAGCCGGTATCCAATTGCCGCCAGCGCTCAACCCGTGCCAATCGTCCGCGATCCAGTACCGTTTCGGCATGCGTGTTTTTGCACGGTCGACACCGAGCACCACATTCGTATCGTGCCAGTGCGTCTGCGGCGTGCGCAGGCGCGGAGTCTCGATTCCAAAGAGTCGCAGTTTGATTGGCGTCGGGGCGCTGGCGTCGTAAATGAGTTGGTCGATCGCGTCGCCAGTGGTCCAACAACTGTTGTTCCAGTGCTGCTTAATTCGCGTGCCCAATGTCCACTGCCCGCCGGCATCGGAAACGGTGCACCATTCTTCCCAAACCTGCTCAGCCTCATCGCACCACCGGTCGTCCTCGCTGGTTTCGCCCCACATGTCCAGCAGTGGCCCGTTCTCGCCAGCAACAGCAAGCGAGTGCGAAAGGATCAAACCTTCCAGGTTGCAATTGTTCCAGCTCTCATGCGTGGCGCGAGCACGAATCGTATCGCCACGATCAGCGATCGCATCGTTGATCGGCTGGTCACACACACCGCGCCAATGATCACGATTCAGCTCGGTCGTTTCGCCAGCTTCAAGCGATGTCCGAGACAGATGCTCGTCAAACGCGGCGGCCGGATCGAACGAGGGGCCGGTCAGTGCATTCCATGCGGATCGGATTCTTCCGAGCATTTTCCTAGCCTCGGAATGAAAGTGAAATCGGACGGATCAGAGCATTCGTGCCATCGGCTTCCGGAGGCGCTTCACGGACCAGGCGTTCCAAATCGTCGACCATGGAAGTCAAGGCAGCACGATCCCAGCGGACTCGTTCCTCGTTGACTTCGGTATCGGGAATCGTGGCGATCAACCACTTCGCCGTGCGTGCACGCTTCAGCGCGTCGACGTAATTGCCTGCCTCGGCCAACGCGATCGCATCATCGGCGGCTTCTTCGATACGCGTGTATTTGTCGGGTGCGTCGCTCATGGGAGCAATGTGATATGAACCGACCGCGTATCCCGATGATGTGGACCCAGCTGGGCCGATCGAAGTGGATTGGGGAATGAGCCCGTCACTCGATCGGCCCCGCTGGGCTTTGGTTCCTACTTATCCGACGAGTCGATCGACCCGATCCGGCCGGGATGGCGTGGCGGAAATACCGGTTCGTCCGGACGTTCAAGCTGAGTGATCCGATCCGAGTTCGAGTAGATCAGCACTGTCTGTTTTACGACGATCCGTTGCAGTTGATAGATGTCAACTTTTTGTTGTCGAACGTCTCGAATTAACAAGCAGGTAAGCAGCGTGAGGCTAAACAACCAGCCCCACGCAACGACCGCGATGATCTTATTCATCTTCGACTACGACCTCGCCCGGTTTCAGCTCTTCAATCAGTGCGTCGACAGCCGCCTCGCGCCGCTGTCGAGTGATACGATTTTTGACCTCGGTCATCACGTACGCGTCCGGATTGCCGAACTTCATGTCGCGCATCTTTCGCACGCCAAGCGTGAGCAGATATCCGCCGACAATGAGGCCCAGTAAAACGCAACCGGCAATCAGCAGAGCGATTATGCCGTAAAGTACTTCGGGTTGAACTTGCGACACTTAATCACCTAAACGCGAAAAACAGACCAAAGGAAACGATCGCCAGCACGCCGCCAGCGCAAAGAAGTAGTATCAGACCGACGATCACAATGAACACGATATTCGGCGCAGCGACATTGACCGTCGGGTTAACGCTCGGCTTGACGATGATCGTGTCAGGGATCAGTCGAGGGCGTTCAATAACGGGCTCACGAGCCCAGTCGAACGCCATCGTGTATCGTGCTGGCTGCCGGTTGATCGATCGATCGAGCGTAGCCTGCTTGGTAAGTGCGGCTGCCAGAGTCGCCGGATCAGGGATCGCGGAACCAGAAGCCTTATAAATTACTCCGCCGTCCGGACGCGCCAGCGCAATGGTCGGTGCCTGAGACGGTGGCAGGGCGCCAGCGTATCGCAGTTGATACGCCGTGTTGCTTGGAGTGAACCTGAAGACTTTGCACTGCACCGCGATGCGTGCGACTTCAGGACTATTGAGTGTCGATTGCAGTTGGATGCACTGATGACAAGGCACATCCTTCGTCAAGATCACCAACGAGTACTTGCCGCTGTCATCCTGCGGTACCGATGCCGGTACCGACTGAGCGAAACCCACGAGCCGTGACAGTAATACGATCGCAACGGCGATCACTAGGCGTGAGTGCATAGGTTTTGCTCAGGAAGTCTTATAGGAAACAGCGATCAGAAGAACGGGAATGGACTAACGCGACGAAACTGATTTGATCGCTTGCTGGACCGATGCCCGTTTGAGCAGATCCGGATCGCCGCGTTTCAGATGATTCGTGATCGCCGCCTCGCGTTGTGCGGGGCTTGATTTCTCAAAGCAGTCTTTGCAAACGCACATCAACGAAATGCCGTCATCAGTCCACATATCCTCCCACTGATCACCCACGGTCGACTTGCGGCAGATCTCGCACTGGTACGCGCCGTGCTTGACCGCTTCGCTCCCAATCTGCGGCTTTACCCGAGGCGTTGGTATCGTGGTCGGTTGGACGTTTGTGCTTGGGATAACTTGCGTTGGCTGCGTAGCCATCGGCGGCCGTGGTTGACATGGCAGGCAGATACCAACCGTGCCGTCGGCTTGCTTTACTTCGGTCGCTGCCAATGTATTGATGTCCAGCACTGTGCTTGCACTGATCGGACTTGTAACCTCCTGGCCAACTTCACCATAAGGATTCGCTGGGCATTGACCATCAGGGCAACATCCTGGCGGGCAATAAGGTGCCGCAGGCGGATTGATTTCGATAGAAAAAGGGTCGACCTGCACAGCGGGCGGCTGAGGCGGAGGCGGTTGAATGCAACCGATGGCCATCACACAGATGGCGAGCATCGCGAGAATCGATTTCATAACATGGTTCCTGCCGATTATCGGCACGTGGATGGAGGGCTTAACCTTGCGATCGATCGATCGCGTCATACAACGGGGGCGGAATCGGATCAGCAGCCAATGCCAAGGCAAAGCCACCGTAGCCCGCCCACTCCCGTAAGAACTTTGCCCGCTCGACCCGTATCCAATTTCTTGGCCTGTTGTTGTCCAGCAGGTATGCCATCACCTTGCCAGACTCGTCGCGATGGAATCCGCAGAAATTGATGCAATGGGACGGGTAATACCAAATCAAGCAACTTCTTCGTGTCCGCGTGCACCAATCCAATAGCGCGGGGTCAGCACGCAAGGTATAGAAATAACGGACATTTCTCGCATCGTGATGCAAACGAATCGAGCTGGATGTTTCGCCGCCGGCATGATTGCGTCGCCACCAATCCGCAAGCTGTGCTTGATTGGACCATCGCAAGTTAAAGACAGTCGACGCATTCACACATGAACCGCTACCACGCTCATCGGTCCAATTGAATGGACGCATGCTCACCGGCAGGTTTGCTGCTGGCACTTCTGCCGCCGCGAGCGATGGCAACAGTCGTGGCTCTGGTACCGGAGCGGTGCTGGCGCAGCCTGTCAAAACCAGGCTGATTAACAGCAGCGGGGCAAAAAGAATTGAACGCATACGGGCCGTGTCCGGTGAGACGTGGGATGTCCGACGTTGGATTTCGAAGGCTCGCAAATTTCATCTACCGAAACCTCACGTCCCGATCAATCCGGATAAACCCATACATCCTCCTCGACCTCTTCATCCAGCATCGCCCGAGTCAGCACTTCGGGCATAGTATGCCATGGCGAAATTTCCGGCAGATAGGCTGCTCGATCGAGCCCTCGCTTCGCCTCGGCAATGCAATCCAACAAGTGGTTCGCTCCCGTGCGCTTCCACTTCTTCACGGTCTGACCACTGATTTCCACATTCGTCAATTGCTCATTCATGAAGTGCCGTGTCAGCCGATCATGAGTTTTTGACGTTCCCGCAAACAACGTCACCGAGCCCGGGTGACCAGCCTCAAGACTTAACGCTTGATGCACCTGAAGCTTGGAATAATCCGTGTCCCAAATCACCGCCAGTGTTTCGGCTCGCTTGATACGCTCGACATACCACAACCCAGCAGGATCAATCTGGCGCACGGTGTTTCCGCTTTTCTTGGGCGCGGAGTACTTGCTCCTTTTCATCGTCGCTTCGCCGCGTCCCAGCGATGCGATCACCGGGCCCGCCAGATCATATCCAGTCAACCGTTTGACGATCGGATAGACCGCATCCGGATAATACCCCGCATCGATCCACACCTGTTCGGCATGGAGTACTTCACCGGTTCCTTTGACCATCCAACCGGCTCGCAGCACGGCATAGAGTTCGATCAGCGCATCCGTGATCGCATCCTTGATGGAACGATCATGGCTCGGGATATCGAACATGTCATAGTCCGGCACGTGAAAACGCCGCTCGCCTTCGACCCATCGTTCCGCCAATACGAGGTACCAGCCTTGCGTCGACCCTAAGTCGATACCGACCGCCACACGTTTTGTGTCTTCTGGCAGCTGGCCTCGAGGCAACACGAGCCGCCGGTTTGCGATCGCCGCTGCGTCGAGCACAATTTCCGCTTTAACCTTTGGCGGCGTGTAAGGAATCGCCCAAATGAATTGGCACAGCGAGCGTTCCGCCGAATCGCGTTCAGGCGAATCGGGCGGAATCTGAGCAGCTCGCCATTCTTCCAGGCCGAAGTCCGAAGCAGGGCGCAGCAAGTTCGCGAAGGCGGTCACATGAAAGAACAGCCGCGTCGTTTCCGGAGGCTCGCCGGTGATCCTTCCACGCACGTCGATCGACTGGCCATCATGCAGCAACTTCGCGCCGTGCAACATCTGCACGCGTTGTTCTGCTGTGATCTTCGCTGTGCACTCTGGGCACACAAAATGAGTTTTGGCGGCCGCTTCTTTCTCGGTCTTAGCATCCTGCCATCCAGCCAGGTGCGAGCGTCCTGGCGATACCCAGCCGTCGCAGTGCGGACACTGGGACACGATCCGCGATCGCGATGATTGAGGGAACAGCGACCAAGGCATTTCCTCCTTCACCGTACCGGTGCCCTCGATGTAGGCCACCTGCTCGGAAGCCGGATAACTGTTCTGCCGAGCACGAATCTGACGCAGTGGATCCGCTTCCTTACTGGTTGCGTTTGACCGACCGAATCGTGCCGCCTCGGTGATGCCGAACACTCGCGCCGTAAACCCCGCCTTGCCCGTATCGTCCGCGCCCGCCGTCACGAGCTTGATCATCGCGCCGTTGGCCATCATCACGGTATCTTTGATTCGGCCACCGCCAGCACCACTTCCGCGCATCGGTTTCAATGCCGCCAGTCTCGGCGATGCGCTCAATACCGGTTCAACATCCGCGGTCCATTTATCAGCCGCCATCGCGCCGAATGGAACGCCCAACACGTATGGCTCGTTGATTTCACAGGTATGGTAAAGCAGCGGCAGCACATAAGCGGTCAACGTCTTGCCGGACTGCGACGGTCCCACATAAACGTGATCGGTCCACTTTCCAGAATCGATCTCGGCGAACCACAGTTTCGCAGCAGGCTGGGTATCGAAATCAAACTTTTCGCCCCGGCATCGACCCGATGGAATCACCAATTCATCCGCGACCCATTGCATCATCGGCCGCGGTGGAATTGGTTTTCCATCGCGCAGGGCCTTTGCCAAAACCGACCGCAAAACGTTGGACTCATTCGGGAAGCTCAAAACCGCAGCTCTCCGGACTCGACCATGTCAGCGACTCGATCGAGCATTTTCTCGAACTCCGCGCCGACCTTCTTATCGATTCGGTTGAACCTTCTCGCGTACTGTCTCAGGACTGCACTCAACTGCGACAATCCCGCCGCCAACTCTTCCACACGGATCAGATCCCGTTTGGCTTGATCACGCCGCATGGCGTCGACTTCGTTGCGGATTTCCAGATTCGCACATTCCAGCCGCAGACGTTCCTCGCGCAGTTCCTGTTCGCCGGCGCTGGCACGCGCAGCTAGCAATCGTGCGTGCGAAGCGATGAAATCATGCAACGCTGTGAGGGCAGCCTTCAGGTCGATCGACGCGTCGCCAATCGGCAGCCCATACAGTTCGGCCGCGTCATCGACCAGCTTGTGTTGGCGCCCCGACAGTTCGCAGTACACGCCTTTGGGAACCGCCCTGCAAAACTCCTCGACGGCGGTTGCCGCCAGTTGCTTTTTGAACCAATCGAGATCCCGCTGTTGATTGCGAGTCAACTTTTTGCCATCGTCGGCGGCGATCCACGCGACCAGTGCCGCACGCTCACGAGCCGCTGGTTTCGTTGCACTACTTGGTTCCGACGCCGGCTCAGACACAGTCGCGGACTTCTTTTCCGTCCTACTCGACTTATTGGGCCTGGCCGGCGCCGGAACCTTCTCGGTGGTTAGGCTTTTACGCGGCTTGCTCTTTGGCTTTGGCGTTGGTTTTGGTTCTTGACCGGTGGGCGGCTGCACAGGCGACGCACGGCGAGAAGGTTGTTTTGCCATGGTGCGGGCATGTGTACTCGGCTACCTCGATAAAATCGGTATCGCCAGCGGCCTGGCGAGCCTTGTCAAGTCGTTGATGCTTGATGCGATGGACCGCACTTCGGGATATGCCGGCGTACTCGGCAGCTGCGGTTACCGACATGCCCATCACCTCGACCGCATAAATCGCTTTGTCGCGTTCATCAGCGGTCGTATTTTTAAGCGGCGTCGTGATCAATCTTTGGTTCCTGGGCAATCGTTGGCCTGGGCAATTGTCAGCACCGAAAAAATCTACGAATCCGAGCCGGATCGTTCCGATTCGGGATTCTTACCGTTGTGGCGATAACTTCGCGACATGACAACGATCGTAGAACTATCGGGTGACGAAGCGGGCCTGTTGCGCTCGTTGCAGAAAGTCATTGAGAAGGAGCGTGAGCATGAGCGTCAGCTCGCCTCATTGGGTAACGCGGGCGACAACGCGGGCCAAACTCTCGAAGCTGCACTCGATCGAGTTCGCAAAGCCGAAGATCAAACGCTCAAGTCATTGATGGGTGACTTGCGAAAGTTGGGCCCCGAGGGGCAAGCGGCCGCTCAGGCATTGACTGGCCACTTCAGCGAAACAGGCCGCGCGGGTCTTAAGAACTTTGAATCTGTCATTGCTCAGATTCAAAAGATCGACCCGGCCGCTGCGGAAGTACTCGCTGGCGTTCAGGCTCAATTCGCCGCCGCCGGTGAGGCAGCAAAGTTTGATAGGGCGATCGATTCCCTGAAGGCTCTCGGGCCTGAAGGAGCTGCGATCGCCAAGGGCATTGCCGAGGATCTTGCGAAGGCCTCCGCCTCGAGCGCAGCATCGCTCGACAGCGTCGTTGCGGAAATCATCAGCATGCGTCCGGAAGTCGCTGCGAGTGCCGACCGGATCAAGAAAGAGCTGACCGAGGCGGCACGGGTTAGCGAATTCAACAGCACGCTTGATTCGCTCAAGGCGCTCGGTCCTGAAGGCTCGGCAATCGCCAAGGGGATTCAGGAGGACATGCAGAAGGCCAGCGCAGCCAGTGCCGCTGGACTGGACGATGTATTGGCGAAGCTGAAGGAAATGGACCCAGCAGCAGCAGCAAGTGCGGAACGGGTGCGGATGGAACTCGCCGAGGCGGCTCGCTTCACCGAAGGGCGATTCGCATCGACGCTTGACGAGCTGCGGAAGATCGGGCCTGTCGGCAAGCAAGTCGCCGATCAAATGCGAAAGCACCTTGTCGAGGCTGGAGAGATTTCCGAGAAATCGGTCGAGGACGTCATTGCGAAGATTCGGCAGATCGATCCGGCAGCGGCCGAAGCCGCCGAGAAGATGCACAAGGAAATTGAGTCCGCGAATCAAAAAGGCGGAAACAGTTTCGCGAAATTTGCTAAGAGCTCGATTGCAAAGATCGGTGCGATGGCAGGTGCTTACTTCAGCGTTCAAGAAGCTGTCAATGTCGTCAACAAAAGTCTTGAAGTCCAAGAAGGATTGATCAAATCTGCTTATGACCGACAAATGGAATTGGCAAAGGCTCAACAAGAATCTGCCAAGAACTTCGCTGGAATGACCGCTTTCGAACAAAGCGGCATGCTGAAGGATGTCCCATTCAGAATTGCGAGACAAGCTGGTTTCTCTGATGTTCCAGCAATTCAATCCGCACTGGGCAATTCGGTGTCCGCTGGAGCAAGCTTTGAGGATGCTGAAGCGGCGGTGCTGGCGGCGGCCAAGTCCAACCGTTTGACTCCGGAAAAGTTGAGCGCTGCGGCTTCGGCGTCGATCGACCTCGGTAAATCCACCGGAAGCAAAGATGTGATCAGCAACCTTGCGCTCCTAACCACGACAGGTGCGCAGGCAAGAATCGAAGATCCATTGGCACTAGCGAAAACCCTGGCGCCAGTCCTTAATAATGTGGCCAATTCGGTCCCTAGTGAAGGTAAAGAAAGTGCTCCGATTCAAGGCGCCTCGCTGTTTTCAGCGCTAACCCAATATGCAACCGATGGGGATGGCAAGCGATCCGAAACCGCCACGACTCAATTCACCGGAGAACTCGGGAAATTCTTTGGCGATCTCGAAATGCAGCAACGCAATGCTCGCAGCAAAGCGGAATTGATCGACCGAAAAATCGATAAGGGAAAAGACACTGAAAAGGATCGCTTCGAACGTGAACAGATCAAGCAGTTCCTAAAGGAATCCGAAGGCCTGAAGGACCCAGGAACGCTACGTGGACGGATTCAGACATTGCAAAACAACGAGGGAATAAGAGACCAATTTTACAGCCGTGATTTTGGCGAACAGGCATTCAAGGGTGCATTCAAAAGCATCAGCGATTCTTCAAGCGATGTAGCAAAAGCATTTGAAAAGAATCTGGGTATCATCACGAACGATCCTGAAGCATTCAATCGCCTTCAAGGGACGATCGACAATGGCACGCCAGAATTGATCTTGGCAAATATGGCTGCAAGACTGGAAGCGACACGCAACCTAGGTCAACTTCAGAACAGAGAAGGTTCAGCGCTGAACTCTGTACGGGAAACGACATCGAAAACACTTGAGGAAACCCGCTCGCCTGGCATATTCGCTGGCACAGTCCAGTCGCTTTCAGAAGGCTTCACAATCCCAGGTTTAGGCATACCCGTGGGCGATGTCAGCCGTGGTGGCCTGCCAGGCGGCACGGCAGCGGAAGAAGCGACTATAGCAATCAGCCGCTTGATGAGCCGTCGGACAGAATTGCTAGACGATGGCGTTGACTCGAACGACGTTGAAAAAGTCGCAGCAATCGATAAGGCGATCGAAGAATTGCGTGGATTACTTGTGAACCAAGCGTACCCGCTTTCTTCTGAGTCGCGACTTGCGGCCGCTGAACGGTCAGAGGCTGCCGCAGGGAACCTTAAGAAAAGGCTTACGCTGGACGATGAGGGGAACATCACCCGATTTAATACGGCCGATTTCTTCAAACAATTGGCAGACGACTTGCGAGCCGCTGCGACTTCGTCACAGCGTCCGGATCCGGTATCGAACCTTATATCGCCCGGTACCATTGCAGACGCCAATCCGGTTGAACCAGGACCGATCGACGCTTCGGGTAAGCCAGCGACCAGAGACGCAGATCCGGTCAAAGAATCCGTCGATCGACTGAGTGAAAAGATCGATGCTCAGAACGAGCTTGTCGCGAAGCAGAACGAACTGCTCGAAAAGCAAGCAGCCGCTGCTGAGCGCACCGCCGATGCGACCACCACAACTGCCGCGTCGACGACGCAGCCTCGACCCAACTACGCGTCCGCACAACAAGCCGCTGCGGCTGCCGGGAGTGCTCCCTAATGCCCGCTCGACTCGCAACCTTTAATTTTCACTTGGTCGATCGATATCCGCATTTGCCACAACGTGCGCTCGATGTCTTTCAAGCTTCCGGAAATCCATCACCGGGCGTGCGCGTGCTCGCACCTCAGTCCAAGCCCGACACGCTCACCACCACTTGCTTTCTCAGTGCCACATCGCTGGCCAATACTGCGATCGCATATCAAACGGCCGTTGGCGGAATCTGGCCGTTGGTGGTCGATAAAATCGCATACGACAATTTTCCGTACCGCTACCGGTTTCTTGTGATGGAAGTCCAAATCGTTAGCACCCGTGTCAGAGCACGTGCGAGCGGTCGGGATATCTCCGGGGCATTCTATAACCTGTCGCCCGCCGGCGAACTTGTCGCACGGTGGACCCTGTTGCCTATCCCTCTGGATTAAATGGTTGGACTCAAATGCTCACCTTCATCATCATCGTTCTGCTTGTGGCAGTTTCCATCCTGGTGATCAGCCTGTTTGATCAGAACGAGGCCAAAAAGGACCTGATGACTCAGGTCGACAATTTGCTTACCGTTAACGCACGAAATCGAGTTGATTACCAAAAGCTCGAAGGCGAGCACGCGGAACTAGCGTCGGAACTGAGAACGGCACTCGATACGATCGAGAATCAGTCGGAACAAATCTTTGCGCTCGAACACGAAAACTCCGCGCTTAAAGCGGTGCTATCGTAGACCTGAAACCACCGGAGGCACTTATGGTTGATTTTTTGTATGTCGTTCTGGCGTTGGCCTGCGTGGCAATCGTGTTCTTGCTATGTGAGCGCGACCACTATCGGCGTCTTGCGGAGTCAATGCAGCATTCAAGGAACTTCTTTCGAACGAAAAATCAGGAAGAGCGATTCGCGGTCGAGCGCCTTGAATTTGAACTTCAGCAATTGCGCGACGAGCTTGACACTGTCAAAGGCGAGAAGCGATCAGCCGGAATCGCACTGGGGCTCATTGATCCGATCGAAGAGGTCGACGAGATCCCGTTCTAATGCTTCTCACGCTCAACCTAAACGACCGATCGGTTTGGCCGCTGGTCACCGCAGGCTACCGACACTACGTCTATGTCAAAGGTCGCTGGGCAGATCCGTGGATCCGCCGCGACGACTTGCATTGTGAACAGGCCGTCTGGTCGACCGCTCCGGAATTGCCGACGGCGACTCTCGTGTACCGATACGGCCGCGTCAAAGTACCAGGCAAAAATACCAATCAACTGCTGACGCCAATATCAATTCGCGGCTGGTGGGTGTGCGTCCGATATCCATGCGACGATGGCTGTCTCGATTGGTACGGCTTTGCCGAGTCGCCGATTACGCAAGAACATCAAGGCGCGACCAGTCTTGAGCCGGCCACGGGTATCCAGATCATCCCGTGTTACGGTCTCGATCGAGCGCTGCAGATCACTCACGTTCACGACAGCATGTGGATTCGTAAAGGTGAAACCGATTCGGTGCGAGGTGGATCGCCGCTGGTATTCGGCGCTCATCGGCGTGGTCCGGATCGTGTGAACGACTTGGCCAATGGCGGAACCGCTTATCCATTCACCGACGATCCGGACGGCGCAAAGTGGACTCAGCGCGACGTCCTCGAACATCTGGTCGAGTTTCACACGCCACGGTCATTGGGAGGAATCGATTGGGAAGTGGGAGACCTAACATCGGTTCCGCAATTGGATGTTGATCTTCTCGATACTGATGGCATGACACTCTACGATTCGATCACACAACTTTGCACTCGCGAGAATCTTTTAACTTGGTCAGTCGCCCCGCCGCTCTATTCAGCCCCGGCAGCTGCTGCTGCGCTACCTCCGCCGCCGGTACCAATCCAAGTGGTTCCACACTCGCTGTCTCTTGATCCGATCACCGTCAAGACCAAAACGGTAGCAATGCCGGCGCTTCGTAAATGGGACATTGTCTGCGACCGCGATCCATTCACTCAGGCAACGCCAAGCGAATCGTCGATCGACGTGGTCGACCAGGTGCTGATCGTGGGCGCCAAACGTGTCAGCGTCTGCACGCTCGATCGCGGAAAGGTGCCGGACGGGTGGGAGCTGGAAAACGATTGGTCCGATGACGATCTATCCGACTACAACATCGGCGGATCCGCGCTGGCGGCGTACGCAACCGCGAATCCACTGGACAAAGAACGGATCGACGAGGAACAGCGGCGAACGGGTCACATGGCAAAGGTGTTTTCATACTTTCGCTTGCCCAAGGAGTGGACTTACCAAGCGAGTCTTGAAGCTGTTTTCCCGGCCGACTTTCGTACGCCCGATGGCGACAGTCATAAGCCTTTCCCGGGTGCACTGCGACTGCTTTCATCATTGCCGCTGGGAACCACTACCGACTACAGCCGGCCGATCGAGGAATGGGAGAATAAGAGCCGAGCGGGCGATGAGAAACCGATGATCGTCTCTCTCCAATTGCCACGATTCCCTGGCGACCCGGTGCCAACCGAACCAGAGAAGCGATTCGTACCCGTTCACCGCGTCGGTGGTGCTGATCAACTGCCCAGCCGCAAACGCAATCTCAAGATCCGAGTCCGCGCCTACACTTTACCGCCAACTCGCAGCGAGCCAACAAAATTGGTAATCGCTGTTGAAGGCCTCCCGCAGCATATTATCGGCGGTCAAGATTTCGATGGTAATGACGTCGATAAGGATAAGGCCACGCCCAATAACGAGTGGGACTATAAGACGATGAGGGCGACGGTCGCGATCGAAGAAGATCGCCGGGTGATGGCCGCATGGCCAACGACACTGCCGTCGCTTGACGTCGTGCGCCGACGCGTCTTTCAAATGCCGCAGTATGGATCGGTCTACATCGTTCCACAGACAACCGTCGCGTATGACCCTGAAGGCAAGCCGATCAAATCGCCCGGCGGTTTCGCGCGCGATGACAGCGAGCAAATGACACTGCTGGCGCGTCGCCTTGCGGCCTATTACACACAGCCGCGCCGATCAGTGACAATCCAAACTCGGCGGCTGATATCGCAGCTGCGAGTTGGCGACCTGGTCCGGACCTGCACCGCCGCTAGCGGCCCGGTCAATGCTCCAATCTCTCGGATCGAGATCAACAGTCCGCTGGGACGCAATGGACAACCCGCGCCAGCGCCGACACAATCGATCGCAGTAACGGCCGTGCCGCTGGACATTGAACGATTGCTCGGTATCAGGTAATTCATCTTATGGCGACATCCCCAGGCGGTAGTCCGCAAATCAAACCAGCAATCACAAAGCAATCTCAGCGACGGATTCGCGAGAACGAGGTGATCGTCTCTGACCGAATCCCATTGGTGAATGCTGCCAATCAATTTGTTGGCTACATGGTCGAGAAGCAGGTTTTGCCGTCTGTATTATCCGCCGTACCCGGCCGCGAAGTTGAGATGACCTCTGAGGAAACGGCAACGTACAACGCCGCGCTCGCATTCTTGCATCGGCAATTCACTGATGGATTCAAAGAAACTGAGCCTTACGAGAAGCGAGTGGAATCTGAAGACAATACCGATTTCGCACACGCCCCTCCTCAATCAGCTTAATCAACATGGGCTCGGTCACCAACGAATTGCAAAAGCTTCGCAGCGAACTTGATACGCTGCGGAGCGAAGTCAGCGATCTTCGAGCTGCGCTGCGTCGCGCAAACGCCGCGTCCCACGTGCAAGTCGCCTACGTGATGCGACAAAAACTTGAGATCGATGAGCGCACCGGGACCGACCTAAATACCGTATTCCCGGTTGCGATCGCACGAGCCAGGTTAATGCACCGAGTACTCGTCACACCCGCCGCCGGCGTTACACCCGCCAAGTATGCTTACAAGCCGGTCGACGATGAAGATGCCGAGATCGACATCGAGACTATATTCAAGACTGAAGACGAAGGCGATGCCGATACATGGATCGGCCCAACGCTAGCGATCAGCCTCGGCAGTGGCCATTGGACGCTCATGAACCAGGAGTGCCAAGAGTGAAATTCGGATTCGGCAAATGCCACTGCTGTTTATCGTCCTATCTTGGTTATGCCCCCGGCACTATTCCGCTCGATAATGGCATTGGAAACATCCTTGGGACCGACGAGCTGCGACAGCAAAGCCTAGATCGAGCGTCATTACCAGGCCACGATGTGGTTGTGGCAACAGACAACGCAAGAAACTACAAGCTGCCTGCGGGAGGACGTTGGTCGTCTAAAGTTGTCATCCCAACAAAGGGCGCTCTGTGCAACTTTTTTGGAATGATTCCGCCGTTGGGAGTCGACGTCGATATCAAATACGTATGGGCGCCGGCGGAGGCAATGGGCGAAGACATTTTTGGCCTGTCATCATTGATTTTACATATCGAAGGGACGATGGAGGGCGGGCAATTGAATGTGTCACTCTCGTCTGACTGGGATGATGCAGGTTATCCATTCGGCATCGGCACGATGAGAGTGGATAATCAAAGCTTTCTGTACATCCGGTATTTCGGAATCCTCAAAGACAGCATCCAAGGAATGGAGCCATACGCGGCAGGTTTCGACCAAATCATAGGAACCGAATTGCAGACCGCTACCCTGCATCGACCGATAAAAAGCAACATCCCCAGGCGCCTGCACATCATCAATGGCATGGAAGTCGATTGGTACTTCGATGGGCTGTCTATCAATGGAGTCACTGACGACCGCACGCCGGATCGAGACGCGACTGGAAGCTGCCCGACAGTGTTTGTCGAAAATCGAAACACCATCAACAATGAACCTTTTGCGATAAACGCCGAACTGGACGGACTCCAAGCGATAGGGACTCACTTATCGCTTCGCAGAACCAACGACATGCTTGTCGATGGGGTACCATTCGTGGATGGAATTCGATGGATCGGCCGCAGCTTGGCAGTCCGCAAGTCCAACAGAGGCGAGCTGCCAGAGCTTCCACCGATTCCATTGGGCACCGAAGTCGACCAGATCGCTTGGCTTGACGTAATCGATCCTGACGTTCTATTCCGGGTCGAGTTTGGTCCGACCGAAATACTGACGCTTGACGAAACCGGCAAACCCGCGACCGTCCTTTGCCAATGCAACTTGCGGATCTACCAGGATATCTGGCTTCCGGTAAGCGTTGACTACATGAATGACTGGATTGGGGTGATCAACGTCAACACGCAAATCAGTCAAGTTGATATGACCTTTGTTTTGCCTGCGTGGGATAGAGGTCAATTGCCTACGATCACGATCGAGCCGGGCGCTACGCCTGGCACCATCGTCGTGAATTCCGTTGAAGGGACGTCAACCGAATGGATTGCACCGCGAATGATCACCGCCCGGAAGTTCGTGTGGGACGGTACTCAGTGGCTCCCCCAGGGCGTCGAATGGGACATGCAGGATGACGAGGATAATTTTGAAGGTACGGCGATTAATCGGGTACTCATCATCCGCAACCAATCGCTAGCCTAACACGGCCGCGTCCCGAATCCGTGAAAGCTTCGATCGACATCTGGCCATTCGCAACGCCGAAATCGTTCTATAACGAAAAGCTTCGGATAATCGATCGCCCCTGCTAACCTCTTCGATTCGCGGCCATTTAGGCCGCTTTCTGAAATCGTTGCAACCCAGCAACTGCTTTCTCTAGACTTCCCGGAAATCGCGACGGAAACCTTCGCCGGCGTCACTTTTTGCGGCATAAAACCGCAAAATCCCGAAGTCTTGCTATTGGTCCTTTGTCGTGATTTTTTAGGAAAACTCCGACACTCATTCGCTTTTGCGGATGCTTGGAGCCGTTCGCAATCGGCAGATCCCCCGTCTCGAAAACAAGGAATTAGCGTGAGCAAGAAACAACAGCGTCGAAAGTCAGAAAAGAAACGACAAGCCAAGAGGAGGCTGAAAAAGATGAGAAAACGAAAGCAATCTAGACCGTCGAAGCAAAAGAAAAATGCTGTGACCCATGCCAGTGGGCCACAGCGGACGATGACAGACCGAAGTGGTTGCCCCGAGTGCCTTCGCCGATCGCATGGTAGCTCAATCGATAGATTCACGCAAATCTTACGGTTGATTTCGACTGCTTACGGCTGTCGCGATGAGCTGGCAGAGTTTTTGATATGGCTGGAAAGCCTTCTATAAAAACTTTCCAAAAAATCATAACCAGGCCCTTGCAATTGTATCCTGTCAGGATACAATTAGGGCACAACACTGATCTTTGACAAGTTAGATTTGATTGCGAGCGGGGCCTGAAACGATGGAAACCCCACAATCAAAAACGGCCCGACTGGAACGGGCCAGTCGGGCCTACCACGAGTTCCTCTAGCAGGGAAAAACACCATGGCTCCTGACCAGCTTACCTTCATTGAGAAGCTAATTCCACTCGTCAACGCTTGGGGCGAGAAATCGTTCACCGGACCGGACCGCAGAAATCAAATCGATGATGCGATCAGTTTGGCCTGGCGAATCTACCTGACGGCACCCGCCGACGTCTTGCCGACGAAAATTGCCTACTTCGCGATTAAAAGCGTTAAAGCAAATCGTCAGTTCAGCGAATCGGCAAAGTGCCTGATGAGCCCCAAGAATCGCCCACGAAAGCCGCAACGGCGTGACTTCGGAACTGTCCTACAGTTCAAAGATAACGCCAACCCGGCCCGAGTGGTTGCCTTCAAACTTGACTTTCAACAGTGGCTCGACGGGTTAAACCCTCGCGGCCGCCAGATTGCCGAGTTGCTGGCGATGGGACACGAAACCAGTACGGTAGCCGAAATGCTCGGCGTGACCCCTGGTGCGGTGTCGCAGTGGAGACGACGACTAGCGGATAGCTGGTACGCCACCCGGTAAGGTTTGATGGACCGGCCTCAGAAATGGGGCCGGTCTTTTTTCCAGACTTTTTTCGTTAGCACCTAAATTTGTGTTCATTCGGGGATAAGTGTGGGTAGTCAGCCGGCATTCCGGCACTTCCTCTACCACGCAAAGGAAACCGCACATGGACCCGATTAGCCAAAACTTCCAAAACGCTCTTGAAGGTGGACCGATTGAGCGAATCGAGATTGAGATCCTGCCACCGTGCCGACGTCGTGAATCTGGAACGCAGACGTCACGCGGCCAATTCCGGTGGAAACTATGGTCCGGCGGCCGGCTGGTATTCGTGACTACCGGTGTCGCTCTGCCGATCGAGATTGAAGCGATGATCCACACGACCAACGTGATTGTGAAAACTACTTTAGGAATCAACCCAAATGCCCAAGAAACGATCAGCGGCCCCAGCCGCAACTAAACCCGCTCCAACGCCCGAGCCGCCAGCCGTCGATTCTGACGCGTTCCTGGTGGCGGTCGGTGCGCTGATCCGCGAAACGAGAGTCAGCAAAGGCTTGTCGGCGGTTCAGTGCGCCAAGGCAGCCAACGTTGCCCGTCCGACCTGGTACCATTTCGAAAGCGGCCGTTCGATCGGCCTGGACAAATTGCCGCACATCGCGGCGGCATTGGGAGTAAAAGCTTTTGAACTTCTTCCCAAGGTGTGACGCAACGGACGAGCGAGTGTGTAGACTAAGCAACTCGCCATCGACGACCGTTAATTGCATAGCGTGATTGTCATCTCAATCTACATGGTCCTTGTCCGCCACTTTACGAAAATGAATCCGAAAAACAATACACCCGACTCGTTTGAGCAAATCAAATTACAAATGCATCCACGTGTACTAGCCGCACTTGGAGCTGGGCTTGTTACGAACGATGTGGTTGCAGTAATTGAACTTGTTAAGAATTCATATGATGCCTTTGCGCAGAACGCATATATTCGGTTTGCTAATAGTGAACTTACAGGCCCACAAATCATAATCGAAGATGATGGAATCGGTATGACAAAGGAACTGATCCAAAACGTTTGGTGTGTTATCGCAACCCCATACAAAGAGTTAAACCCTCGGTTGTCCAAGGATGGTAAGGAACGACGGGTGGTTGGAGAGAAAGGCCTCGGCCGTCTGTCAATTTCGCGACTTGGACATCATTTCCGACTTCTTACGCAGAGCGCCCATCACCCGTGTTTCGAGCTAATTGTCGACTGGAGTGAACTATCCAACAATTCTCGGCTTGACGATTGCACCATAAAATTACGAAAATATCCCAGCGCGAGCCCATTTGATATCTCAGGCACCCTGATCGAAATCGGTGGATTGCACAGGGAATGGGATGAAGCCACGATATCAAACTTGGAAGAAAATCTCGCGCGGCTTATCTCGCCCTTTAAGGAGACGGGGGAACTTAACATCTTTGTGTGTCGAAACGACGAGGATGCCACGGCTAGCGGAAAAGAAGTGCGAATCGAATCCCCGTCATTTTTATCTAGTCCAAAGTATAGAATTCATGGCAATGCAAGCGAAACGGGCGACATAAAAGCAACATATATATTCAAGCCACTTAAAAATGGCAAGTCGAGGCAAAAATCACTTCGGCATACATGGGAACAGGTCTATGATGACATCCAAGACGCAGGATTACGCGGGTTTGAAAGATCTACTCCAAAATGCGGTGCATTTGACTTCGAAATTCGCGCTTGGGATATTGCTGCCGAGGACACAGACGAAATATCAGAGAAGTTTAACTTCCAAAAATCAAAAATTCGAAAAGCCATCAGTGTACACAAAGGTATTTCTGTGTACCGGGACGGCGTCCTCGTGCTCCCAAAGTCAGATAATGCCCGCGACTGGCTTGGCCTTGACCTTCGCCGAATTAGCAAGGTGGGCAACCGCCTGAGCACGAGTCAGGTCGTTGGATATGTTGCAATTACGGGCGACGAAAATCCAGGTATTGTTGACACGAGCGACCGTGAGCGACTCGTTTCCAGCGACGCAGTTTTAGGGTTTGAGCAAATGCTGATGGCAATAGTTGGGTTGCTCGAAATTGAACGAGAACAAGATCGTGTAAAACGCGCGAAACCAATAAAAAACCTATTTGAAGATCTATCAACAGAACTTCTCATAGATCAAATCAATGAGATTGTTGACGAGGGAGGTTCTGCGTCGCAGACAGTTCCTTTGGTAGAGGCATACAGCGAGAGGATCGACTCGACTATAAAGTCTATTGAAGAGAGGTTGATTTTCTATAGTCGCATGGCGACAGTTGGTACTATTTGCAATATGCTGGTGCACGAAATACGCAACAGGACAACGGTTGTCGCAAGATTTCTCGAAATGGTCAAGCAAAGGTTCTCACCTTTTGCTGATCAAAAACTCGACAGGTATTATGCGCTTGCGGATGACTCCTTATCAGCCCTTGATAAGCTCGCAGATACATTTTCACCCTTAGCCAGTCACACATTTACTAGACGCAAACGAAAGTCTGTCATTGAAGACTCTCTATCAAACTGCATTTCAATACTTGAATCCGAACTTCGAAAGAAAAAGATTAGTGTGCAGTTGCCAAAAACTCGCAGTGAAGTAATAGTCGATCCAGGCGAACTCGAAACCGTTTTTTTAAACATATTTACGAATGCGATATATTGGCTGGGCTTAGCTCCCAAGGAAGACAGGCGAATAAGAGTCCGCATATTACATAGGAAAGCGGAACGAAAGATACGCGTTTGGATAGATGATACAGGACCAGGAATCGACGCGGACGCGCTAGACAAGATTTTCCTGCCAGGAGTGACTCGACGGCCAAGCGGTATTGGCATGGGGCTGACAATTGCATCGGAAATTATTAGCGGCTACGGAGGCGTACTGTTTGCGAAAAAAGATGGCGCGCTGGGCGGCGCGACTTTTGGTTTTGATATTCCTTGCCCAGCTTAGATGCTTTCACTTTTTGATTTAGGGATGCAAGAATGCGTGTTTTGTTCATTGAAGACGAAGAAGAGTCGGTTGCCGTCGTAGTAGATGACCTTAAAGAAAATAATCATGAAACGAAAGTAGAAGATTTTGAATTTGGATTGGACAGAATCCTTGACTACTCGCCCGATATTGTGGTCTTGGATCTTGCTCAATATGGCAACTCTGCTGAGTCTAAAGCCCCTGGAGCAGGCGTATATCATGAAATCTGGGAGAGATGCTTCTGCCCAATTATCATTTATTCAGCGTATCCTGAACTGTTGGCCGATTTAAAGGAAAAGCCGCATCCGTTTGTAACGCTTGTTAAGAAAGGCAAGGACAGCCCGACGGAATTCGCACAAGCAATTAACCGATTCGAGCCCCATGTTGAACTACTGCGTGAAACACAGTCAAGGGTAAGAGCAGAGTTGTCAATCGCGCTTCGCGAAGTTGCTCCATTTTCGTTCGGTCATTTCGGGACTGACGCTGAGGGTTGCAGACAGTCGGTTATTCGCTCAGCTCGACGACGCCTTGCCGCCGCGATGGATGAATACGTCCAGCATATTGAATTATTGAAGAGCTGGGAGCAATACATATATCCGCCCGTGAGCAGTTCGCCTTGCCTTGGCGACGTATATCAACGAGCTGGCTGTCCGGCAGATGATGCCGAGAGCTTCATAGTTATCCTGACTCCCTCATGCGATTTAGTTTGCAATGGAACCAGGAAAGCCAAGGTCGCTCAAGTTTTAGCTGCAAATTGTGTCAACATTGAGAGCGGGTTGAAATGCCTGAATCAGCATGATGCAAGAGCCGATAAACTTCAAAAATTCTTGCAGGTAAACGTGCTTTCCCATGGATTTTCAAAGGAGATCGTGCCGATACCCGAACTGTCAGGTCGAATTCCCGAGATGTTTTTGAATCTGAAGTCACTGTTGTTGGTTGACTTGAATGAATTGTCCAATCAAGACCATTTTAGGCGCATTGCTTCGATCGACAGTCCGTTTCGAGAATTGATCTCCTGGGCTTATCTACAGACCGCCGCACGACCAGGTCTTCCAGAGCGAGATTTCGACGATTGGAGCAAAAGTATTGTCGCTGGTTTGCAACGAACAAAAAACGTTATCCCGCAATGATTGCAATTGATTTTTTTTGTGGAGCTGGCGGATTTACTCGAGGGTTGAAAGACGCTGGGGTGGATGTTGTCGCGGGCATCGACATCAATGAATGCTGCGCTAAATCTTACACCTCGAATAACCTCGGGGCTGTATTTTTATGCAAGGATGTTCGAGCCATTGGAATGTCAGACATCAAGTCCATCGTTGGAAATCGACGCAGTGAGGATGCCGTTTTTGTAGGTTGCGCCCCATGCCAACCATTTAGCCAACAGAGAAAGGGATGCTCGAAATCTGGTGATGCAACTGTTCTTAGTGCGTTTGGCCGAATAGTTGAGAGCTCATTGCCTCGCGCAATTATTATCGAGAACGTTCCTGGCCTTGCAAAAGTGCCTGGCAATAGCACGTACAATCGTTTTGTACGCATGCTAATGCACAATGGCTATTGTGTGGCTAGCGATGTGCTTGACGCCAAACATTATGGAGTTCCTCAAGGCCGACGCAGGCTTGTGCTGCTGGCCGTGAGAGGTGCTCCTGTTTCACTGCCTGGACCAAACTACGGAGGCGCCAGTCGGAGCTTTCGAACGGTACGCGATGCAATTGAGCATTTTCCTGCCTTGGACGCGGGTCAGTCCGACGCAACATTTCCTAACCATGTTTGCTCTGGAATATCTGAGTTGAATCTTAAACGATTGCGGCACACACCTTCGAATGGCGGTGATCGTAGGGCCTGGCCTTCGGAACTTAAGCTTGTATGTCATAGTGGAGAGTACAAGGGCCACACGGATGTTTATGGAAGGATGGCTTGGGATCTTCCGGCACCTACGCTTACGGGCCGGTGCCATAGTATCTCCAACGGTCGTTACGGCCATCCTGAACAGGATCGCGCGATCTCTTTGCGTGAGGCTGCTGCGTTGCAGTCTTTCCCCGACCGCTACACTTTTTATGGAACGCTTTCGCAAGTCGCCCAACAAATCGGGAACGCTGTTCCCGTTAGGTTTGCCGAGGTGCTGGCAAAACATTTACGGAAACTATTGGACGAACCACGCGTTCGATCGGGCTCGAGTCGCCGCAATTTTAGAAAAGTAACCGCCTAAAGCCGGAGCCTAAATCATTTATGTTTCATTTGCTTCCGAATCCACAGACACTCATCACATCACCGGGATCCGTGGTGACTATCGCTGCTGGCGCTTACTACACGCACCCTTGACATTAGGTTCGCCAATCCCCTTCAGGCCGCCACGCGGCGAACGTCTCTTCGGTTTGCGATCCGTCCCACAGTAAACTGCTGTTTAGCTGCTCCCAGCGTTCGTTGCTCAAACTGTACTTGTGCCACTGGTTCCACCACCGATACCACCGCTTGTATTCTTCATGATCAGCAAAGGCGAATCCTTGGCGTTTCTTTAGCATTTCAACCAATGCTTTTTGGTCAGCGAATGCGTTGTCTAAGTCTGCTTGAACCGCTGCCGAAAACATTTCGGGGTCGCCACCACTCGGTCGCGTTCGCGCACGATGAATGCAATGAATGAAGTCCCCGAGTGTTTCAATCCAAAAGTAAATCAGTATCTCAGGCGCTTGATCGACGTTTTCACACTTCAAAACTTTTAGGTCCATGTCTCACCTGCACTTTCGCAATTGCCAGATAGGTCCAACTGCTTGATCAGCGATTCAGCCGCGCAAACTTTGATTTTCACGAACTCCAACAACAGTTCTTCGGCAGCGTCAACTCGGTTCCAGCGTCCTTGAGCGACCAGCCCATTCATCACATCCTTTACCTGCTGAATCGCCTGGTCGATCTCAGTAAGCAGATTCGATCGTTGCGATTTGGCGGCTGAACCTTTTGGAGCGATCGAAACGACCAAAATCTTGTATTCTCCACATTCGCGGGAGAGCATAGCATGAAGTTCGAAAGCGCCTCCGGATGCAAAATGAATCGCCATTCGATCGGCAAAATCGTCGGTTACCTCAATGCAACCTATCTGATCAGAGCCTAAGTTTGATAGGTTTTTGGTTATCGGTATTTTCATTTTTCCCAAGCTTTCCAATCGTCGCGATCAAGACAGATAAAAGCAGGTTCTCGCTTCCTTGTACACCGACTAGGCAGCCGATAACGCATCATGTAAGCATCTTCGCCGTTGCCGTCGAAGTAGCCTCTGAGTAACCCAATTGCCCGGAAGTCGAAGCTTTTGAAAAACAACTGTGCTTCTAATTCGGACTCCCGCAGTTTCGCTGTGATCATCGTCCGCCTGAAATAGCCCAGCTTCGAGAGCAACTTGCGAATCATCGCCGATCCAACTCCTTCACGACGGTACCGCTTTTCGACCGCGATCCTGGCCAGATTCAATCGATTGCCGAATAGCTCGTAAATCATGAATCCTAAAACCTGATGTTCGTCGAGCTCTTCGACAACCATCCCAATCTTGTTTCGGGTCGAAATCGCTCGTTCGAAGTCTCCACGAGTCCAAGGCGATGCAAAACAATCCTTCTCGATCTCAAGGACACGATCCTGATCGCGGCGAATCATCCACCTGACGTGCAAAGCCGAATAATCAGTCTTCATTGACAAACTCCTCAAAATCTTCGCAGCGTTTCGCACGTTCGCACGGCTTGCATTCATCGCTCCACTCCAGTCTGCGATTCTGGCACACGACACATTCCTCCATCGCTGGATGAGGCGTCCAGCGATGCAGCGTCGGACCACCACAACACGCTGCATCGCGTGCGCTGTTGTACTCTGCCATCGTCAATCCTTCGCCGTTAGTAACAACTGGCGGCCGGGGGCGTGCATGCTCACTGGCATTGCCCCAGCGATGAATGATTGTGCGGCCAATGTCGACAATCGCAGCTGCTCGACTTGTTCGGCCAGCAGCACCGTGACGACTTGCACCGAACGGATCTGGACGTAACAAAACATGGAATCGTCGTAACGCTCGGTGCGCAAAGCATTCAATCCGCCATGCTTCAGCAGCAGTCGTCGAAAGCAATCGAGCGTCACATGGATCGAGCTCTCGCGAGCGCAGCATCGGAATCCGATCATTTCATGCGACTTGATCCGAAGATCCTCGCAAAACTCAGACGCATCGCGCAGCCGCGTCGCTGGCGTTTTGGTTCTAGGCATTTCGGTTTCTTAGTGATTGAGCGTGTTCGATTTCCAAACGGACCATCCGCTGGATGTCTTTTTCTGGCGATCCAAATAGCTTGTGCTTCTTGACCACCATCGCGCGAAACAATTCGTAACGAGTCCGCTTGCTCATCAATGAGATTCGCGGATCCACTTCCGATTCAACTTGTTGTGCCTCCATCAGTTCTCCATTGCCACGTGGTCAAGAATCTCATTTCGACGTCGATTGGCTTCCGCTTGGCGATCGGCATCCGATCGAGCCGCCGGAGGTCGCTTCAGCGAAAGGCGGATTGGTGGCGGCCTGCGCTTGGGACGATCGCCTGGGCAATATGGTTTCAGGCGGATTCCCATCAGAACTTCTTTCAACGTCTCCGGGCTCATGTTTGCCTTTTCGGCCAACACAACACGGAACCATCCGACGCCTTTGCCGCCATCGCCTGCACGTGATGCTGCGGTTTCCACTGCCGCCTCGTCAATGATGCCCAGATGGACCGCCGCGGCCGCCCGCCAAAGCGTATAGCCTTCGTCGCCTGAGTATTTGAGCCGCTCGAACAACCGGTCAGCTCGATCGCGTATGGCTGAGACCTGGACGGTTGATGACTTCCCGGTCCGTTCAAAAATCCGATTTGAAAAGTCCGAACTTCCGGACTTCGAATTTTTATCTGTTCTATCAGTACTATCTGTACTATTAGGTGTCTCAATTGAGACGGGGGTATCGCAATTGAGACGGGGGCGCCTCAATTGAGACGGGGGTGTCTCATTTGAGACACCTTCCAAAACAGGGGGCCGATCGACAACCAATCCGAGTAGTTTATCGATCGAATCCCAAACGATCGTACGCTCGCTGCTGATGTCCTGGTCGATCGATCCTTTGCGACGATCGGTGCTCAGGATGCCCAGTTCGGTTGCATCGTTGCAGTATCGATAGATCTGAGCTCTGCTGCGGCCCATGCGAGCCGCCAGCACGGTTACTCTGGCCTGAGTGATGGTGCCATCGGAAAACGACTCTGACGCTAAGATTTCCAAGAACTCGCACATCTTCTTGTGCTTACGAATCGACAACCCAGTGATGTCGGTAGTCAGCGATCGGATCTTTGCGATCCGTTCGGCCGTCTGCTGCGCAGCCAGCGCTAGCAGCGGCCGTTCCTTCGGTTCCTTTGTGGTTCTCACGGCCTACTCCTAAAACAGCATTCCAGAGGGCGTGAGTTTGGCCGCCTGGATGATGCGATCGCATTCCGCTTGGCTCTCAATAACCTGACGCCTGCCGTCGACCAATACGCTCAGCTTCCACGGGCTCGCTGGCGTGATCTGCTCGGACGGCACGAATCGGCCGATGGCAATGACAACGCACGCCGGCGCGAGCAGGTGCAGCGATTGGGCGGCCGCGATCGCTTGTTCAAATGTCATCGTTGACCATCCGTTCCATATCAAAAAGCAATGAAAGAAATCTTCTAACTGTTCGGCCAGCTTGTGGTGGATGCCTTAGGCTCGACTTGCTCACTCAATTCACGCTCGAACTCGGAGCTGTCTAGGTCGCGTGCGACTGCGATGCGGTGAACCATCACAAAACAATCGACGCCGCCGGCAGTGACGCCTTTCCAGACTCGCACCGGTACGCCGTCGATGTTTGTGATTTGATCGGTAGATTCAATTGAGATTTGCATCACCCGGCGTCCCTATTTCTCGATGCGATTCGTGCAGCGCCTGCGACGTCGGTGATCACCTGCGTTTGGTTGATCTGAATCGGCCGCTGACTGCCGAGCAGATGCCCCATCACGAACTTGATCGCGTTCTGGTCACCCTCCTTCGCCTTCTTGACTTGGTTCCTGACAATTTCCTTGACATCGTCAGCATCGATCGCGTCGTAGCAAGCTTGCTGAAGCGATGTCTGCCACTCGACGATGGCTGTCTGAGCCGACAACGTTCGATCGACGTCAGATAGCTTCAGCGTGTTTCTGTTGTCTGCCATTTGGCTGCACTCCTGGGTTCAATAAATAAAGATCCACATAACGCTTGCGGCCACCACGGCCCTGTCCGCTCGGGACTGACTTTTTCAGCCGCATCAACAAACCAGCTCGCATGAGCTCGGCCAACACCGTCCCGCCCTTCGCATTGCTTTTCGGCTCCGTTCTCACCCGCGCTCGTTTTTCGCTGTAGCCCATCGCATGGCAAAGTTGCATGCGAGTCATTGGCCCGCGCCGCCAAAATAACTCCGCAGCCTGAACAGCCCGGATGGTCAATTCTTGTGGCCAACCAAGCTTTTCCTTTTCAGCATTCCATCGATGAACTCGCAATTGGGCCATCGACGTTAGGCCAGCTCGCTGCAACTGATCAGCGGTTCGCTGGCGGACCTGGCCGCAACGATGGCCCGAGAGGGCATTGGACCCAAGTCCGAGCCGGCGACGGATGATTCCGACGCGATGCCGGTCGACAGCGATCCCGTGTCTGCGCTCGATCTCCGCCTTGACTTCCGAATCGGTCCAGCCCAATGGGTGACACTCCCGCAGACACTCACCAATCTGTTCATCGCTGACACAGACCAGTGTTTGCGACAGGCCAAGCTTTCGCGCACGGGCATAGACCTGGTTAATCGGCCGCTCTAGGTTCGATGCTATCACCGTCACCGGCTCATCATCCGAGCCATAATAACGACGGATGTACTCATCCTCATAAGTTTTCCAGCTACGCCGCTGCATGATCAAATCGCCCCCACTGGTGTTTCGATTGGGACGTCACGTATCAGCGTAAAGATCTGCCTTAGAAGATCGATGTGATCCTTCGCGTTCATCATTTTCGAATGTTGACGCTCTGTGATCGGTGCGCGGAACGGCTCTTCATAAAATCGATTAAGCGTGCCGCATGCCGCGAGGATGTCGCCGGCCGTCTTGGGGCCGATTGTCGGCACCCCTTTAACTTTGTCGCTCTCGTCGCCAACGAGGCACCGATAATCAACCCACTGAGACGGCGTGATGCCGTACTTCTCAAACAGCTTGGTTGCGGTGATCCATTGCAGCTCATCGCCGTCGCGTCGATCGAACTTCGCGTGCAGCAGCTGCGAGACATGATCGCGAACCAAGAGCTGGTGAAGGTCCGCGTCTGCTGAATAGATTACAGCGTTGCATCCGGCTTCGAGTGCATCCTTACAGCACGTGGCAATAATGTCATCGGCCTCGAAACCTTCTGAAACAAAGTTACGATGACCAGCGTCTTCAAGCATTCGCTTGGTCGTCTGAATCGCCGTATCAATGCCGTCCAGCCTTGATCGACCTGCCTTATAGCCGGGCAGTAGATCATGACGGAATGTCCGACCTGTATCCCAAGCGGTGATCACGTTCAACGGGTTGATAAAATTGACCAGTCGCTCGATGCGGTTGAACACGTATCGCGGGGCCGCTTCGCAATCGCCCCTGGCGCCATGCGCAGTCGTGACGACTTGATTGTTGCCATCGATCAGCAGCCAGATTGGATTTTCTTTCATTTCTGACATCCCCGCTTGCGCCTTTTTGATCCTTTGAGTCTCGTGAGCGTTTCCACGGCAAACTCTTGATTCTCGACGAAGTAATCGAATTCCCATGGCCACAAAGAAAAGCATCCGGCCAGCGCTCGACGGATGGATTTCAATTCGTTGTTGATCACAGCGTTGGTTGTGGGAAAAAGTCCGTTCCATCCTGCCTCGATTCGCACCTCCGGAAACTGGGCGTCGATCAAGGCAATCAGCTGATTAAGCTGCTTGACTCTTTGATCGATATCCCCGGCGGAGACGCGAATCACAAAGGCTTCGTAATCCAAGAACAGCTTTTGAGTGACCGCGATCAACTCATTTGCCCGCTCCCTTGCCTGAAGCAATGATTTCCTGCGGCTAGGCGAGAGGTCCGGCCAACCGGCATGGATTCCCATCGCGCACCTCAATTGCTTTCCCGAATGGCTGCTTCGGCCGCCTTGATTTCGGCGAACGCCTTCCGCATGAAAGCCTGCAATTTTTCGCCTCCGGATATGACCTCCTTCAGCGAATTGATCAGCTTCATTGCTTCGCAGTCGGGATCTTGGCATTGCAGGTCGTCGTGAGTTCTCTCCAATACTCGCAGCTTCATGCGCTGTCGAAAGATGGCTGACTCGCCCGAACTTAGCATCAGCGCAAGATTACGCGTGATGTCCGGATCGACTGACAGAGTGATCGTGACGGTGGGTAACGCATTCATTCTTCACCTCGCGATCTTTGCGGCTTGGCTGGCGTTCCTGCGATCTCTTCCCGCACGATCCTCTTATCTGATGGAGCATCAATACACAGGCTGACGCGCTTGCCCTTCACCTTGTTAACGGTCACCCAAATATCGTCGCCGATCTTTACTCGTTCGCCGACATACCGATTCAAACACAACATTCGCCAATCTCCCTAAATAGCATTCAAAAGAAACAATCATTCGTTCTCAAACAGATCCAACTGCGGATCGAAAACCAAAGTCGCCCCGCGTCCCTTCTTTCGTGACTTCATCGCGGGGATCACGATCGCTCGTGCGGGTTGCTTGGATGTGACGACGGCTCGCAAATCGCAAGATTCGCAATGGCCTGTCTCATCCGGAGCAGGAGTCAGCTCGATCTTGATTGTCAGCGTCCTGGCCTTACTGATCGCCGGACGTTGATTGCAATCTTCGATCAATGAAGCCAACAAGGAATCGAAGTCCTTTTTGATTTCGCCGCCTTGCACTTCATGCAATGACTCCAGCGACAATTCTTTAATCACAATGCACTCCCACAAATTTGAAAAAGGAGCCGCCCGAACGGCTCAAAACGGGCGGCTCCCCTGGAGACGGCAACGCACCGCTCCATTCCTCCTGATCAGCCAACGACTCGCAATCGCGGTCGGTCGGTATTCTTGGTCGCATCCACCGGCGGCGGCGTGTCCGGAGCAAATCCGGCCGGCTGCGGAAGCGTTGTCAAGACTTCGATGAGTGCCCTTTCGGCGCTGTAGTAGTGCCGGCCGAACACGTTGGATTTGGTTTTGCCCGGCGAGCGATCGGAATCGTGGCCTGTGACCAACTGACCAGCTCCGGGATAACCCAGCGGTCCAGCGTGATCCTCTATCCTTGTCGCCGCAGTGCAGCGCAAGTGTTTGATTTTGTAATGGCGTTCCACCATCCGCGGCCGCCCATTGGCATCGATTGCCATCTTCGGCTTCGGACGCACATCGGCCGCCTTGAGTATTCGTCGCCACTGACCGTAGAACTCGCGTCCCGAGTGCGGAACCGGAGCGATCACACGCGCCGGATCTCGACCCGTCGGAGTGTCGTCGGCCAGTCGATCGAGCCAATGCCGCGTGGTCGCATTGAGCGGCAATACAAGCGGATCGGGTTTGTCGCGTTCGGTTTTGTCGGGTACATAAACCAGCCAGCCATGCTCGTTGGAGAGGGTCCCGTCGTGGTGCGGATTCTCCGGCGAGGTGGTCACGTTGGCCCAGCAAATCGGTCGCTGCGAGGACTCGAACGCGACCAGGTCCTGGGTTCGCATTCCATAGTTGGTCCACCAAGCGACCAGAAACCGCCACAGCGTCGGCGGCGACGAAACGGGCTCGCGACCGTCTGCAGCGCAACTCGGCCACGTCGCCACCTCGCAAGCCTCGAAGATCCGCGACAGGTCGGAGTCGGAAATGACCAGCTTGTCGACTTGCCTCGGCTGAGCCACTTTCTTGACTCGAATAACGGACAGCGAATCCAGGGTCTCGCTGGCTGCATTGATGATCTGTTCCAAGGCTCCCAGCGTCTTGTTCAACGAACGGGCCGAAATAGGCCGCGAAACCCGCTTTTCTCCTGGAATTTCCGCACCCAAAGCCGCCTCTCTGAACTCCGAAAGCCGCCTCGGAGTGACGTCGCTGAGCAACGGATGGTGTATCCGTTGCTCCGATTTGCACCACCATTTCCATCGCTGGATGGCCAGCCGAAGCTCGTTGATCCGGTCCCTCGATCGACCGGTGGCGATCATCTGTTTGACATACACATTTTCGAACCAGTCTTCCAGCGTTGGGGGTGCATCGGCTGGTACCAGTGGTGCGTTGGGGTCCATTCCAGGCAGCCAAAGCAGGCCTGTCTGTTTTCGCATGGTGGGAACTCAGGTTGGAGTTTTGTCCAGCGTGCTCGGTCCTAGCCTCCACACACACCACTGGAATTGTTTGTAAACCGCTTTGGCCAACTTGGCGTCGTTCCATTTCCTACCCCCCTATACAAATCAGCGTTTTGACACGTCTGGTCACTTTGGTTTGGAAATTGAACGACGATTGATAATTTTCCAGCCATCTTTCGCGGCGTGGGATGGCAGATAGGTTTCGTCCGCATCGTCGAAGACGAGGACGGAGCCAATGCCGGGAATGCGATCGCGGCGTAGCACGGTGCCCCGTAGTCCTCCGGGGCCTTCGAGAATGTCGCCAGTTCGAACGTCTTTGGCGGATTTGATCAGCATGGCGATTCCCCCGTTTCGCGTGATGGAAAAAGCAACCAGCAGCCAGCCGTCTCGATCTAAGCTGGCTGCTGGTCACAAAGGCGCGGGGGCGCGCTGAAGCATGTAGATTGGAAAAACGAACTAGGTCGCCCCCGACCACCGCGACCGATTGCGATCGCGACGAGGGAGATATTAGCCATCGGCTAATATTCGGTCAAGCGTAACGATTCAAGAATTTTTCGGAGGCGCGGTGTGCGGATCAGCTTCAACCGCCGCAAAATCGATGACGTTGAGTAAACGCTTACTGGCCTGGAGCGTCAACCAAGCCAGAGTTAGGTTGCGAAAGAAAGCTAGCTCGCCCCGGATCAACTCAAGTTGGTCAGATTTTGAGTAAGAGTAACTTAGGTCGTCAGCACCCGTAAATGCTGCATACGAAAAGAGAACACATGCCAAGGC
>SYJV01000110.1 GCA_005798335.1 Planctomycetaceae bacterium | reverse complement strand
TACCCTCGCAATCGCCCCTTCAGCTGAACAGCGATCAAGCTACACCCAACACTATGAAACCGGGATGCAAAGTTGCCTGAGCGCAAGAAAATAATTGTTGGATGCACGATTGTTAGTGCGACGGCGGTTCTGTTCTTGCTAGCTTGGATGAACCGGCCAGGCGAACGCAAAGATGTACCATTCGATTTAAGTCAAGCTCGATATGTCGGCAAGTCGACGTGCGGGCAGTGCCATCGAGCCGAAGTCGAAAAATGGTCCGGCTCGCATCATGACATGGCGATGGAATTGGCCACATCTACGAGCGTGCTGGGGGATTTCTCAGGGGTCGAGCATGAGCATCACGGAATCGTCCACCGCATGTTTCGAGATGGTTCCAAGTTCATGGTCCATACCGAAGGTCCTGATGGCCAACTGCATGACTACGAAGTCAAATATGTATTCGGCGTTACGCCGCTGCAGCAATACATGGTTGAATTTGACGTCGCTGGCGAGAACTCTTCCAATAAATTGCCTCGCATTCAAGTACTTCGACTTTGTTGGGATACGCTGGAAAAAAAATGGTTCCATCTCGATCCGCCCGATGTATCAGAAAAACTCGATCCTCACGACGATTTGCATTGGACGGGCATCGCGCAGCGTTGGAACAATATGTGCGCAGAGTGTCATAGTACCGACTACCAGAAGAACTTCGATGCGTCCACCGGTCGTTACCAATCGACCTTCGCAGAGATCGATGTCAGTTGCGAGTCCTGTCACGGTCCCGCCAGCGTGCATGTCGAACTAGCAAGTAAGTGGTCACCGGGATGGAATCGGACGCGGGGATTCGGATTGGCGAATTTGAAGTTGTCCGCTGAAAATCAGATCCAAGCCTGCGCTCCTTGCCACAGTCGCCGCAACGTAATCGCCGCTGGCTTCAAGGCGGGACACAATTTTTATGACCATTATTCCAGTCAGTTGCTGACCGAAGGCGTCTATTATCCCGATGGTCAAATTCTGGATGAGGACTACGAACATGGTTCGTTCATTCAAAGCAAAATGTATCACAAGGGCATTCGCTGCAGCGACTGTCACGATCCGCACACCGCGCGGCTGAAGCACGATGGAAATCAAGTTTGTACTTCTTGCCACCAACACCCGTTGGCCAAGTACGATTCGGTGACGCACCACTTTCACAAACCCGACTCCGAGGGTGCCAAGTGCGTCAATTGCCATATGCCCTCGTCGACTTATATGGCCGTTGACGCGCGCCGCGATCACAGCTTGAGAATTCCTCGTCCCGATTTGAGTCTCAAGTTAGCCACCCCAAACGCTTGCACTGGTTGTCACTTGAAATCTGAGAACGTGGCAATGGAAAAAAGGAGCAAACTTGGCCTGTATCAAGATTGGATGCGATTGGCTCGCGACGGCGACGCTGAAGTCGCAACAGAACTCGAACGTGCCAACCGCTGGTGCGACGAAGCGTGTGAAAAGTGGTATGGCGCCGCGCGTCGTCGAGACGAACATTTTGGCGAAGCGATAGCGGCCGCACAGAAGCGAACGCCTGATGCGGGTGAGCGATTGGCCAAACTGCTCGCCAAGCGCGGGCCGGAAGCACCTTCGATAGCGCGCGCTACCGCTCTGGAATTATTAGCTCGCATTGATGCTCAGGCTGCGGGCGAGCAAGCAACGGTGGCGATTTCCGACGAAAGCCCAATTGTGCGAGCCACTGCCGCTTCAGCGATAATTGGCAATCGTAACTTGACTCATAGCATCAGCCTGCTCGAAAACGCACTCTCCGATCCGGTCGCTAGCGTGCGCACCGAAGCGGCTCGAAACCTGCTCGAATTTCCTCGCAACTTGATTTCTGGCTCGTCGTCGGCAGCACTACGTCAGGCCTTGAATGAACTTAGCGCAGGACTGATGGCAAACAACGACCGAGCTGGTGCGCATATGGCGCTGGGCATTCTTGCCGAGCAAGAGGGGCGGTCCAGGCAAGCGATCGAACACTATCAGGACGCGATTCGCGTCGAGCCCAATGTGGCTGGCGCGCGGGCGAACCTGGCTGCGTTGCTCGATCGCACTCGCTCCGAAACACCGCAACCCGCCGGGGGCGGGCCAATGGCCAGCGCCGTTGACCAGGAAATCCAGCGGCTGCGCAGGGAGGAATTGCCACTTTTAGAACGTGATGCGAAACTTGCTCCGACCATCGCCATGGTACAGTACCGATATGGTCTGGCATTGTACGTCGCCGGTCAGAAAGACACGGCATTGCAACAATTACAAGTGGCAGCAAACTTGGAACCAAATGAGCCACAGTTTGCGCAAGCGGTCGCGATGTTGCATGAAACGCTGGGACATTGGCAGGAAGCGCTACAATGGGCCCATACCACTGTCCGACTATCGCCGGGAGATCAAGCGAACCAATTACTTCTCGAACGCATCCAATCATCCGCTCGCGAAGCTGAACGAAAGTGACGATTTTTGCTGGTTATAATGCCGGGAATAGTTCCTAGTTGGACAGCGCATAGGCTGGAAATTCGTTTGCCTCAGCGTTAGTGAACCGCCTTGCCGATAGTCTCAAGCTTTAACCTGTAATTGTGCGCGACGATTAGAAAGAACTCAGCTCATGCAGATCGCTTACTTTGACACGCTCAGTGGAATCAGCGGCGACATGACGCTGGCAGCACTCGTGGATGCTGGCGCCGATCGCGATAAAATCGGTCGATTGGTGCGAAGCTTGGGGCTTCCCGAGTTGAAATTAGACTTTTCAGAAACTCGCCGCAACGGATTTCGAGCACTGCGATTAGATGTGCAACACCCGCCGGAGCACGAACATCGTCACCTAAGCGATATTCGCGCAATGATTGATCGCAGCGAATTGAACGCTCGCCAGCGGCATTTGGCCAGTCGCATTTTCCAGCGCCTGGGCGAAGCCGAAGCCAAGGTGCATGGCATGAGCTTGAATGATGTACATTTTCATGAAGTCGGCGCGGTCGATTCCATTGCAGACATTGTTGGAATTTCTATTGCGCTGGATGACTTGCAGATTTCGAGGATCTTCGCCAGCCCCACACCAACCGGTCGTGGAACCATCAATATCGCGCATGGACTGGTGAGCGTACCGGCACCTGCGACCGCCGAATTGATGCGCGGCATTCCGATACGCGCTAGTGAGGTTGAATTCGAGCTGACCACGCCTACCGGTGCGGCCGTCCTTTCTTCATTATGCGATGGCTTTGGAGCAATCCCGGCAATGCAGATCCAACGCCTCGGTTATGGCGCCGGACATCGCGACTTCGCTGAGCAGGCAAACATTCTGCGAGTTTTTATCGGAACAGCCGCTGAACAACCACTGAACGATGAAGTGGCGATGTTAGAAACCAACGTCGACGACATTACCGGCGAACATTTAGGTTACGCAATCGAACGACTATGGTCGAGCGGAGCACTTGACGTATTTACGACAGCAATCGGTATGAAAAAGAACCGTCCTGGAACCTTGCTCACCGTGATTTGTCATCCAGAACATCGTGATCGTTTGGAGAGTCAGATATTTCAACACACTGGGTCGCTTGGGCTGCGCAGGCAAATCGTATCCCGCCGCAAGCTTCATCGCGAGATTATCCGAGTCGAAACCACGGCCGGTGAAGCCCGAGCCAAAGTTGCTTGGCACGCCGATGGTCATACTCGCATCGCACCAGAATATGAGGATTGCAAACGCCTTGCGCTGGAAAGCGGCCTTGGCCTGGATGTCGTATTTGCGATGGTTGTCGAGGCAGCTCAACAAAGAGATCAAAAAAATTTGTCGCCTCAGCAGGGTACGACAGTACATTCCACAAACGATCATTCCCACGATCATTCCCACGATCATTCCCACGATCATTCCCACGATCATTCCCACGATCATTCCCACGATCATTCCCACGATCATTCCCACGATCATTCCCACGATCATTCCCACGATCAT
>SYJV01000109.1 GCA_005798335.1 Planctomycetaceae bacterium | reverse complement strand
TCCGTCCCGAATCAACCCTAAAGCGAGCGGCAGATGGGAATTTACCAATACAAGCCCGAAGCGCAAGCGAGTGAGAGCCTGGATTGACTGGTGCGTGGTTTCGGCACTCGCTTGCGCTTCGGGCTTGTATTGGTAAATTCCAATCTGCCGCTCGCCTTACTGAAGCAACTAATCAACTAGTCCAGCAATCGTTGGACTCAGTTGGACGCCCTGTTTTTCTTGCGGAGCAACGCCCGGAACCCGGCTTGTTCGAAATGCTCGTCAGTGGTCAAGGCTTCACTGAGACCTCGCTGGGTCATGACAACGAACGAAGCACAGTCGCTCAAGCCCCAATCTTTGTCCGGCCGACTGCGAAACAACGCGAGTGCCTGGTGGTAAAGTTCGTCCGAAAGCGGCACGCACTCAACTTGCGGATCTTGTTCGAGCACTTCTAATAACTGAACAGCGGCCTCTCGATACCTTTGCCGAGACAGAGCATTGCCAATTTCCAACAGTACCGCTCGCGTAGTGATCAGTTTCGTCAGCCCGGCTTTCCAACTGTTCCGCGATCTCTTACGCTAGCATCGAAACTGATCAGAAGAGTCGGTTGTAACCATTCAATGCTGCGACGCGATAGCCTTCTGCCATCGTGGGATAATTGAAGGTCGTGTTCATGAAATAGTCGAGCGTATTGTACGGGCTGGGCTGCTTCATGACCGCTTGGCCGATATGAATGATCTCTGAAGCGTTCGGGCCAAAGCAATGAACTCCCAGAATTTCCAGAGTATCGCGGTGAAACAGCAGCTTTAACATGCCAACTGTGCGACCACTGATCTGGGCGCGCGCGAGACTTTTGAATTGGGACTGGCCAACTTCGTAAGGAATCTTAGCGGCTGTCAACTCGCGTTCCGTTTTCCCAATCGAACTGATCTCGGGGCTGGTATAAATGCCTGTGGGTACATCGTCCAGTCGCATGCAGCCATACGCAGCACAGCCAGTAAAGTGTTGCGCCGCCGCTCGACCTTGCATGTACGCGGCACTTGCCAGCGCCGGGTAACCGATGACATCCCCAACCGCATAGACGTTAGGACATTCGGTCTGGAAAGACTCGTTGACCGTTAACGATCCGCGAGGACTGGGAGTCACTCCGATCTTTTCCAAGTCCATATTCTCGGTGTTACCGTTGCGACCGTTAGCCCACAGGATAATATCCGTTTTTAACTGTTTGCCAGAATTGAGATACAGGACTACGCCGTCGTCGCAGGCTTCGACTTGCTGAAATGACTCGTTGTGTCGAATGAGAATGCCTTGATCGCGCATGTGGTAGGATAGCGCATCGATAATTTCGTCATCAAGAAATTCCAACAATTTTTCACGTGTATTGACTAAGTTGATCTTGATGCCAAGATTTCGAAACATCGATGCATATTCACATCCAATCACTCCGGCGCCGTAGATCGTCATCGATTGCGGTCGCAACCGCATGTCGAGGATGGTGTCGCTGTCGTAGATTCTCGAATGTGAAAAGTCAACATTTGCTGGCCGATAAGGACGCGAGCCGGTAGCGATGACGATAGACTCGGCTTGCAACTGAGTTCCATCATCGATCTCAATAGTATGAGGATCGACAAATCTTGCGTGACCCTTGAAAACCGGAACTTCATTGCGCTCGTAAAACGTTTGTCGCATGGTCTCCTGCTTGGAAATGACCGAGCGACTGCCAGCTCGCAATTGATCCAAGGTGGGACTCACTCGAATTCCCATTTCCTTGAGTGCCGGATTGTTCAACGCTTCTGTGACCGAGTGAATTGAGAATCGCAGCGATTTGCTGGGTATGGTTCCCCAATGCGTACAACCTCCGCCGATGCGTTTGTAGCGTTCGACAACCGCGACAGTTTTTCCACCTTTAGCGGCTTGCATGGCGGCACCTTCGCCACCCGGCCCCGTGCCAATTACGATAACGTCGAATTGATTCTCTGGCATTGGTCGATCACTTGTACTTGTGGCAGTTTATTAGAAAATGCTCTCTTCGCAGAAAAACTGCCAAACATAAACGAAGGACTTGCGAGGGGGCACGGAGTGTTTGTTCGGCACCATTTACTTGAATCTTCAGCTTCCATTGATCCGCTGTCCCATCAGTTACACAACGAATCGTTGAACATATCGGCCTCCGGCCTGAGTCTGCCAAAACCACTCTTCTGTTGGTGAATGAGATTCCGTTGATGTTGCTACTCGAAATCGCACTGTCAATCTGCGAAAATCAATCGTGTTCAATAAAGTCTGTTTCAAGGTTCTACAATAACATGGCCAGTTGACATGACGATTCTTTGCAAATTGCGCAACGATGTGAAAAACCTAGCCATGCTCGGTCTGGTGTTGGTGTTAGTGATTTCACCGTTCGGCTCTGGAGCAAGCGGTGACGAGAAAGTGCCACGCGAGAAATCGCCGCAACCGACTCTGCTCGCCGACGCGTGCGAGTTGAATCAATGGATGGCAGTCAAGAAACTGCTGACGGACGGTAGCGACGCCAACGAGAAACAAGTGGACGGTATGACACCCTTGCTGTGGGCGACTTACGCGGACCATGCCCAAACGGTTGAAATATTAATCAAAGCCGGCGCAGATGCCTCAGCGACCAATCGTTACGGCGTCATGGCCCTCTCGTTGGCGTGCTGCAATGGCAATGCAACAATCGTCAAAATGCTCTTGGATGCTGGAGCCGATGCGAATGCCGAGTTACCCGGCGGCGAAAGCGTTCTACTAACTGCCGCCAGAACTGGGCAGCCTGCTGCAGTAGAATTGTTGCTCGATCGTGGCGCAAAGGTTAATCACCAAGAACGCAAAGGCCAAACGGCCACGATGTGGGCGGCGGCTGAGGGAAATGTCAACGTGCTGAAGCTGCTACTGGATGCAGGCGCCGATTTTCAGAACGCTTTGGATTCGGGATTTACGCCCCTAATGTTTGCCGTGCGCGAGGGTGAGCTTGAGGCCACAGAGTGCCTATTATCTCGCGGCGTGGATGTAAATTCTGTGATGACACCGCGCCGCGACGGAGCGAAATCGCCGCGCAAAGGCATTAGCCCATTATTGCTGGCAGTCGAAAATGGCCACTTTGACTTAGCAGTAAAACTGTTGGAAGCAGGAGCGGATCCGAACGATCAGAGGAGCGGTTTTACGGCTTTGCATACCCTGACATGGGTTCGCAAGCCCAATCGCGGTGATAGCGCCGATGGTGATCCAGCACCAATTGGTTCCGGTCGGCTCGACAGTCTACAGTTCGCGCGCAAGCTGGTTCAGCTTGGTGCGGATGTCAATCTGCGTCTCAAGCAAGGGAGTTCTGGGCGAGGCAAGTTAAATCACCGAGGCGCGACGGCGCTGATGTTCGCCGCCAAGACCGGTGATATGCCGCTGTTGAAGTTGCTGCTGCAATTGGGAGCTGATCCGGCGATTCCCAACGCCGACCATTGCACACCACTGTTGGCCGCGGCTGGCATTGGAACTTTGGCTCCAGGCGAAGAAGCAGGAACCGAAGACGAGGCCATCGAGGCGGTCAAGCTGCTAATTTCGCTCGGCGGTAACGTGAATCACACCGACGATAATGGCGAGACGGCAATGCATGGCGCCGCCTACAAGAGTCTCCCGAAAGTCGTTCGCTTGCTCGCCGCACATGGAGCGGATATCCAAGTCTGGAATACGAAGAACAAGCACGGCTGGACTCCCATTTTGATCGCTGAAGGACATCGACCAGGAAATTTCAAGCCGTCTGTGGAGACACTCTCCGCGCTGCACGACGAGATGAAAGCGCGAGGCATCACACCTCCCAAACGCACTCCCCGCGAAAACCGCAAGGGATACGATCAAAAGTGAGTCGTATTTATCCACAACTTTCCCAGGCTGGTTATTCACTAACCGCGCCCAAGTCCTTCACTCTACCGATTTGTTGGTCGAAAGGAGTCACAATGTGTAAGTCGAATATTGATCTCGCATCTGCCACTCGTGGCGTCGCCATTATCGAGTCAGCCTCAAACCAATCAGCGGAAATGAAACGCGAAAACGTGTCGAGCTTGAATGACCACGATTTTGCAGCGCTGGAAGTTGTGCTGTACGCCGCTGCGCAATCGGAGTGCCTCAGCGATCATGAATACGACGTCATCTTTAATGACCTCAATCCGTCCTACGGAGGACTAAAAGCATCCGAACTGCTCGCGTACGGAAACCGAGTCGCCAGCATCCCGAGCATTTTGAGGTTCTTTTGTTGGTTAGAAAATACGGATCAAGAGGATGAAACAGTTGTGGCTTGCGACTCTGTCGTTGCGAGTTTCGGGCCTGAAGCCGCTCTGCCATTAATGGAATTCGCCATCGAAGGTCCAGACTGCCCAACGACGAGATGCGCCGTTATCGAAGGGATTCGAATCATTGGGAACGCTCATCTAACGCTTCAGGATGAGCTGGCCTCCTACGTCGTTCGTGGGCTGAAAGATCCGCACAGGCTCGATATCAGAGTAAA
Source organism: Planctomycetaceae bacterium (assembly GCA_005798335.1). GTDB lineage: Bacteria > Planctomycetota > Planctomycetia > Pirellulales > Pirellulaceae > Aureliella. The sequence continues at coordinate 5,876 of SYJV01000109.1, read as the reverse complement.
TTCCCAACTGTTATGCATGGCGTTGCGTTGGCGATTGGCTGAGGCTGCACCAGAGATCGAACGAGCATTCTCGGAAAATCGGATCGATTGTGGAATGGCAGGCAATTGGGAATTCGTTCGCTCGGAACTGCGAGTCAAGGGACTGGGACTGCCGATGCCCACCAAGCCCGTCAATTCCCAAGAGGATCTTCGGCGCAATGTAGGAATAGGAGCGTTTTCGTCAGACATTCTGATTATGGTTCGTGAAATTCAAAAGGACGCAGTCGAACCCTATTTGAATTCGGCATGTCGCGCATTCAAGCGTTCAGACGAGGCTCGCACGCTGTGTCCCACAGATGGCTATCCCGGCGTTGTTAGCCAATTCTTGAGGCTTGCGCTCAATTTTTTTTACTCCACCGCTGAAACCATTACGGACTCTGACGCACAGTGTTGTCTGCTGCATTTCCTTCCAAAGCAAATCGACCTGGATGCCAAGTATGCTGACGACATCATCGACGAACTGGTCGCGTTTTGGAGATTCTGTGATCGCGTGCACGACATTGACAATGCCGCGAGCGTGGCTCGGGAAATAGAAAGTTTGCGTCATCATTTTCTGCAGATCATGAGCAACACGAAAGAACTCAGATCCGCAAGAGACCTCGTGAAAGCTGGCAAACAAGCCGGATTCGATATGACGACTCCAAAAGGCATGGCCAACTACATTGCGATTAGCCATTCAAAGGCAACCGGTAAGCGGACTGACTCAGCTACTGCTGAGCGTCAAGTTCGCGTTGATCCCCAACTCTCTCAGACACAGTCGCCAGCCATGAACCTAAAGCAGCGCTTGAGACTGCTGACCAAACTAAAGAAACGCAAGTGAACATGACTACGAATTCGACTATGAATTTGCAGTTATTGAATCTCACGCATTGTATTGGTGATGGGATTAGTGGAATGCTGAATGCGCATCGGCCTGAAAGGCCATGCACAAATCAGCCCAAGGCAGACCGCCGCGCGATTAAGCCGCAGAGCGTCGCCCTGGGAAAGCGGCTGAACAATGGCACGTAAACCTTTTGGGTGGCCGGAATTCCACTGGAAAGTGATATTTCGTTAAAACAGCTTTCAAATGTAATGTGATGGAACGATTCACTACTTGGACGACTGTGAATTGATAGCGGTTCATGCGATGCTTTCAAAAAGGAGTTTGCGATGCCAGAGAGTTCAAATTCAGCAAACTTGCCAGAGGCCGTCAGTCAAACGATCGGTCGACTTGGTGAAGCGGTTTCATCCATGCTGGGCGGAGACGTCGGCGCTGCAAATTCTCTGGTTGGCAAGCGCATGGAGCACACCGCGATAGCATTGCTCATAATCATCGTGACTTATTTCGCGGCAAAGTTAGTCGCGCGCTGGGTGTCGGCTGGTATTTGCCACCGCGTTGACGAGACGTTAGGCAAGTTCCTGGGGCGTCTGACGTTCTATACGATCATGATCTGTGTCGGCATGAGCATCCTCAGTTTCGTTGGGATCGGAGTGGCTGGACCAGCCGCAGTCTTTACTGCGGCAGGCTTCGCAGTTGGGCTAGCCTTCCAGGGCACGCTCAGCAACTTTGCTGCTGGAATTCTGTTAATGGTCTTCAGGCCGTTCAAAGTCGGCGATATGGTCATCGCAGCGGGAGTGACCGGCCGCGTCAATGAGATCGATTTATTCACGACAACTTTAGATACTCCGGACAACCGCCGACTGATCGTTCCCAACAGTTCGATATCCGGATCGACTATTGAGAACGTTACGTTTCACGCTCATCGGCGAGTCGATGTCCCTGTCGGTGTGGCATACCACTGCGGCTTAGACGAAACTCGTCAAGCACTAACCAACGCAGCGGACTCGCTGTCAGAATTCCTGATTCCTGGCGAGAACCGAGGTTACGAGATTCTACTAACGAACCTGGGAGCGAGTTCTGTGGATTGGACGATTCGCTTTTGGGCGGCGACGAAAGACTATGTCGATGTCAAAGAAAAACTCACCGCCCAGATCAAGCGGCAACTTGAGATCGCAGGTCTAGAGATACCCTTCCCACAAATGCAATTGCACCTTGCTCCGGAGACCGCGACGGCTGACGGCCAGCCGATCGAACAACCGGAAATCTTGAAGATGAGACCCCGCCTGCGCACAACGTTGCGTCAGGCCGGTTGAACGCTTGAGCGCTTGGTCGAAAAAAAACCGAGGGTGAGTAACTAACAGCTACCCACCCTCGGTTTAGATTAAGCGGAATGGTCCACGCGATCCATCATTGATCGTCTTGGAATACTTCTCCGCCGCCTGCCGAACCCATGGAGCGCCAAGTGTCGAGGGCGATCGAATTCGATACAAAGCGAACAGATCCGTCGCACAACGCTGCTTGAACGCCACCGATATGGCGACTGCGTGCGGCGTGAGTTTCAGCGCCCGCGGTGACAACGTTACCCGTTGCGGCAGCGCGCACGACGCATGGCGGATTCGATGGAATGCGGGCAGCGCCGGTGGCACAGCTTTGTTCTACAACGTCCGGTTGCGCCGTGTTGGGCGGTAACAACGTTTCGAAGTGGCAACCACCGCCCCACCAATTGAAACCGCTCAAGTCGCCGCCTTGTCCTTGCAAGCACTCGGAGAACGCTACCGTGTTGCTCGTCCCATCGCTAACGTCCGACAGCGCGGTACTGAATTTAAGTGAGTTGATGTTCGTGTGAATCCAGCTATAATATGAAGCGGGAGTCGTAGCTACGTAGCTCAGCGTCGTTGGCGCTATGAATTCAATGAACGGAGCACCACCCCAGAGATTGGGCTGACCGGTGCTGGTGACACCGTATGGGCTCAAGCGTCCACGTGTCGTGTTTCCGTAGTTTGCGACGTAGTTGTGGAAAGTTAAACCACTGATTACCGAAGGGCTCGCGGTAACTCTGTCGCTGGGACACGAGTATACAGGGTACTGTTTTTGAGTCACAGGGAAGTTGCGTGCGTCGCCGTATCTGGCATTGAAGGGCGCAGCCGCTCGAAAACCTTGAACAGCACCGTAGTAGACGTAGATATTGAACGCGTTGGTCTGCTCGACATATGGCAGCAATCCTACCAACCACGATCCGTGAACACCGTGATAGTTACCGATAGGGAACTTCTTGTACGTGTCCAAATAATTGTGCGTTGCCAGTGCAATTTGCTTCAAGTTATTGGAGCACTGCATTCGCCGCGCGGCTTCGCGTGCGGATTGCACCGCAGGCAACAGCAAGCCAACCAAAACACCGATGATGGCGATGACCACCAACAGTTCGACCAACGTAAACCCAAACCTTCGACGTGTCATAAACGACTCCTCAAAAAAGGAACAACAGGAAATTTGGCGATCAGCCAAAAAGCTACTTCTTCATGGAAACTTGAAAATCAAACGTATTGCTACTGTCCTTAACTTCAATTTCTTGACTCCAACCCTCGGGAACAAAGCTCTTGCGAGCTGGCATGATTTCGTCGCCCGGCATCTTACCTGCCGATACTGCGAAATTGGAACCATCGTCGCCAGTCATCGTCACTCGGTACTTACCTGGAGGCAAGCCATCCTTTTGCTCGACTTTGTATGCGCCGCTTGTGATCGTTCCTCCACTGGATATTCCACCTGCCTGCAACGGCTCAAACGAAATAGAACCATTTGGAATTGGACGACCATCCGAGGTGACTTTTCCGGAAAGTGCTTTGCGGTTCAACCCGTCACCGGAGCCGCATCCCGCAAGACCTAACGTCCAAAAAGCAACCAGCAGGAGTATGAACCCTCCGGTTCCGCCGACCTTGTAACTACCGCTTGAATACTTCATTCGACAAACCTCAAAAATAGTAAACAGTGAAATTTCCAGGAGCACTTTAGACTCCTAGCCCACCACCGGTAACGCGCGTTTTGAAATGTGCTGCAAGTTCTGTGCAGAAAATACCAAGAATAAAGTAACAAGAGTTACCTGTGAAAGTCAACTATTCCGCAAGCCTCTAGACCAGCATAATTAAACGATATTTTGAAATTCAACGCTGAATTCTAAGAACCCACACGCAGCTAGAGCCTAAGGCGAGCGGCAGATTGGTGCTTACCAATACAAGCCCGATGCGCGGGGCAAGTAGCTTACTTGGCAATTTTTAGGTCGGTACTGTACTGGTTATCACCTGATTTTAGCGCGACCTTCAATTCTGAAGCATCGTTGTACTTGATTGGGATGAATTGCTTCATGTCGTCAACCATGTTCTTTTTGGTGCCGTCGCCCATCCCGTCCCATATTTTCTTGCCAGTACTACGAAACGAGCGAATCTGAACTTGATATTCACCTTCCTTTAGTCGCTCGACATCGTCGACCGAAAACTCTCCCTTTTGCACAACTGTTCCAACGTGATCACCGCCACTGGAATCCACTGGCACGAATTTCAGCTCACCCTGCTCCAAAGGAACTCCGTCGACGGTGATCTTGCCGTGGATTCGAAAGCCGCCTTGACCACAGCCCAAAACGCCAACACAGACTACAAACGCCAACATGCACCGAAAGCATTGGAGCATCTTATGAATTTCCTATTTGGATCATGTCTTGAAGTACAGTAGACAGAACAGCGCTGCGCTGTCTGACGACAAATTCGCAGCGCCCATGGTTGAGAACAACTACCTCTACGCAGAGATTGTGGCGTTGGTTAGAACTCTTCGCTGACAACCTCTCCGCCGTCAGGTGATCCTAGGCCTTGCCAAGCGGCCAGCGTGATTGTTTGTGCAACAAATCGTACGCTACCATCACCGAAGACCGTTTGAACGCCGCCGGTATGCAGACTGCGCGCCGAAACGATGATGTTGCGATTGTTGAACGCGGTGAATGCTCCGGTGCAAGGTGCGCGCGGAGTGCTGATGCAAAGTGGAGTGCGCAATCGATCCGGTGTTCGCGTATTGGGTGGCTCGTTCCAATGAAACATGCAATTTTCGGGATACGTCAGATTACCGCGCCAGTCGGAAACGGTTGCCGTCGACGCGTTGGCGATGACTTCGGAGACCATCGACGTGTTGCTGGTGCCGTCGGTCATTTCGGCAATGCCCAACTTCTTGTTTACCATGAACACACCTTTTCTCGCCACGCGTGCGATATCCGCACTGCCTGCCACCGACTGATAGGGACCCAGGCCGTTATTGCACACATAGTTTCCTAGCGCCCAACTAAAGCCTGCGATTCCGGGATAGGGTGAAGGAGGATTTTGTGGCGCCGATGGGCAGCGATAAGTTGGTACATCGGCCGCGTTCAGAAATTGGTTACCTGCCCCGCCACCTGTGGACGTGTCTGCATCGTAGCGCGAGTTTAAATTTCCTTGCTCAATGAAAGGCAGCGACATAGTAATCCAGTTCGCTCGATCTGAGACGGCAGGGAAATTCGAAATGTAAAGTGGCGGAAACGATTTGTGAGTGTCGTGATAGTTGTGAAGCGCAAGTCCAATCTGCTTGAGGTTATTAGAGCACTGCATACGTCGAGCTGCTTCACGTGCGGATTGAACAGCGGGTAACAACAGTCCCACCAACACTCCAATGATCGCGATCACTACCAGCAGTTCCACCAACGTAAATCCGCTGAACTTGGATCTTACCAATAACATCCTCTTGCTCCTCATTTGCTTATAGGAACGAAAATCAAAGATTACGAACGCAGCATATAGAATAGAGTCCTGTCTTGGCCAAATCAATCTCCGTCGCAAGTGAAAACCGTGCAATTGGTTTAGGCGCAATACCGTTCAACGAACGTGGGATAAGCTTCCAGCCTTGTTATACCCCACATCTTTTTTGACATAAGTTGACCAATGACCAGTTTTCCTAAATTCCCCAACGTTACCTCGCTAGCAAAGAAAATCGATGTAAGGATCTC
>SYJV01000108.1 GCA_005798335.1 Planctomycetaceae bacterium | reverse complement strand
CAACGAACGTGGGATAAGCTTCCAGCGTGTCAATATCTTGTGCCAGCAATGGTGAAACTCCGCTACAGGTTGACAAGCTGGAAGCTTATCCCACGTTCGTTGAACGGTATTGGTCTTAAACGGGAGAGCCGATTGCAGGAAATCAATATCAGCAAACCAGAGCGGCTGCGAGTCTGCCAAATAGTCCCCACGTTAGAACAGGGCGGGGCTGAGAAACAGCTTTGCTTGTTGGCGACAGGCTTGGATAAATCGAAGTTCGAGTCGCACGTTGTCGTGCTAACTCGAACCGGCCCTTGGGAAGATGAGCTGCTCCGGCAGGGAGTGCACGTTCATCATATCAATAAGCGTGGCAAATTAGATTTCTTAGCCTTGGGACGTTTGACCGCACTGATCAAGCGAATTCAGCCCCATGTCGTTCATTCTTGGTTGTTCGCCGCCAATTGCTACGGACGCATGGCCGCGTATCGAGCCAAAGTCCCCGTGGTGATCGCAGGTGAACGATGCGTCGATCCTTGGAAAAAATGGTGGCATCACGCAATCGATCGCTACCTGGTAAAGCGTACGGACGCGATCGTTACGAACACTTCCGCCATCGTTGAATTCTATGCCGCGCATGGAATCCATGCTGACCGATTTAGCATCATTCCTAATGCAATTGAACCATTTCAAGGTCACAGGCTGAACCGTGCCGAAGTTTTCCAGCGATTGAAAATCGAACCCCAGCAACACCTGGTCTTGGCGGTAGGACGCCTGTGGCCCCAAAAAGGATATCGCGATCTCATTTGGGCTGGCGAGCTAATCCATGTCGCTCTGGCTTCCTCGATGCTTGTGATTGTCGGTGACGGGCCGGAACGGAAACGCTTGCAAACTTACCGGGATCATACAGGTGGCACGGAATCCGTGAGATTCGTGGGGCACCGCAGCGATGCGGCAGAATTGATGACCGGCACCGACATACTGTGGAACGGCAGCCATTACGAAGGGCAGTCCAACACAATTCTCGAAGCGATGAACGTAGGAATTCCCGTGGTTGCAACCGACATTCCAGGCAATCGCGATTTGGTCGTCGAAAACGAAACAGGCTCTTTGTACAAAGTCGGCGACGTCGAGAAACTGACGCGGACTACCGTGCAGTTGCTGGGCGAACATGATCGCCGGGCAGCGATGGGCGTGAACGCTTCCAAACGTGTACGGGCCGAGTTTTCTCTACCGCAAATGCTCGACCGACACCAACAATTGTACGCACGACTGTGCGTTCAAAAAGGAATTCTGTCTGCGGAATCGGTTCTCAGCAAGTTATAATCGAACGACCGATTTTCGAAATTGATGTCCGTGCCGTTGGATGGTGCGAAAACATGCTGACGATTTTTGTCGACCAGAACAATCCCTCACGGCGCATCGCCCTACCACATAATCAATGCTCGCGTCGTGATTTCTTGAGAATCGGTTCGGTTTCGCTGGGTGGACTGGGGTTATCTGAGGCGCTCGCAGCGCGCGCCGCGGAGAAATCGAGCTATGTTCGAGATCGATCCGTAGTCTTGCTTTACCTTTCCGGAGGCGCAAGTCACATCGAGACGTTCGACCCTAAAATGTCCGCGCCTGCGGAAGTTCGCAGTATGACCGGCGAAGTTCCAACGTCCATCACGGGCGTTTCTTTCGGTGGCACTTTTCCAAAACTCGCCGCCTTGGCCAAGCATATGGCGGTCGTGCGCTCTCATCAACATGCGGTTACCGACCATGTTAAAGCCCATGTGCATGTCTTGACCGGCGGCACTGACGCAAGCGGTTCCGGCAAAGATGGCTTTAGTATGGGTTCCATGTACGCCCGGCTGCGCGGGACCAATCATCCCGAAACTGGCATGCCGACATTTTCGGTGCTCACGACACCCGAGATCGATGGACAATACCGCAAGGAGCTGGACCGCGTTCTGCTGGGTTCGCAACCTGGGCCGCTTGGTCTGGCCAATGCGCCCTTTCATCACGCGGGCGAAGAAGTCGATGGCAAAAGTACTCGTACCCAGCCACAGAAAAACGGTTCGCTGGCTGCAGACATGCTGCTGAATTTACCCGGCGACCGATTCGGTGATCGACGTGCCTTACTGCAACAGTTGGACGGAATCAGTCGCGGCTTGGACGGTTCTGGTAAGATGGCTGGCTTTGACAAGTACTACCAGCAAGCAACCGAGTTGGTCTTGGGCGGAGCTGCCAAGGCGTTTGATCTGCGGCAAGAGGATCGCCGATTGGTCGAGCGATACGAGACTCAGCAGATCCAAGTCGGCCACAAACAATTTCGACCATCCACACTGGGCAGGCAGATGCTGCTGGCACGCCGATTGTGCGAGGCCGGTTGTGGCTTCGTCACCGTGCATAGTGCGGGATGGGACATGCATGCCGACGGCAACAATCCCGGAATTGTCAAAGGCATGGCGATGCTCGGCCGATCGTTGGATATCGCCGTCAGCGCGTTTCTGGAAGATGTTGCCAGCCGAGGATTGAGCGACCGCATCTTGCTGGTAGTTACTGGCGATTTTGGTAGGACTCCTAAAATCAATATCCGAGGTGGCAGGGATCATTGGTCCAAGCTCTGCACTCTGGCCTTTGCCGGAGGCGGCTTGCGCATGGGGCAAGTCGTCGGCCAATCATCGCGATCAGGCGACTCACCGACCTCGACGCCGTATACTACTTCTCACTTGATAGCGACGATCATGCACAGCCTATTTGAGCTTGGCCAAGTGCGGCTGCAGTCCGGAATTCCACGCGAAATAACGCGTATCACAGACGAAGCGAAACCGATTCCCGAACTAGTGTGACAGGAGACCTTCAACATGCTGACAGTCCAGGGCAAGGGCGGAGTTTACTGCGATGGGATTCGACGTAGACGGTTTCTCCAAATCGGCGGCTTGGCCATGGGTGGTGCATCTTTACCCCAAGTCTTGCGCGCCGAAGCGGTTTCCGGCAAGCGGTCATCGCACAAGGCGGTGATCATGGTGCTGCTCCCGGGTGGACCACCCCATTTGGACATGTACGATCTCAAGCCCGAAGCGCCGGTCGAGATACGTGGCGAATTCCAACCCATCGAAACTTCAGTTCCTGGAATCCAAATTTGCGAACACATGCCGCGCTTGGCCAAGATCATGCACAAATTGGTGGTGATTCGGTCGCTCGTCGGGGCGCGCGATGACCACAACGTCCATCAGTGCATTACCGGCTGGGAAAGTCATCCAGCACAAACCAAGAGTCCCGAAGTCCCCGGTTATCCACCAGGCGGCTGGCCAAGTATCGGCTCGGTGCTATCCAAAGTCCACGGACCAGCCGTTCCCGGCGTGCCGCCGAACGTGGATTTGACGCCGGTCGATTACGATTCCCGTTTTGTGGTCAGCGCCAATCCCGGACAGGGTGGTTACCTCGGTACCGGTCACGCTGGTTTTGAAGTCGCAGCCGTGGATCGCGAGAATATCGTACTCAACGGTGTCAGCCTCGATCGCCTCGATGATCGTCGTTCGTTGCTGCGTGGTATGGACCAGTTCTATCGAGCTGCTGAACTAAAGCAATCGACCATTGGCGATTCGTTCATGCAGCAAGCGCTCGCGGTGTTGACTGCCCCACGACTTGCCCAAGCCCTGGACCTCAGCCGCGAAGACCCCCGAGTACTCGATCGATATGGCTTGCGGCCCGATGGCAGTCAAGCCAGCGAGCACAAAACGTTGTTAGATCAGTTCTTGATCGCCAGACGGGTCGTTGAGGCCGGCGCGCGATGCGTAACCTTGTGCTTCAGCCACTGGCCATTCGGGCGCATGCTGCTGGGCGAGTATAACTGGGATTGGCACAAAGACAATTTCCAGCTCGGCCGCATGACGTTGCCTCTCTTGGACATCGGCTTGTCGGCACTGATCGAAGATCTGGACGAGCGAGGAATGTTAGACGACGTCGCTGTCGTTGCCTGGGGCGAGTTCGGGCGCACACCTAAAATCAATGCGGGCGCTGGACGTGATCATTGGCCCAAAGTCGGAGGCGCTCTGCTGGCCGGCGGGGGTATGCGAACAGGACAAGTTATTGGCTCTACAAATCGATACGGGGAGGAACCCAAGGACCGGCCTGTTCATTTTCGCGAAGTATTTGCCACGCTTTATCACCTAATGGGCATTAATGTCGCCACAACACAATTCACCGACTTTGCCGGACGACCCCATTACTTAGTCGATGGCCGAGTCCCGATGGCCGAACTAGTTTGAGTTTTCACCGCATGGAGGAATTCAGTTCAACAAGCGCAAAAAACTCTACTCGAATTTCTCTTTCCGTATAGCGCTGATTTGGTCGGATACTAAACCGAAGAGCAAGATTTGGATTCCAGTAAGCACCACCAAGACTGCTAAATCGGGAATACCACGGCCTGCAAAAATCGCTCTGACCAGACCATAGCACGCGCCACCTACGATCAAGCTTACCGCCAAAGGAAAGAAAAATCGCATTGGATGAAATAGGGTTACCAAATGCACGATCAATGCGAGTGCTCGCCAACCGTCGCGCATTTGCGATAAACTGCTGTGACCGATTCGTGGTTGGACGTCGATGTCCACCCAACCGACTCGAAACCCGCGTTCGATCATCAGGATCGTGGTTACCGTCGATGCGGAGAAGCGATTCGGTATGAGGTGCCAGTACTTGCATATCACTTCGCGTCGAAAAGACCTTAGCCCACTGTTAAGGTCGCGAACTTTCGCGCCAGTAATAATCCGAGCCACGACGTGCAACAGCCATCTGCCCAGCCGACGCTGCCGCATCCCATCGCTGTGCCGACTCCTCAGCCCGATGACGCAGTCAAAGTCCGCCTGCACCGCCAATACCTTGGCAACCATTTCAGGAGTATGCTGACCATCGGCGTCATACCAAATGACGTAGGGACGAGTCGCGTGCTTCATTCCGGTTACCAGACTAGCACCCTGACCACGATTCTGATTGTTCCGTATCAGAATAACGCTGCGCCGCTGCTCGATCTCGCCCATGCAATCATCCGTGGAGCCGTCGTCTACCACGATGATTTCCAAATTCGGAAAGTTGGCTAGCAGGCCATCCAGCGTCGGGCCAATAGTTCCAGCTTCGTTGAAGCAAGCAATAACGACGCTGGCTTCGCTAGGCTGGAGAGGAGATCTTGTTACCGAGCCACAGCTTGTTTCCACGACAGTTACCTCAATGCTACAATCTAGCTCAATCAAAACATCAAAGATACCGCCAGCGAATTTCGGCGCGTTTCAGGAGACGGAAAAGGAAAGTCCCGGTAGGGACGAAATGTCGGTAGTAGTAGTAGAACCGCGTCGGCGTGATGCATTTTGTCCCGTAGGGACAGGATGTCGGTAGAAATACGATAGCCGTAGCGCGTTCGCGCCGTCGATTACCACAAGAACGAACGCACCTACGGCCAGTTTGATCAATTGCATGGCCTAGCAATTTGACAAGCCTGGAAGCTTATCCCACGCTGCATGAACCATGTTCGAATTTCTACGTTGCACTGAGTCATCATGAACGAACCTCAAACTAACGATAGTCATCAATCGCGTGCATCCGACGATCTGAGTTGGCGGTCCGTACTAGAGACTCTGGAGCTTGGGTGCTGGAGCGCCATTGTCCTGATGCCGATAATGTACTGGGTCAGCGGACCGGCAGTCTCGACGGACCAGTACGTGATCCGCACACTCATGGTCGTACTGGCGTCCACCGGTGTCATCAGCTCGATCGTCTATCGCCTAATTCTTCGCCGCCGCGACCGCTGATCCGAACACGAATTCGGAAATTCTAAGAAAATGTGGTTTGCATTCGCACATTCCTGTCGCACCACCCCAAGAAACGGCGATTAGTAGAGTGTAGAGCAATTGTCCCCAATTGCTCAGAATCTCGGAAGGCGCTGGCCGAGCAATCCGTCGACATTCGTTCCGCATCCAATTTTCCCAGAGAATTCACCAACTTCTTAACATCTCTCTCACAAAACGCCCGCAATACACCCACCTCGTTTCTCCACCAAAAGTGCGAGAAAAATTCTTGACAACGTCATCGGCACCTGTATCTTAGAGCGTCGCTTGATCTTATTCGCTTAGTTAAGCGACCATCAATTGCGTCGAGAAACAAGGAGCCAAACCATGCGCACCTCCTGTTCCATCTGCCATCTGCCAGGCGAACCCCATTTCATCTCTGGTGTATCGCAACAGTCACACGGAACTTCCCTGTGTCTTGGTTCAACGGCAAGTGGAATTTCTAGCCACTGGGCTAACGGAAAAAAGGGGATTGGTTAGTGCCGAAAGCGTAGGGTGCATTGCGGCGAGGTTTAGCGCATTGGAGTGAAAATCAGAAGCAGTGTAAGGAAGT
>SYJV01000107.1 GCA_005798335.1 Planctomycetaceae bacterium | reverse complement strand
GCGCAAGTGGTCAAAGCCACAGCGAGTGGTAAACGCTCCTCACGAACGACAAGACGATATTCTTCCGCCTCTAGCGAAAGCTAGCAATCACAGGTAACATCGACCTGTAAATTGCCCGTAATTTCAAGATACGAGCGAGTGTGTCAATCCAGGCTCGTGTCAATCCAGGCTCTCACTCGCTTGCGCGTCGGGCTTGTATTGGTAAATTCCCATCAGCCGCTCGCCTAACAATTGACCGCTAACCGCTTGGGCACTGCGGAATGTAGGATGGGCGCTCTTGCCCGTCTTTCCAGAGACCTACGACGGCGACGGGCAAGAGTGCCCATCCTACATTCGAATTTAACCCTGGCCTCGCATCATGGGCTGGCTAGTTGCCGATCGTTGGCGGATTGTTCAACAAGAAATCGCGAGGACCGCGCGTGGTGTAATATGGGTATGCAACTTGGGCGGTTCCTGTGTTACCTTGGGCGTCCGGAACATGGGCACCGTGCTGAGAGTGACCAAGAAAACGCTGGTAATCGGTGCCACCGCGCTGCCAACCGAGATTGCAAGGTCGGCAACCGATCGGTCCATTGCAACTGTTGCAGTTTTTGCGCTGCATATGCTGGCAACCGGTACCCGCAAACGTTAACGTCAAAAGGGTCAAGGCGATCATCGTACGCTTCATCTGCGACATCCTTTACGCATTCGGTCGACAGTTCCTCTGCCGACTTTGGGTCATGGGTTCGCGGCTGCGATAAGCGGGGTCGCACTCCGCACAACCGTTGAAATCGGCTACGACCCTGTGTTGAATTCGGAAAAACCGATAAGTTCATGCGCTGGAAATTCTCATCCGAGCGGAAAGATTGTCCAATTGCGCTAACTTAACAGAGAGTAGAGCAATTGTCCCCAATTGCTCCAGTCGCTCACAAGCCAAAGCATCTCTTCCTCAATCACTCACAATTCAGAAAAACGCTCTGAATCACCAATCGCATCCGCTCAGAAGTCGATTGGGACAATCGTTCTACTTTCTGCCTCATGGGCAAAGTTGACAAGTCTGGACATAATGGGAGGCTTTCGTTCTTGGAGATATCAATGAGCCCCACAACCTACAAGGACAGCGGCGTCGACCTGGAGCTCTACGAAGAGTCCATGAAGCGGCTTCCCAAGTTAATGCATCGGACGTTTTGTCCGCGGGTAGTACGAAATGACGGTGGTTTCGCTGGCCTGTTTCGCCTCGATTTTGCTGACGCGCTGTTCAAACGCAATTACATTGATCCGATCCTAGTTTCGGGAACGGATGGCGTCGGGACGAAGTTGAAAGTCGCGCAGCGGATGGGCAAACACGATTCGGTGGGTATCGATTTGGTTGCCATGTGCGTAAACGACATTTTATGCTGTGGTGCCGAGCCTCTGTTCTTTCTCGACTATGTGGCGATGAGCCGCGATGAACCCGCGCTGCTGGAACAAATTGTCGATGGCATCAGTCGCGGCTGCGTGACTGCAGACTGCGCGTTGCTAGGCGGTGAAACAGCGATCATGCCGGACATCTACCAACCCGGCGATTACGATCTGGCGGGTTTCTGCGTGGGAGTCGTCGAACGCAGGCATTTGGTGACGGGAAAGCAAATTTCCGCTGGAGATATTGTTCTGGGAGTGAATTCCTCCGGTTTGCATTCCAATGGTTTTAGTTTGGTGCGAAAAGTAGTTTTTGAAAAAGCTGGGCTAGCTACCGACCAATTCGTTGATCAACTCGGAACAACCGTTGGGCAAACCTTGCTCGAACCGACGGTCATTTACGCCAAACTCGTGCGCCAAGTTCTAGCACACTATCGTGTGAAAAATGTCGTCAAAGGTATTGCGCATATTACCGGCGGCGGTTTGCTGGAAAACACCGAGCGAATTCTGCCATCGCGAGTCGATATAGTATTCGAGCGCGACTCCTGGGAGATTCCTCCGGTATTTCGCTGGTTGTCACAGCTTGGACAGATCCCCGATGATGAGATGACTCACGTGTTTAACATGGGTATTGGATTGGCTTTGGTGATCAACCCGTTCTATTTTAAAACGATCAGCGAGTTTGTAACTAGGCAGGGACTGAAATGCTGGACCATTGGCCACGTCATCGAGGGCTCTGGCCACTCGCGCTGGAAATAGTCGGTGACAATCAGAATCAAACCGCAGGAATTGAACCTGCAGGGTCCACAATTAGTCGTGATTCGTTCAGCCAGTCCCCAGTGACGCCCTTGAATGTTCATTCGCTTTGCCTACATTTTGGCCAAACGCACTGAATTGCCAATTTCTTGAAATCGCAAACTTGCGTTTAAGTGTGATAGGTACTGTTGGGTTCGGGATTAACTAATAACATTGAAGGTATAACGATGGCACGCACTGGTGTGATAACGTTCAAAGGGAATCCGATGACGTTGGCAGGGGACGAAGTCAAGGTTGGCAGCGCCGCTCCAGAATTTACCCTGCATTATTTTGAAGGTGGGTTTAAGACGATTCGCAAATCGGACTTGGCAGGTAAGCCGACATTGGTCTCGATTGTTCCGTCGCTCGACACAGGTGTTTGCCAAATTCAAACGAAGAAGTTCAATGAAGAACTCGCTTCCATGGGCGACAAGATCAATGCACTGACGGTGAGCCTTGATTTGCCATTCGCGCAGAATCGCTTTTGCGGTGCCGAGGGTATCAAAAACATGCGCGTGGGCAGCGACTACCAAACGCACAGCTTTGGTGCCGCGTGGGGAGTTATGATCGACGAACTAAAGCTACTGGCTCGAGCCGTCTATGTCTTGGACTCGACAGGCAAAGTTGTCTATGCGGAAATAGTGCCTGAAGTAACTCACGAGCCCAATTATGCCGGTGCGGCAGCAGCGCTTAAGCAGCTCATCTAATTAATTGACGAGCGATTTCCATAGGTAACACGGTTACGCGGGGTATTGCAAACCCCGCTTGGCGGGTTAGCTTGGACTTTCACGTGGTTCATAATGGTGCAGGTACTGTAGTACCGCGTACTCAGAAAACCGATGCGGTAACTGCGGGCCTCGTTTGAGGCATGCCTCATTGGACAGCGCCACCTTTTTTGCGGAATACAAGCCCGAAGCGCAAGCGAGTGAATTGTCGTCGTCGTAAGTTACTCATCCACTCATTCGATCATTCACTCGCTTGCGCTTCGGGCTTGTATTCCGCAATAAAAGTGGCGCTTCCCAACTAAGGTCGTGACCGCGGAGATTAGGCATTGTTGATTGTCATCGTCGAATAGTCAGATGTTTAGACACCGTTTCAGCCTGATGTTTTGTATGTGGCTCATCCCATGCCTCTTGGGGCATTTAAATGCGAGCGACATTGGGCCTTCGTTTTTTCACGAAGTCGTGCCCTTGCTTTCGAAGATTGGATGTAGTTCTGGAGCCTGCCACGGTTCACCCAACGGCAAGAATGGTTTTCGGTTGAGCTTGCGAGGTTATGATCCGGTGGCGGATGCGCAGTCGCTAACTCGCGATGAGCTTGGGCGACGCGTAAACAAGATTTCTCCTGACCTTAGTTTGCTGATCCAAAAGCCCATGATGCGCGTACCGCATGGCGGCGGACAACAGTTAAAAAACGGGGACTACGGGCTGGAGATACTGCGCAGATGGCTGCGGCACGGTTGTTCAACGGCTGAGCCGGCTGCGGCGTGCGTCGGAATCCGCTTCAATTGTGCGGATAGCGTGATGCTGTCACCGACCGACGCGAGCCGACGGTTAGAAGTATGGGCAAAATTTTCTGATGGAACCGAGCGCGATGTTTCTAAGTTGGCAGTATTCTCCAGCTCCGATCTAGGTGTCGTCGCAGTTGATGGCGACGGACAGGTTATCGGTAAGGGAAGAGGTCACGCCGCGATCAGCGTTCGCTATTTGGAGTTTTGGCGCTCGCTGTTTGTTACCTACGCGCCCAATGGGACTACGCAGCAAGCCACCTGGCCAAATCCAATGAACCAAGTCGACGAGTTGGTGGACCGGCAATTGGCTCGACTGCAAGTAGTACCCTCAGGACTTTGCTCTGACGAACAGTTCGTGCGCCGCGCCTATTTGGATGTGATCGGACTGCTGCCATCAACCGACGAAGTTCAGCAATTTTTGCCTCGAACAGACCCGCAAAAACGCGAGAAGTTAATCGATGAGTTGCTCAAGCGCGAGGAATATGCGAAGTTCTGGGCACTGAAGTGGGGCGATTTGCTGCGAGTCAATAGTCAACAAGTCGGCAATGCGGGTGTTCAGAAGTATGCGCGTTGGCTGGTCGATTCATTCGCAACCAATAAACCTTACGACCAGTTCACGCGCGAGCTGCTGCTCGCGCAGGGTAGTACGCTGACGAGTCCTGCCGCCAATTACTATCGGACAGCGACGGATGTCAACAACGCTACCGAATCCACTGCCCAAATCTTCATGGGCGTGCGGCTGGAATGCTGCAAGTGCCATAATCATCCGATGGAAAAGTGGACTCAAAACAACTATTACGGATTCGCCGCGTTCTTCAATCGCGTGCAACGAAAAACCAATCGGCGCAGCGGCGATTTGGTGATTTGGATGGCAGACTCAGGCGAGCTGAATCATCCTCGCACTGGCCGCAGCGTTGCTCCGTGGTTGCCAGGAATCGGCGACGTACAAGATCGATCGGACGGGGATCGTCGTGCAGCATTTGTTGACTGGCTGACTGCGAAGAATAACGAGTTCCTAGCAGCCGTGGAAGTGAATCGAATCTGGAGTCATTTGGTGGGACGAGGCATTGTCGAACCGATTGATGATTTTCGCGATTCCAATCCGCCGAGTAATCCCGAGTTGCTGGCCATGTTAGCTGATGATTTTCGCAGCCATGGATTTGATCGCAAACGAACGATTCGGCTGATCACGAACAGTCGCACCTACCAGTCAGCATCCCAAACTAGTCACCAACAACCGGCGGACGAAAAGTACTTTTCACATTATCGATCTCGATTATTGACGGCTGAACAGTTGCTCGATGCGATTGGTTCGTTTACCGAGCTGCCCGAGCATTTTCGCGGCCTTCCGGAAGGCACGCGGGCGACTCAATTACCTAGTCCTGATATCAACAGCGAATTTTTGGAAGCGTTTGGCCAACCCAAGCGAGAAACGGTTTGTCAGTGCGAGCGGATGGTCGAAGCCACTTTGTCACAAGCATTGCAAATGGCCAATGGGAAGCTAGTGCACGATAAACTGTCATCGGCCGACGGACGAATTCACCGATTGGTAAATGGTGGAACGTCCGATCAACAAATCACACATGAACTCTATATGGCCGCGTATTCGCGCAAGCCTTCAGAACGGGAATTGCAAACTATCCAGATTCACATTTCCAAGCAAGCGAATCGACTCATCGCATTTCAAGATGTTGGATGGGCGCTGATCAATTCGAACGAATTCCTGATGCAGCATTAATCGGTCGTCGTGGTTCAATTGCCGAACCAACGCGTTTTCGAACCGCGCCAGCTTTCGTTCACAGAACGAACCATCCAATGCAACGAAGAGTTGAAATTTTTCAGATGATTCATTGCGGCGGTCGTCGACGTTGAGCTAGAATCCGAAGAGGTTGCCCGTTTTCTCCACTTCTGTTGCTTCACACCTAAGCAGAACACAAAATGGAATCTCGCAATATGTTGGATACGAAGGATTTGAACGCCAGCACCGAAACCACTTCGCTGGTACGCTTGCCACCGTTGCTTGCCCAACGCGATGTGTTGCGAGTTGGTGGAATTAGTGTTGCCGCAACATTGATTCCGCAATCTTGCCGATTGCATGCTGCTGGCTCAATCGGTACGGTCGATCGATCGGGGCCGGGAAAAGCAAAGTCGGTCATCTTTTTGTGGATGGGCGGCGGCGTTACGCATATCGACTCGTTCGATCCCAAGCCACAGGCACCGAGCGAAGTTCGTGGCTCGTTGGAGGACATCGCTACCAATGTCCCCGGAATCCGCTTTTGCGAAACTCTGCCCAAATTGGCGAGCGTTACTGACAAGTTGGCTGTGCTGCGCAGTTTTTCGCACGACAGTGACGATCATTTACTGAGCCAAGTTTATACGCTATCGGGCCGGCGGATCAATCGGCTGCAGTTGTTTAGCGAGCCAAATATCGGCAGCGTCGTTTGGCGCACTCACGGACCGCGGAGTGGATTGCCCGGATATATCGCAGTACCGGGAGTAACGCGTCCGGGGCCACCTCCGCATAATTTGTTTGTCGGTGGCTGGCTGGGCAGCAAGTACGCGCCGTATTGCTTGGGTGGCTTGCCTGAGCAACCTGATTTTTCTGTTGGCGAAAAATTGTATGATCCGCCTGCAAAGTACGAAGAGGAACTGCGCCCTCAGTCGCTGTCGTTGTCGCCAGATGTTTCGCTTAGTCGATTAAGTAATCGGCAAGCTCTGCGCGATGCCTTTGATCAAGCCCTGCGAACGGTGGAAAGGCAGGATCAGTTTCAAGCTGCCGAGGCGCAGTTTCAGAATGGCTTGCGATTGTTGCATACACCTGAAGTTCGACAAGCGTTTGAAGTGGGTGATGAACCGTCAAGCGTACGCGAAAATTATGGTCGCACAAAGATCGGCGGTCGCTGTCTGACTGCCAGGCGATTGGTCGAAGCGGGAGCGCGGTTTGTTATGGTCGACTACGGCTACGATCCCGACTACGGAAATATCTGGGACAATCACAATGCGCCAGTGCAGAACCACCCGCCGATTCAGCAGATGGTATTTCGCGGCTACCATCTGGCCGGCATGGACCGCGCGTTTGCGGCATTGATTAGTGACCTCAGCAGTCGCGGATTGCTAGAGACAACTCTCGTGGTATTTGTAACTGAGTTTGGGCGCACTCCGACGATCAACAAACTAGGTGGCCGAGATCACTGGGGGCGCGCGGGTTCATTGTTCTTTGCAGGCGCGGGAATTAAAACTGGGCAGGTCGTCGGCCAAACGGATCGAACGGCCTCACGTCCTTTGACTCGCCCCTATGGACCGTGGGATGTCGCCGCCACAATTTACCATTTGATGGGCATTAACCACGAAGATTTTACGGCAGACTTTCAAGATCGCCCGCGGCCTATCCTAGACGAGGGTGCTATCATTCGCGAATTACTCGCCTAATCGCCAGGTCGTTGGACTTCGATTTGCGCGCGAAACCATGATTGTATTTGTCGCTGCTGCCATCCACTTGATTGATCAAGACCTGGGGTGTTTCACAGGCATGTTGAGTGCGCATGAATTCTTTTACCGGATCGATTAAGCTCAATACCGTTCAACGAACGTGGGATAAGCTTCCAGCGCTTCCAGCTTGTCAACCTGTAGCGGAGTTTCGCCATTGCTTGCACAAGATATTGACAAGCTGGAAGCTTATCCCACGTTCGTTGAACGGTATTGCGATTAAGCTAGAGAGTGTTTTGATCGTACAGCACCACTCGCGATCTTCGCAGATGGTCCCTTTCCATCGGTAGACGCTGAGCAGTGGTCCGGCAATTTGCACACAGCCGGCCAGTTTGGATTCAACCAGCTTTCGAGCGAGCTGCAGCGCATCCTGCTCATTTCCCAAAGATAGTGGTTATCTCAACAATAGGTTCTTCTGTCGAGTTTGAATGCTTCATATGTGTGGACGATTCACTTTGAAAACGGCGCCGGACCAGTGGGGACAACTGCTGTTGCCGATCATCGACAGTTCTGCGGTAACCGATTGGCGCGCTCGCTACAACATTGCTCCGACGCAGTCGATTATCGCGCTTGTTCAAGATGCCGCAACCGGTGGTTTCTTGGCTCAGTATTTTCGTTGGGGGCTGGTTCCATCGTGGGCTACTGATGTGACAATCGGTAGTCGAATGATTAACGCTCGCGCGGAAACTGTAGCTGAGAAACCGTCATTTCGTAAACCGCTTGCCGAGCGCCGGTGTGCCGTTATTGCGGACGGATATTACGAGTGGAAGCAGGTGGAAAATCGCAAGCAACCCTACTGGATTCACCGGCCTGACAAGTCGTTATTTGTTATGGCGGGGTTGTGGGAAACTAACACCAAAGCTACGAAAGAAACAATCAGAACCTGCGCCTTGATTACGACCGACGCGTCACTTGGAGTTAGCCCTGTTCATGATCGCATGCCCGTCATGCTATTGGGCAACGATCTTAGAGATTGGCTTGATCCTACACTGCCTTCTACAAGAATTCAGAGCTTGCTGAAATCGGCGCCCGACGACTTCCTTGAGGCCTATCCGGTCGATATGCGTGTGAATCATGCAAGATTCGACGGGCCAGAGTCTATAGAACGTATCTCCCCCTGATTGCAAAGGGGTGGCGACTCGCCGGATTAAAGTGTGTATAAAGCTCTTCGTCAGCTCGCAAGGTCTTATTCGCCGTCGGTGGATTCGCGTTTGATGATATAGTTCGAACGCATTTGTTGGATCGAAGATTCCGAAGGTCGAGAAACTGCGGCTTGTTATCCAGTTGAAGTAATTGCGGGAATCTAGAGGAGGAGAATCGAATGTCTAACGAAGATACCGCAATTCATCCTGTATTGAGCACGCAAAAAATCCGCATCCGGGTGGGTCACAGTCCGGATGCTGACGACGCTTTCATGTTTTATGCTCTCAGCAAAGACCGCATCGATACGGGCCGATATATTTTTTCCCATGAGCTGGTTGACATTGAAACGTTGAATCGGCGGGCATTTAGTGGCGAGCTGGAGTTGACAGCGCTCAGTTTGCATGCGTATGCGTACTTAGCGGACAAGTACATCATTTGTTCGTGCGGCGCCAGCATGGGAGATAATTATGGACCGATGTTGGTTGCTCGCCAGCCCATGTCGCGCGAACAATTGCTCAGCCAAACCATTGCAGTGCCTGGCACTTTGACGACTGCATTCTTGGCGCTAAATCTTTGGTTTGGTCAGCGATGTAATTATGTGGTTGTACCCTTCGATCAGACCTTGGAAGTCGTACAGTCCGGTTTCTTCGGTAGCCAGCCGGTTGGAGCCGGGTTGGTGATTCATGAAGGGCAGTTGACTTACCACGAGCAGCAGTTGCACTTGCTCACCGACCTTGGCAAGTGGTGGACTAAGGAAACCGGTCTCCCGCTGCCTCTTGGTGCCAATGCGATTCGCAAGGACATCGGTACCGAAGCGATTAGTGATGTCAACCGATTGTTGTATCAGAGCATTTACTATGGGCTGAATCATCGATCCGCTGCGCTGGACTATGCATTAGGGTTCGGCAGGGGACTGGATCGCAACAAAGCGGATACCTTTGTCGGCATGTATGTCAACGATTGGACTTTGGATTTTGGTGCCAAGGGCCGAGCGTCCGTGGAATTGTTGCTGCGGCGAGGATTTGAATCGGGAATGATTTCCAAGCTTGTTAAGCCAGAATTCGTCGATCCGCCTCCCGAGGTCCGGCAGCAGTGAATTGGTACAAGATTGTCGGCAGCAGGTTGGTAACTCGCTACTGGCCTGCGGTCATCGTAGGTTGGCTGGCACTGGCCGCGTTTCTGTATGGTATCGCACCCGACTGGGATTCCATTGCTGCCGACGGTGACCTTTCCTTTCTTCCTCCTACAGTTGCTAGCGCTGTAGGGCAAAAAACGCTCGATCAAGCATTTCCAGGATCGCGCGTGCGCAGCCAGATGGTGGTAGTGATCGCGAACCAACATCAGCCACTTGCCACTAGCGACTTGGCAGTGGGTATGGAATTAGCTCGCCGGCTGCATTTCTACGCCGCGCATTTCGCATGGACAAGTATCGCCAAAGAACTGCCTGGGGTCAGCGATACACCGGTCAATGAAGCTGAGCTGCCGCGAGGAACGCAGACTCTGATTGAGACCATGCGCGACAACGTCAATCAATCGATAGAGATCGATCAGGAACTGGCAACCTATCTGGAAAGCGCTCAACCCACGCGAGCCGTCAGTCGGCTGACCGCCGCCTATGAACTTCGGCAGAGACTCAATCTTGCACTTGGGAGGGCAATTGAAGTTGCCCAGGATGTAGAGGTGCTCGACCAGCTTCGTGTCCAATCGGTTCCGTCCATCTCGCGCGAACCACCGGACTGGGCCAAAGCGGTGCAGGACGTTTGGACATGGCGCGATTCCATTTTGGGGCATAAGCTGGGCAGTGAGCACCTTAACGCGCGACTGATCGCGATTCAGCTTGGCAACGAATTCTCTGCGGTGGGAAATATTGATGTGCTCGAGGGATTGGAACAGACTATCGATGGAATTCGCAAGGATTTTTCAGGCCAATTGACGCCTGATTTGATGATCGAAGTCAGTGGCTCTGCCGCGTTGGGTGCAGACATGCTGCGCGCCTCGGCGGGAAGTGTCAGGCTGACCGAAGGAGTTTCCATCTTTTTGGTGCTGTTGATTTTGGCGGTTGCCTACCGTGGTCCATTTTTAGTCGCCATTCCGCTTGCTACCATTGGTTTGAGTTTAGTCGTGGCGACTGCAATTGTCGCATTGCTTGCTCGCGACCCCAATGTTCCAGGAAGTGTCGGCTTAGGAGTATTTACGACGACGCGAATTTTTGTGGTGGTACTGCTGTTTGGCTCCGGTACCGATTTCTGTTTGTTTCTCATTGCTCGATGTCGCGAAGCTTTTGTGGAACAGTCAATTCGTTCTCGTAGTCAGCTTTACCGAGCCATCGCACGGAGTTGGAGCAGCGTCCACAATGCCTTGGTTGCCAGCGCAATGACGACGATACTCGGGTTGGCGGTCATGTGGTTTTCCAGCTTTGAGAAGTTTCAATATAGCGGGCCAGTGATCGCAATCTCTCTAGCGGTCACGCTGGTCGCTTGCCTCAGTTTCACGCCGGCGCTGCTAAGTGGGTTTGGGTTAGTGGCATTTTGGCCCTCGAAATTCGGACACACTAGGCTCAAGGGTGAACCGTCGAGAATGACGACTTCGATTTGGTACAAACTGTGGGATAAGGTAGGTGAAATCGTAGTCGCTCGGCCAGCATTAACGCTGGTATTGACGATCTTGTTGTTGGGCATTCCGGCAACGTACGGAGCGATTTGTATGGATCGAGTGACCTACGATTTGCCAGCCGAACTTTCCGAGGATGCACCGAGCCGGCGGGGAGCTCATTTAATTTCGCAGTTCTTCCCAACGTCGGACAGCAGTCCTGTTACGATCTTGATGATTCGCGAGCAACCGTTCGATTCCGACCAGCAATTGCTGAACGCATGTTTAGAAATATCCAAGTCTCTTTATACCTCTGGCGTGAATTCAGTCCGCAACGTCTCCGACCCCTTGGGTGATTATCCACCCGGGCGACGCATGGGATTGTTTGATAAAGATGCCTGGCGGCGGCGCGTTTTGCAGACGCATCGCATTGCTCGAGATCAATATATTAGTACCGTCGAAGATCTCGGCAAACGCTTGGCGAAGTTCGATTTGATCCTGACCGACAATCCATTCTCGCTCGATGCCGCCAGTACATTGGCGAGAGTCTTGAAATTGCTGGACGTGGAAACGAAGCGCGATGGTTCGCCTTGGAAATCAGCCACCATTGCGGCTGCCGGAACCACGGTCGGCATTACAGATCTGCGCATGGTCACTCAAGCCGATCAGCGAAGAATTCAAGTTTTGGTTACGCTTGTCGTTTGGGCCGTCTTGATCGTTTTGCTCGGTGAGCTACTCGTTTCCACTTACTTGATCTTGACGGTTCTGTTTAGTTACTTTTCAACATTGGGACTAACCTATTTCTTCTTCTCGATCTTACACGGCGGCGATTATTCAGGACTCGACTGGAAAGTCCCGCTTTTTCTGTTCGTAATTTTGGTTGCCGTGGGACAAGACTACAACGTGTATTTGACGACTCGTATTCGTGAAGAGGAGCGACGGCTGGGAACACTGGCTGGCGTTCGACAAGCGATGGTGATGACCGGTGGCATTATTACCAGTTGCGGATTCGTGATGGCAGGCACCTTTATTGCCATGGTTAGTCCAGCCATCATTCACTGGGTAACGCACTTGTGGCCACAGTTGAGTCTTACCTACGATGCTCCTGTGCTCAGTGGCATTACTGAGTTAGGGTTTGCCTTGTCCCTAGGAGTAATGCTCGACACACTGATCATTCGATCGTTATTGGTCCCTGCCTTCTTCGTACTATTGCGTCCATCAAGCAAGGCCTCGTAAGCGCAGTTGATTTCGTCTTCAGCTTTCCCACCAGCATTGGCAGAACAATAGCGGGCCAGCGAGGCTAGGCGATTCCATGCAAGGGAATGTACTAGGCCCACTCAGGATCTTTGCCCATACCCTCGGTCGTTCATCTCCGCATTAGAATCATCGAAGAATGTTTGCGAATCCTAGGTAGGTAGGTAGCTAGGCTGCGATCCATCTAATGCTTATGTATTCCGCAAGACTCAGTCCAACCGCTGGAAAATCCAGTTCCCCGTAGATGGACTGTTTTTGGCCGAACTAAAAGGTAGGAGTGCTTTGGCGAGGCAGGTTTTTCACAGGAAACTATAGGATTTGAGAGGCGTTGCTGTGCTCGTCAGCAAGTATTTCGAGTCAAGAAGAGATTTTTGGGAAGGAATTCACGACTGGTTCGTTTCCTTGAGTGTGAGGCAAAGAAACGAGAATCACAGGAAGCTATCACGCTTCGCTCGCCTGACGCCTCGAACATCACCAAGCAAGCGTCGAAAGAGGAAATCATGAACATCACCAATCTTCTCAAGAAAGCAGTCTGTGGAATGCTGGTTGCTGGAGCGATCACTCTGGTTGGTACATCGAGTGCTTCGGCGGATCACTGTACGACACCAACTTGTTACTACAAGACCGTCATCGTTTGAAAGCTGCAGACTCAGCCGGTCGTCGATTGGGTGACGAAGTACGATCACTGTGGTCGGCCCTACGAAGCGAAAGTTGTCAGCTATGTCACGGTCAAAATTCCCGTGAAAAAGGTAGTTAAGGTCTGCTACTAACGACGGTGACTTCAATGCCCGGGTGACATGGAATATACTATTGCCATGAGCATTGCCGAGTTTGATCCTTCCGCGACCGATGAAGAGCTGGCCAAAAGAGTGGCGGAGGGAGCCAATCCCCCGCCACCTTCTGAGTCGGCTCATGTAGCATTTGCACACCTGCACTCTCGCTATGGCCGATTGATTTTGGCCTTCATTGCGGCTCGAACCCGCAACGCCGACGCAGCTCAGGACCTTTCTCAGGATGTCTGGCATCGCGTGTGGCGCGTATTGCCGACGTCGTTCAAAGGGGGGCAATTCCGATCATGGCTGTACGAGATTGCTCGTAACCGGGTGATCGACGAGTCTCGCAAACGACGAACGCAGTCGCTTTCGGAAGAGATTGACCCGGCGGAACGCATAGCCGCTGACACTGAAATCAACGAGAGTCGGCTTTTGGCCTTCCGCGAGTGTTTTGGGGGACTCGATCAGGAACGGCAGCTAGTCGTGAAGCTTCGACTGTCGGGAAGAAGCCACGAAGAGATCAGTCTCGAACTCGGAATTCCCAGCAACACTGCGATGACTCGATTTCACCGCGCCAAGCAAGCTCTCGCGAATTGCATGCAAGGCAAACTGGCATGACCCCAATTTCTCTCGACATCCCAAAAGATCGGTGCGAACAAGTCGACTGGCTGGAGTCCCACCTGTTGGGACTGCAGCTTGGCGATCTCGTCGCGGAACTGCAGGTTGTACACGGCACGCGCGCGTACGAACTGTCATTGGATCAGGCTCTCGGTGAGAGTATGGACAGCGTGTTACAGAAGGGTCTGGCGGCCTTGGACGAAAAACAGTTGCGGCAGTTGCTAGAGCATCCGCAACTGTTGCTGTCGCTTCAGAACGAAGTCGTGCTGCGCGGAAGTGAGTACTGGCTGCAACTTCCATTGAGCCGCGAAGAGGAAATCACACTGGCGTCGCAATGGAAGCTGCTTGAAACAGTGATGTTGCCGCCAGCCTCGGCTCCTGTTTCTCCAGCCATTCGCGGCAATTGGTTTGGCCAAGCGACGATCGCTGCGGTCCTTTCAGTGGCAGCCTTGTTGCTGATTGCGTTTTCAGTGCGAGACCGGTTGGTTCCTGCTTCGGCACCGGGCTGGGGTTGGGAAAAACCCGGCGTTCTGGCTGTCCAATTGCCGCCTCGCCAGTACCTTGAACAATTAGCCAATGCGGCTCAGGACTGGTTTAAGAAGCGGCCGGAGAATGCCTCGGATCTTGCTCGACGCATCGCACAATTTCGTCAGGGCTGCTCGACGCTCATTCTTACGGAACATACCGCGCTCGCTCAGCCAGACCGCGATTGGCTCGTAGAACGCTGCCGAGCCTGGGCCGCGAAACTGGATGCACACCTCATTGCCATAGAATCCGGCGAAGACATTTCCTCCGTTCGTGCCGCTGCTGATGAGACCATTAGCAAACTCATCATGGCAATCCGTGACCGCGCTCAAACAATTGGTTGATACCGTAGCCTGTTTCTTATGAATACCATGTTGTCTGTTATGATAAGCGGCCCAGATCGAGTCGTTTATTTATTAGTGTCATTTCCTTCGCCCAAAGATTCTTGGGAAGAAATTCGCATCTGTTTCGTTGTCTTTAGTAGAAGCCTCCGCGAGTTGCTTTCGATGCGAAAGTGACGTGGCGGCTCAACTGACCGTTCTCGTATGGTCTTCCGATTCAAGGAGAAATTCAATGTCTCGAACGCTACCGAACCTGGTACTGAGTGGCCTCGCCTTAGGATTATTTCTGGGAGTTGCGGCAACTCAACCCGCGATGGCTCAGAACTACGCACCGCGCCAGTACTACTCGGATTGGCAAAAAGCGCCGCCTTCTCGTGGAGATTTCCACATCCGCAAGTATTACGCGAAGCCGACTCCCGATTACGCTGGCTATCGCACTCACGAAGTCCATTACTTTTCGAAAAAACCGAAGCATTATTACTACTACAACCCTAAGACACAGAAATATTGGGGCCGCTGCCCGATCGAGAACGCTGGCAAGCCGCAGTACTCGCTACTGAAGATGGAAGACCGGCAGCAGGATTTGGAAAAAATTCCGGAATCTGCGTTCCCGCCTCCAGGCAAGATGCCCGCGATTCCAGACTCCGATCCGAAAGAAGGAGCCACGCTCGACTTGCCGCCAGAAGACGCTCCTTCGTTTCCAGCACCATAGTGCTTGCCGAAAATGCCAAGTACGGACATTCGTAGCGTGTGTCGAGGATCTCAAGTCCCACGCTACGTTGAAATCGAGTCATTCCAGTTGAGGAACCTATTATCATGCGAACGAATCATTTCACGCTGATCTTCTTGGTAACCTCAGCACTGACGCCTGTGACTGGGCGTGGCAACGAAAACCTGCGCGAACCTCTTGCCAGGATCGCCAAAGCGGTTTCGCAGGTCTTGCAGGATCGCGGTTCGGACTCGATCTCAATTGGCGAGTTCACCGGCCCGCCGTCCTTCGCGTCTGCGGCGGGCCCAGGGATACGCAAAGTGCTTGCGGAAGAGTTCGCGAAAGTCGGCATTCGTGAAAAGAAGATCGGAGCCAGTATCGGCATCCAGGGAAAGTATCTCGTTCAAGAAGATCAAGCCGCATTCGCCGGAGCGCAGAAGGGGCCGCCTCATTTGCAACTTTTGGCCTCGCTTGTGGACAAGAACGGTCAGGTGTTGACCGAGTTGAATGTCGAAGTCGCCGTCAAAGTCGGTGTCGAAGATAACGGTCAGCCCATCATCGACAAGACAAGAATCGCCAAGGGGACGCTGACCATCGACGCCTACGGAGGAATCGGAGACATCGGGGGAGCACGTGCGCTCGCCGAAGTTTTGGGAGCAACCGTTGATCTCAAACAAAAAAACAAAGATGGCTTCTCCGGTGGCTCCGAGTCAGTCATCGACAGTTTCGAGAAACCAACGGTCGCTTTGATGGCGAATGGAACAGGCGTAGCTGCAAGCCGAGAAAGCCCATTCCACATGGAGATTCTCGTCGAAGGTCGGCCTCGCCCAATAAAGCTCGAAGATGGCCAGCCATTCGTCCATTTGGACAAAGGGGAAAGTTTCCAAATTCAATTCACGAACAAAGCTCCCTACGATGTCTCAGTGGTTTTCATGCTCGACGGAGTCAATTCGTACTCGTTCAGCGATGTTCGAGAAACACAGGGACCACGGCGCGGCGAAGCGAAGTACCGAAGGTGGATCGTCTCTCGCAGTCATTCTTTCACCCTGAAGGGTTGGCATCGCACGAATGACTACGTAGACAAGTTCCTGGTCACCGACTTCGCCGAAAGCGCCGCCGCAAAGCTTGGTAGTGCCAGTGGACTCGGAACGATCACCGCTTCAGTTCAGGCAACTTGGCGACAATCGGAGCGGCCACCTGCCGATGAAACCGCCACGCATGCGGTGGTTCTCGGCATTGGTCAAGGTGAACGAGATACTCAGCAAGTCAAGGAAGATACCGCCCCGCGCGAGTTCGGTCAGACGCGCGCCGTCATTACCGTCCGCTACTCCAAACCGGATAACCACTGAATTTAAGGAGCCTTTTTATGAAACTCGTATCACGACTGACTCCGCATTTTGGTCTTACGGCCACGTTGGTTTTGTTCGTTTCAATTCAAGGTGACGCACGGGCTTCGACCGAGATTCAAAAGGAACTCGTCGATGTCGCCAAAAACATCGCTAGCGTTTTGGAGCAAAAGAACGAGAACCGGATTGCAGTGGGACAATTTTCCGGTCCGTCGAGAATGCCATCAAGTTCAGGTCCATCGATTGCAAAGGCTCTTTCCGAAGAGCTGACCAAGCTGGGGATCATGGTTAACAAACGGGCTTCCCTCGAAATCAAAGGAGATTACCTGGCGGTCGTCAGCGAAAAGAACCGTGGTCCCGCCGCGCTACTGAAAGGTCGAGTCCTCGATGCCAGCGGCAATGTGGTCTACGAATTTGAGAAAGGCTTCTCAAACGACATCACCGTTGCGTCGATGTTCGGCATCACGGTGGATCTGCCGCCCGATGACAGTCCTCGCGATCGACGGCAGAAGATTCGCGAGAGCATCGACCAGCCGAAAGCCTCGATTGCGCAGTCGAGAATCGCCACCAGTACCAGCAGCCCGTATGCCGTAGAAGTGTTGGTCAAGTCCGGCAGCGATTGGTTGCCGCGCGGTGCGACCGATGACGAGGGCCTTGCCTATGTGCCGATCAAGCCTGACGAAACCTATGCCGTGCTGTTCCATAACGACTCTCCCTACGATGCTGCCGTCACGCTGACGATCGATGGCTTAAGCATGTTTTCGTTCAGCCAAAATGCTTCCTACCGGCAGTTGGGCTACGTGATCATCGGCGCGAAATCGACTGGGACCATCTACGGCTGGCATCGCACGAACGAGGTTTCCGATTCGTTCCTCGTGACCGAATACGCCAAGAGCGCCGCTGCGGAACTGAAGCAGACGTCTGACCTAGGCACGATCACTTGCAGTGTCAGCGCTGCTTGGCCAGTCGATGGATTGGCTCCACCCGATGAGACTCGTCGAGGCGACAACGCCACCGGACGAGGCCCGGAAATCGCCGCCAAATACAAAGAAATCCAGCGAGTTATCGGCCGCACACGCGCCGCCATCAGTTGCCGCTACACCAAACCAACGACACCTTGACGGAGCCAGCCTTATGAAGCCGACGTGGATGTTTGCAGGTTGTGTGTTGTGGATCGGATTTGGACTTTCGGCGCTCGCTCAGCCGCCAGCGATCCAGGTTGGTGACAAGGTAACCGTGAATGCGGCCGCCACCAAGTTGATGGCCGGACAAAACCAAGTCGGCACGCTGCCGAAAGGAACTCAATTCACAGTCGAGAAGATCAGCGGCGTGTGGTTGCAGGCGACGGTGAAGCTCGGCGGCCAACAGCGATCCGGTTGGGTGAGCATACAGGACGTGACAATCGCCTCGATGACCAGTCCCGCTCCGGCCGCATCGCAGCTTCCAAACCGAGGCCGCCCGCAGATCGAATTGGAACCGTGGGATCGCCCCTTTGTCTTCAATCGCCGCGACGAGTTGGAGATCAAAGCAGGCGACACTGTCATCGTGTCAAGAAAAGCCAGTCTATTTGGACAGAAAGACGGAGCACCGTTGTACCAGCCGGACGGAAGACCGTTGCGTCTCACGAAGGGTGACTACAACAAGGGCGATGACTACTTGATCCCGCACGGAACGTCGTTGAAAGTGCGGCGAGTGAGCTACGAATTCGGACCTGATTTACCCAGATACCATGTGACCATTGAAGCCGGTGGGCAGAAGTGGGACGGATACTTGAATTACGACGACGTCGTAAAGCAAAACCGTTATGAGGCTTCGCGAGGCCGATTCAATCCGATCACGTATGATTCGGCTTGGTGGCTTCAAAACTTTCAACGCAATTTACCTCGGTTTGACCTTTCTCACGATGCTGCCGGAATGCTGTACGGCACGACTCCCATCAAACAAGGATTGCATCGCCGCGTCACATTCGATCTCAACGTGCCCGACGTGTCCCACATGTATGAACGAACCGGATATGAGACGTACTTGTCCAACGCACATGAGGATCGAGACATCTCCACTCGACGCGAGCCGGGTACGGAGCAACTGCTCGTCCAACTTCCTCCCATTCCAGATTGGGATGAGTTCTTCCAGCGACTGGCAAATGATTTTGCCAGAGCGAAAGATGCCGCGTTGAAGAACGAGAGTTCCGATCTGTCATCGCTGCGATCGGCGATTGCGGACCTGCGCGCTGCCGGCAAATACGACGAAGCGAATCAGTCGGCGAACTCACTGCTGAAAAAGTGCCGCATTGCCCTGGGAGAGAATCACTGGCGAACTCGTGAGTCCGCGTTGTTGAAACAAACTCTAGAACGAATCCTCACACTGAAAGATAACGCGCGTTGGGAGATCACTCAATCAGATGCGACTAACTTGTCGTTGTTACAAGAACGGGACGATTCATTGAAATCGTTTCTCTTGGCAGTCGATCAGCGCACCGTTCGGCGAGACCATCTGGGAAACGATTGCTCCGATTCCATCGCAGCCACGAGTTGGTTGGCGTTTCTTCTACGCGGGGCAGCGGGCCAGGATGTCGAATCGCTCCATCTCGAAGTTATTGACCGAGTTCGCAAGATACTGGGAGACGCCCATCCATGGACAGCGCGAGCAATCAGCAACCTCGCTCTTGTTCGAATGGATCGGGCCGATCATGGAGCCGCTCAAAAGCTGCTCGCATTCACCGTCAACCTGCTGCAAAAGCATCATCAATTGGCCACACTCGATGGGGTACTGATCCTGGCAAACTTGGGCCGAGCCTGTGAACAGCAGGGACAACGAGAACCGTCACTGAGGGCTTTTGCTCTGTCTCGCGACGTCTCTCGTTCGTTGAGTCCTAACGACCAACAACGGGTCCATCGAATCTACATGGCCGAATTGGCGACGCTCGATCACGAGACAGCGTCACAAGTACCCTTGGCTCTACGAGCAGGATTGGCCTACCGACCGAGCTTAACAAACTACCTGGTTCCTTTTCTGATAAAACGAAACGGCAACTGGACCGGCGGAACTACTCAAGGGATGCTTCAAACGACTTCCATTGATTCCCTGAGTTTCGCCGGTGTAGGACAGGCAGGATCGACGAAAGCCGATGCGGCTTCCGAACTCACGTCCACGGCCACCGCCATGATGCTGAAAAGTGATTATGCCGCCGCGGAACGAGTTCTTCGTGAAGCCTACCGTTTGACGACGACTCGTAAAGTCGGCGATGACTTTCAGCACTCGATGGTTTGCAGGAGCCTGGCCGTCGTTCTATCAATCGTCGGCAGTGCCGACGAGGCGTCGAAGTATCAGAATCGGTTGCCATCGAGCGTACGAAGTGGGAGAAGGAGCATCAGAAAATCAAGGAGACGATGAAACTTCCCCGCGATCAGAGATATGGAGGAACGGCACCTCAGCTTTACGCACTGTTCACACTACTCTCGCAGTTGGGGGCAATGCTGGAACAGCAGGGAAAGTTCGATGAGGCAGAACGGGTCTATCGGGAGTGCATTGAACTAAGGGAGTTGAAGAAGCAAATCGAAGACCCGGAACTGTGGAGCCCTGTCACTGCATATCGGGGCGAAGATTTGTACTCAATGCATGGAGATGACTTGGCAAACCTGGCACGCATCCAGATTGCACGCGGGGATTTCACGGAAGCAGAGAAAATATTTCGAGCTTCACTGACAGAGATGTTTTCGCGTTGGGCCATTCAATCCAATAGTAAGTATGCGAAAACACTCGCGGGATGTTCTGACGTCATCATGATGCGCGGTGGCTCGCTGTCGGAAGCAACACCGATGGCCTACGACGGGTGGGCTTGTGCGATGCGCCTGGAAAGTCGGGCGGCGATGGTTAACTACCTGGCGGGGATGCAGCCGACCGTCACTTTTGCCGAATCGCTGCGTCGTTCGGGCCGGTTCGCAGAGGCCGCAATCGTACTCGAGCACGGCATCGCATCCGTCGAACAACAGCGTTCCAAAATTGCAGGTGATGAACTGTCTCGCTCGCAGTTCTTTACTGAGTTGACGCGATTCAACCCCTATTCGCAGATGGTACGAATTCAGCTTGAAGCCGGTGAAGGCTATGCGGATTCTATCGGATTCGGACGGTTTGGACCTCGAATTGCGTTCGATACGCTCGAAGCGGGACGAGGACGAGCGCTGCTGGATCTGACGAGTCGGCGTGGTGGTGACCCAGCCGAACTCGCCAGCAAAGCCGCTCGCAGACGGAACGACGAGGCACTGAAGTCTCGCGTCGAAACGTTGCGCACCCAACAACGGAAGGCTCGCGAAACTCTGAACCAGGTCGCTGCTCCAGCGATTGCTCCGACGAATCCGCAAGCAATGCAGGCTCAGATGGCAGAGATCAATACCGCGCGCGACACCGACCGGCAGGCCGCCCGCGATCTGTTTGACATTGCGCGCACTATCATACAGGACGAAACCAGAAAGCCGCTCACCAGCGACGAGGTTGCGAACCAGCTTGGCCCGCGCGAAGCGCTGTTGGTCTATGACATCGGTCCGCGCGAGAGCGTGCTGTTGACGGTCACTCCCGATGGAAATGTTGAGGGGCTTTTCCTCGCGTGGCCCGACGGCAAGCCGGTCACTCAGGAATCTCTGAACGCCAACGTTGCCGAGTTCTTCGAGGAAATCTCCCGCGAGACGTCCGGCACGAACAACTCGGTCACGTCAATCGAGCTCTTCGCTCCCGATGAACTGGCGAAGGCTGTCGTACCAGACAAGGTTCGTAAGATATTGAGCAAGTCGGAAAAGGTCTTCATCGTTGCCGATGGAGCCTTGCATCGGTTGCCGTTAGAGTCACTCTTCCTCGACGCCGATGGTGACAAGGTTTTGCTGGACGACGCACCGTCGTTCGTATACGGCTCATCGGCCACGATCATGCTTGGCGATCGGAACAAGCCAACGGATCAGACGTATAGCACGGATCTCGTGGCTCTTGGCGATGCAACGTTCTCGCGTGGTAATGACTCAACAAACATGGAAACGTCAGGCCCCATCGATGCTCCGCTACTGGGACGGACACGAGCACTCAACCGCTTCGGTCAGTTGTCTCCTCTTCCGGGAACCCGTGCCGAAATCAACGCGATCGTCTCACGCTGGCCTTCGAAATCGACAGACCGTTCCGCTCCGCGCGTGCTGCTGAGTGACCAAGCCACAGTGGCCAACCTGATGAAGGCGGTCGATCATCCGCGCTTTCTGCATCTCGCGACACACGGGTTGGCTGAGGGAGGTCGCAAGGCTCACGAATCTGCACTGGCGTTTGCCGCT
Organism: Planctomycetaceae bacterium; assembly: GCA_005798335.1. Taxonomy (GTDB): domain Bacteria; phylum Planctomycetota; class Planctomycetia; order Pirellulales; family Pirellulaceae; genus Aureliella. Next base: position 26,176 of record SYJV01000107.1, on the reverse strand, counting down.
CCTCCAACGGTGACGCTCGACGACAACGGCTTTCTCACTCTGGCCAACTTGCTGGAAGGATGGGGCGGGAAACTCAAAGGGACTGAGATGGTTGTGCTCAGCGCTTGTCGGACGGCGCGCGGCGAGATGTCTTCTGGAGACGGATTCGTCGCGCTGACTTGGGGTTTTTTGTACGCCGGAACTCGGTGTGTTATTGCTAGTCTGTGGGAAGTGGATGACACAGCGACCGCACTGCTGATGTCACGCCTTTACGAAAATGTCCTCGGTTCGTTTGACTCGCCTCGCACGGTTTCCCGGAAGACCTACGCTCCCGTCCAGCCGCTCCCCAAAGCCGACGCATTGCGCGAGGCAAAGCAATGGCTGCGTAACCTCACAAAGCCGGAGGCAGACAAGCTGGTCAAAGAATTCTTGGGTGAGAACGCCCGGGCTCCCAGCGGCGACCGCCCCTTCGCCGACCCTTACTATTGGGCCGCGTTCGTTTTGGTCGGAAACGGAGATTGATCGGGAAGAAATTGCAAGTCGATTCGTTCTCGAATAGGATGCTGGACAATACTCATACCATCTTGAGGAAGCCATGATTACGATGCCACGCAATTGGTTTGCTCGCTTGCTGCTACTGACGATGACGGGACTGAGCCTTCCGTCAATGACACCCTTGACCAAAGCCGACGAAGCGAGTGACTTGGCCGCTCAAGGCTATCAAATCCTGAAGACATATTGTTATCGATGCCACGGACAGCGGTTCGAAGTCGAAGGCTTCAACGTTCTTAGTCGCAGCATCCTACTCGACAAGGTTCCGGAGGAAGACAAAGACCTGAAGTACGTTGTATCGGGTCAGCCGGAGAAATCCCTAATGTGGCAACGAGCCGGAGTTCGCAAGGACATGCCTCCCGGCGATAACCCCAAGCCCACTGCGGAGGAGTTGACCGTCCTCAAAAAATGGATCGAAGCGGAGGCTCCGTTTCCGAAGGCCGGCGTTCGCAAGCACGTCAGCGAAAAGCAAGTCTTCGTCCGGATGAAGGACGACCTGATGGCGACCGCCCGCGAAGATCGTCGTTTTCGACGGTACTTCACGCTGACCAATTTGCATAACAATTCGTTCGAGAAGCGGATCGGGCGGCAGGGCAAGAACTTGGATGACTCTGACCTGCGTCTGGCTCGCGCCGCGTTGGCCAAGCTGGTCAACAGCCTGAGTTGGAAGCCGGAAATCGTCGTTCCTCGCATTGTCGATCAGGGTGAAGAGGAGATTCTTCTGGTCGTTGATCTTCGTGACCTCGGCTGGGACGAACAGAATCTCTGGAACGAAATCCTCAAGCGGTATCCCTACGGATTAACCCACGAGACTGTTCCAATGGACGACGAGTTTCGCGAACTGGCGACTCAGGTTTATGAACTGACCAACTCGAAGATTCCCGCCGTGCGAGTCGATTGGTTCGTCGACAACGCCTCGCGTCCGCCGCTGTATCATACTATCCTGGGACTGCCGACGGTTGTTGGGGACCTGGAAAAATCGTTGCGAGTTAATCCCGAGACCGACTTTCTTCGCGACAAACTCGCCAGAGCCGGTTTTGCAGAGAGCGGAGTGTCCCGCCACAATCGACTTGTTGATCGACACGTCGCGCTTTACGGAGCGTATTGGAAAAGCTACGACTTTGAAAAGAGCGAAACGAAAGGAAACCTTTTCCAATTCCCTCTCGGTCCGAGTTTCGCAGACAACCCATTTCCGAATCAGGTCTTTGAACATGCGGGAGGTGAGATGATTTTCAACCTTCCAAACGGTCTTCAGGGATATCTCCTGACTGACGCGAAGGGAAATCGTATCGATAAGGGACCCATCGAGATCGTTCGCGATTTGAAAGAGACCTCCGGAACGCCCGAGGTCGTCAACGGAATCTCATGTATGGCTTGTCACGAACGTGGCACGATTCGCTTCCGAGATACAGTTCGCGAGGGCCTCGCGATCGGCGGACAGGCGCAAGTCAAAGCGCGCCGCCTGTTTGCCACCAGGGAACAGATGGATAAGTTACTCGAAAAGGACGAGCAACGATTTGTGCAAGCCGTTAATGAAGCGATGAGTCCTTTCCTCGAAACCGAGAGCTCTGCCGACGGTGACATTAAGAGCATCCCAGAGCCAGTCGGCACAACGGCTCGCTCGTACCAAAGAGACCTTGAACTCGACGATGTCGCCGCCGAACTCGGTTTTGATGACCCCACTCAACTTCAACTCCTGATCCGATCCAACACCAAACTCCGCGAGTACGGCCTAGGCCCACTATTGCAAGGAGCCGCCATTAAACGAAGCCACTGGCAAACCCTCGAAAAACCCCTCTCCCCCTTCCAGCAAACGGCCTCAGAAATTCAAGTTGGAACCCCCTATCGTACCCTGTAACTCGATGCGACAGCCGCAAGAACTGACGTGGTAGTTTGAATCTCGCCCTGATTCGATCCACAAGTCTGCCGCACTAATTAACAACAGCCCGCTGACAAGTCGATTTACGTGACCTGCAAAGTGGTCGGCCGCACGCTGGTAACTCTCGACCTAGATTTCTCGATTTCTCGAACCCGATCCAATTTCCGCCTGCAGACTTAGCAGGATTCGTCGTCGTACCGCCCCGAAAGCCGTGCTGCTGTCGATTCGCACGACGTTGGGCCGCAACTCTAGACTGGCGCGGTTAGGGGAAAACTACGGATCATTGAACCCGGTCGGGTTCACGAATATGACCCCAACAAAGCCAGTGGGACTCCACCTGAAAAAAAGTCGATTACGATTGACAGGAGAATCGATTTCATAACCTAGAAGCAAGCTCTGAATTTTCCAACTCAACCTGCCAGGTGCTGAGAGCCGCAGCATGTTGCGACCAGTCGACTGCATAGGGTTCTGCCACCGCCAGTTCAGTCTCGGACAATCCCAGCGAGAGCTTGACGATCCGTCGGTGCTCGGCATGATCGTCGACCAATGGCATTGTGTCGTCCCGTTCAATGCGCGAGAACCGAACATTTTCCGACAACCACATGCGCGCGATCCGATGTAATGCCACAATTCGAAACCAATGCCACGGTTTTTCCAGTCGCACGTAGGTGCTGGCCCATTTCCAATCGGTGAATTTCTCGAGATCGCCTGGGCGAATCAAGAAACACCGAATACACCTACGTCGGACGACGGCACGGTCTTCACAGGTCATGCACATCAACCAAACGCTCTTCGGGTGAGGAGTTGTAGCCAGCGATCCGCACACGTAGTTGGCCGCGTCGTTTACTAATTCAAAGCCCAAGGTACCGTGTGTTGGCAGGATAGGATCGTTCAACGTTGTGCCATCGGTTAGCGACTTGGCCAAATCACGCGCGGCCGGGTTGTCGTACAAATTCTTGACCGTCAATTTTGTAGTGACGTTGCGAAATACCAGTTGAAATTGGCCCGCGTTTACGTCGAGCAAATAATGCACTTGGAACAGCACATCGTCAGAATCTCCGTGCTGGAATTTTTGGAGATCCTTGATCCGTTTTCGGAAAATGAAGTACCAGCTAACCGCAAAACCCAACAAAAAACCCAGCCCCTTCCCTAAGATCTCGGGAACCAGCCTGGACCATTCCAAACCCACCAACCAAGTAACGATATCGCTCAAGCTCATGGGGACGCTCTCCTATTTCATCGTCATGGCGTCCGGTGATCCCAGAACATTTGACGCGCCACTTTGTGGATAGAGTCTAACGAACTATCATACCCGATCGCAGTAGGTATTCATAATTTCCATATTGCACTCGAAGTCTACCGCAGGCTATCTCAATCGCTTTTGCTTTCCACGGCAAGCAACGATAACTGAACGTTCAAAACCCCATTGCGCCAACAACAATGGCAAGTACATCGAGCCAGCCCGAGCGAATTCGAGTTGCTCGCGCTGGACAAGCCAAATCTACATCGCTTCCCCCGTAAGCAATTTGCGCTAAAGACACAAAGTTCGCGATAAGTTAATTTTTCGTGACTTTGACTCACACGAATCGAATCGCCGGACCGACGCCATACGCGCCTGCATCGGAAGTGGGGCCGCTTCTTGACCGGCAGTAGCATTCCACACGCGCACCAGAAAATCGTGGCCGGCTGAGACGAGTTGATTGTCACCTGGCGCAAAGTCCAAATCCCAAACGCTACCGCTGTGACCGTGCATCGTGAATAGGCGTTGCCGTTTCTTCACGTTCCAAACATGCATATCGCCTTCCAGCCCCGCCGAGGCTAACCGTGCGCCGTCGCGGCTGAAGCCGACACTGGTGACCGCCAACTGATGTGCATTGAGAGTGAATTCTTCTTTTCCGGACTGGAGGCTATGGAATCGAACGAGGCCATCGCGACCTCCTGTTGCCAGCAGTTTTTTCATCCGGGCTGAACGCTAAATCGTACGTGCCGGCTCTGCAACCGGGCCAATTGTGAAGCGGTTTGGTCGAATTGGTTGCCCAATCCCAGACTTTTACATTCGTCATGGCTGTCGCGAGGAAGCGGCCTTTGGAATCGGGGCTAAAGGCAACTTGCGAAATAGATCCGTTGTGCGCGACTCGGTCGAAGACATCCCAGCAGCCAGTGCGTGGATATACTGTTGGTCTGCGGTCTAATAATCTGTTCAATGTCCTACAACGAATCGCCACAGGCTTGCCCTACAAAGCCCTTGAAAGTCTTCAACAGAAGAGCGGTTTGCGCCTGGCGGACGTCGCAAAGGTGACTGGCATTCCGCTGCGAACTATGGCTCGGCGGAAAGAGACAGGGAGATTGAATCCTGCTGAATCGGAGCGGCTGTTGAGGCTAAGTTTTCTGTTCGAACAAGCGGTTGACCTCTTTGATGGCGATGTCGATGCCGCCCGGGAGTGGCTTGAAAAGCCCAGCAAAGGTTTAGGTGGTCAGACGCCATTGCAACTGGCGGAAACTGAGATCGGGGCACGCGAAGTTGAGAATCTCATCGGCCGGCTGGAACATGGAGTGTTCTCGTGATCATTTCGGCTTGGCGCCTCTTCAAGCCCAAGCACCGTACACCCACGAATTCCTCTGAAGAGGCTTATGTTTTTGAAGCGCTACTGGAATAAGTGGACGACGAAACTCAGCCCAGCGAAGACAATGTGAATCTGTGCTAATTGATGTAATCGTCTAACCGCTAGCCAATGGCCCGTCGCTGCACTTGATTGCAGGGCGTGTACTCCAGATCTCCGGTTGATTGGGCATCGGGCGAAAGTTCAATCCCAAACAGAGCCGCTTTGCGCCCGCAAGGTGAACGTGCGTTGCCGATTCATCACGTTTCCAACATTCATGTTGCCTTCCAGCCCCGCCAACACTAACCGCCCGCCGTCGCGGTTGAAACCGACACTGGTGGAGACCAACTGATGCGCATTGTGTGTGAATTCTTGTAGCGTTGGCGCGATTGTTTGCTATCTTGATTGTCAAGCTGACATCAATGTACCGCCATATTCGATCAGTTCGGCGTATCCTCATGCATGGGAATTCTCTCAACGTTATGTACGGAATAATAGGGTAGATTCGGTCCTCCCAGGGGAGGTTCAGCGACGTTTGGGGTAAATTCCCAAAGCGACTTTCCCTTATATTGGACCGATAATGTCAAATTCGATAGTCGGGCAAATCCAACATGCCATTTAGGAACGCTGCTGGTTTTGCGCACTTCAATGAACATTAAAAGTTCGGGGTCCCAGTCATCGACCCACATGAAAAGCGCGCCATCCTCTGGTCCATCGTCACTAACGAATCGATAAACCGGTTGTGGAATCAGCCGTGGTGTTCGACTCGTTGTGCCCTGATGAGTAGTAAATCCAAATTCGCGAGCCAGGCTGCGCATTTGCGCCAAGCGTAGTTGCGGCTTTTCGGCGGGCGTGGGTGCGTCAGGGATTTCTATCGGTTTAATTCCTGCTTCCTTTGGGGACCAAAAGACCGCACCGTTGCGTTCAGCCCGTAAGGGGTCCAATGACAACGAATGGAAGGAGTGGATTGCATACCGGTCGTTACCGTATCTTCTGGACCATAAAATGCCAACTGCTTCGGGGCGGTTATCCAGCGTCCAAACGAACAACTGGCCATAGGACATGTAAGCTGTTACCGCATTCAAGTACGTTAGAATCGGTTGCTGATGTAGCGATAGCTTTCGGTCACGTTTCGCGCCTAGATCGATGGAGTATTCTGAGGCGGTTTTGAGATAGTATTTTTGTAATACAAGTCGCTCTGAATCGTCCAAATCCTTGCCAGAGATAGATGCGTTAGGCTGTACCTGGCCAGCCAAAGCAATCACTATCACGAGTGCTTGAATCATGCATTTTCTCCTTTGTATACCGTCGTTTTGTGTCCACTCTACGCGAATATACAAGACATTTTGTCTATTTTCAAGTAGGAGTATCGCATATCAGCTCATGCCGAACTGCTGGCGGCGCTGAAGCCGGTCGAATTGCCGTCGTTGACTATCAACGATCCGACGGTTATCGAAGGCGGCATACTGCAAGGTATTGAGGTCAAGCGATAAGACAGTCCCGGTATTTCTATAAGACTGCCGATCTCGTTCAAATGGCTACGACCAGATTCGTGGTCGTTACCATTTCTACTGTGCGAATACTGCATCGACGGAAGCCAGGTGTTTTGCGGGCAAACTAGAGAGAGGTGCCCAGAGCTTAGCGAGATTCCTCGTTAGACGCAGCAATTGCAAGCTAGACAATTCAACGTCACAAGCTAGAATCACCTCGACTGCAATCCTTTCCATTTCTAACGTGTGGAGTTGTGTGGTGTACAGACCAAGGCTCTGGCAGCTTTTTCTCTTGCTGGCAATAGCAGGTTGCGGTGGTGTTGGCTATCCGGTCAGCGATGTTGAAGGGACGGTGCAGGTAGACAAAGTCCCCATTGAAGAAGGTACCGTTACGTTTACACCTACGGTCGCCGGAGACGCAGTATCAGCGGAGATACGCAACGGAAAGTACTTAGCCAAAGGAGTGGCTCAGGGAAAGAACTTGGTACATCTGTACGCCTTCAAGGAAACGGGCGGAACCGTTGTGGAACTTGGCATCAAGTATCCGGAAAAGAAGAATAAAATTCCCGATAAATATATTATGGGCATTGATGTCGAAGTTTCCGAATCCAAGATGTCACACAATTTTGATCTGACATCGAAATAATACTGGCCCGGTCCTTATTGTTCATTGGCCCTCTGGAGGCTTCTTTTTATGAAAACTAATCGACTTGGATTTACGTTGGTCGAGCTACTTGTAGTGATCGCCATTATTGGCGTGTTGGTAGGCCTGTTGTTGCCGGCGGTTCAAGCCGCTCGCGAAGCGGCTCGGCGAATGCAGTGTTCGAACAATCTCAAGCAACTTGGTTTGGCGATGCACAATTATCACGACACGCATCGAGTTTTCCCGCTGGGAGTTTTGCAAGCGAACTTGGGCGCGGAGTTTGGTTTTCCGCGATTAACGTGGGGCATCCATTTCTATCCCTACATCGAACAAACAGCGATCTACAACCAATTCAGTTTTTCCCTTGGCTCGAACGACACGATGTATCTTAACAATCTGAATTCTTCTGGTCCCAATTCGTTGACTGCCCGGACGATTTCCACGATGATGTGTCCGAGCGACGGAGCCGGTTCGCAAGTCTACGCACACCCAGGCATCCAGCCGCACACGACCGCCAAGGGAAACTATGGCGCCTTTTTTGGCAACGTCAACAAAGGCGCGACTCGCACGCTGGCGGCCAATCATCTACCGGCTGCATTTGGTTACCGCCCTGTCAAATTTGGTTCGATTACCGATGGCACCAGCAACTCGATGGCACTGGGCGAGCAATTGCGAGGCGCGTCGTCGGACCCGGCCCAAACGATGCGCGGATCCTACTGGTACGACTTCCCAGGCGGAGCTTGGATATTCACATTTGTAGGACCCAACAGCCCCGTACCAGATTCGTTGCGAGTCTCGAGTTGCCCTGCCGCTGAGAATCAACCGCGCACAAACCAACCTTGCGTGCCGGTAAACGGCAATAACGAAACGGTAGCCTCGCGCAGTCGTCACACTGGCGGTGTGCAAGTCGTGAATTGCGACGGCTCAGTTCATTTCATCTCCAACAGCATTGGCTTGGACATATGGCGCGCTCTAGGCTCCATCTCCAGTGGTGAGGTAGCAGGACTTCCTGACTAAGTGAGGCGAGCGGCAGATGGGATTTTACCAAGGCCTCAGCGAATACAAGCCCGATGCGCAAGCGAGTGCGTCAATCCTGGCATACACGCCCATCATCGCATACGAAAATGATTGTCAAACGTGCGTTTACGCGCAAGTACTTGGTTTGATCATGCAAAATTCCGCTTGGAAAACGACGAAACGAAGTTATTGCATTGATAATTCGTGCAGTTTTTGAATGTCAGCGCTTCAGTGCTCGACCTGGCGTGGCGCCGGTGTGTTTGGATTTATCGAGCACAATGGTTCCGTTCACTAAGACATAAGTAATGCCCTCGCTATATTGAAAAGGTTCCGTGTAGGTTGCGAGGTCCTTGACTTTGGCGGGGTCGAACAACGTGATGTCAGCAGCCATTTGAGAGCGCAATATCCCGCGGTCCATCAAGCCGATTTTCGTTGCATTGAGCGATGTCATTTTGCGTACTGCATCCTCAAGGCTCAACAAACTGCGTTGGCGAACGTACTCGCCCAGGACGCGCGGAAAAGTTCCGAAGCTGCGAGGATGGGGATTGCCGCGACGCAATGGTCCTTCGATGGCATATGCCGAGCCGTCAGATCCGATCGAGCACCATGATTGGCTGAGTGCCAAATTCATATCTGCTTCGGTGTGATGCGCAAATACAGTACTGACCGAACCTCCTTCTTCGAGTAAGAAATCGAACATCTCATCGAGCAAATCCACGTTGTTCTTGCTGGCGGTACGCAGCGCCATCACGCGATCCATCGTCAATCCCTTAAAGCGATTCTCGGCGGCGACTTGCATCCGCGACCAATCGCCTCCGACGGCAGTGTAATGATTGTACCAACCATCGACTCCTTGCAGCACATCTTGCTTGATGCGTTTGCGCTGCTCCGGATCTCGCAATCGCTCGAGCATTTTGGCTGAGCCTCCTTCATGAGCCCACGGAGGAATAATGCTCGATAAATTGTTGTTGCCGCGAGTGTACGGATAGACGTTGGCTTGTACATTGACTCCCCGCGAGCGTGCCTCTGAAACCAAAGCCACCAACTGGCTCATTTGTCCCCACAATTTTTCATCTGCAATTTTCATGTGAATAATATCGACGGGCACTCCGGCGCGCTCTCCCACGGATATTGCCTCTTTGACGGCATCGACTACGCCAACTCCTTCGGTGCGGATGTGCGACGAATAGATTCCGCCGTGTTTGGCAACCACTTTGCACAGTTCGACCAAATCGTCGAGCGTGGCGAGCGACCCTGGCGGCATCATCAGGTAACTGGACAAGCCCAAAGCTCCGTCGTTCATAGCTTCGTCCAATGTCCGTTTCATTTGCTCAAACTGGTCCGGCGATGGACGATCGAAACTCGTCCCCATTGCTGATTGCCAGATATTATTTAGGCCCACGTACGAAGCCACATTTACGGAAATTCCTGATCGCTCGACAGCACTGAAATACGCGCCCAGAGTTGGCCAGGGTGCGTTGCGATCGGAGGTATTCGCAGTGGATTGTCGCGAGCCTTTGTTGGGACCGGCGGATTCGCCTTCGCCGAGCACCTCGGTTGTCACGCCCTGGCGGATCTTGCTCTGCGCAGAACCGTCTTCGAACAACAGGTTATCTGAATGGGAATGAATATCGATAAAGCCCGGCGCGACGATTAAGCCATTCGCGTCGATAACGCGTTTCGCGTTGACGTTTAATTGGCGTCCGACCATGACAATCTTATCACCGTTGACCGCTACGTCGCCGGTGAATTCTGGGTTTCCAGTACCGTCGATGATTCGGCCGTGACGGATCAGAATATCGATTTCGCGGGACGGTTGTGCAAGACTTGGCGTAGCCATGGCCAGCACGATGACAAACAACGCAGTATTGAGGAGTAATTCGAGACTGCGGCGCATGGAACACCTCTTGAGTGGTTCAATGATGAGATTGTTGAGTTGTTTCTTGGGCGATCTTTCCGTTGGATGCGAATTATATTGTGTTCGCTGGAGCGCTGCCGGACAGCATCATAGCCAACAACCGGCGGCGAGTGACAATCCCCAACGCCCTGCCTCGCGTATCGACGATTTGCGCCAATTCCGTATGTAAGTCTTCAAGCTGTGTTAGCACCTGCAAGTGAGAGACAGTCGCCGAAACTTCGATTGCTTGGATCATTTGGGGTGGTATGTCATCGCGGCACGATAGCACATCTGCCACACGATAATAGCCCACTAGAGAAAGTTGGGATCCGTCCATGACGCCGATGATGGATTGATTGCCGCGCCGAGCTTGTGCGAGAATTTCGTCGCGAAGCGCACCTTGGCGCACCCAAGGTATGGCTCGGTTGGGCATTGCAAATTGGCGAATCGGTCGGTCACCGAATGCAAATAGATTCTGAGAAAGTTCCCGCTGAATCGACTTGAGAACTCCAGCTTCCTGACCTTCGGCCAGCACGCGTTGCAATTCCTGGCGTTCAAGCGCAGGTTGGACTTCGATCGCCGCGACCCCAAGCCAACGCCTCCATGTTCTTTCAATGACAACGACGATCAGTGAAATAGGTAACAGCATGGCGGTTACCAAGAATATTAGCGGAGCGGTGGCCATCAATAGACGGTAGGGTGCTTGGTGGAATAGATACTTGGGTAATAGTTCTCCGTACACGAACAGAATTGGTGTCATGAGAATGGGCAGCAGGAATTCGATGCCCCAACCGGACCCATGAAAAAATTGTTGGCCGAACATGACCATGCTCTTAGCCACCAAGAAGTTCGCGATATTGTTACCGATCAGAGCAGTTGCCACGTAAATACTTGGGTTGTTCACCAACCATAACATAACTTTGCCCATCCAACTGCCGCTCTTGGCGTGGATCAGCAACCGCATCTTAGTCACGCGGTAGAATCCAGTTTCACTACCGCTAAAAAAGGAGCTTAAACATAAACCACCAATAAATAAAGCCACGATCCAAATCATGATTGTGGCTCCTGCGAGTTCTTTCGCAAAGCGATGCGCACTAACGATTCGCCGTCTCGTGCGGCCTCCACCACCTGCATATCGAAATCACCAACTGAACAGCGATCACCGACTTGAGCCAGCCGTTTCAATCGTTCTTGAATGGCACCGATGACAGTCAAATTCCTGCCCACGGAGAGTTTTCGGCCAACGACTCGCTCCAGTCGCCGGAGGCTGGTCATCCCAGTCGCCAACCATACATCCTCGTCCTGCGGGACAATGTCCGCTCTGGACCATTCGCGATGGGACTGAGTCGGGTTCAGCTTGAATACTGCATCGATCATCTCATCAAAAGTCAACACGCCGATGGTTTCGCCAAACTCGTTGACGATCAAGGCGACTTTTCGTTGAGTTTCGTGAAGGCGACTTAGCGCGTCGGCAATACTCGTACACCATGGAACAATGATGACCGACTGCCGAAGAGCAACAAAGTTCGTTTCGTGCCCAAGTCGATTGTCGGCCAGATCGACAGCAGCAATTATCTCTCGACCAAACTTGTCGGTTAACATCAAGTAACCACTGGCAGCCATTTCGGCATCGATGCCTGTAACGTCGGCAGTGATCGGCAAAGTACGATACTGCGAGCGCGGATGCATCCATTCCTCCACACGAATGTCGCTGAGCTGGATAATATTCTGCAGAACTTCTTTTTCCTGCTGCAAGAGCAACGAGTCCCCAGTTGTTAGTACGACGGCGCGATCCAGGTCCGCCGTTTCTAAATAAGGTTCGGGGCGAAACCCAGGCAGAATAATGCGCCGTGAAACTTCGTTGACAAACTTGAGAGCTGGTATGACGCTGTCGAGGACTCGGATCGCGATTGCCAGCGGGATTGAGACCACACGCACAACCGTGCGAGGCTTAAGTACCGCTACGCATTTGGGTAAGAACTCGGCGAAGATCACGACGATGACAATCGCTACTACATCGAATAGCTCGGGTGAAATTGCGGTTGGCGACTGCTGCTGCAGGTCGACAAGTTTCTGAGTTACTTGCGATGCGATTGCAAAGTAAGCTAGGTTGACTGTAAGGTTCCAAAACAGAATTCCCATCAGCAAGCGATCAGAACGATTTAACAGCGTGGCGGCTACTTGATCAGATGTCGAACCCCCGTGAAGTTGGCGACGTTCGCTCAACGAGAGTGAAAACAAACCTGCTTCGCTGGCCGCAAAAAAAGCGCTTAACACCAGCAGCACAAGCATGCCAGGCAGAAATGCAGCAATAACCGACCATGGCTCGAGCATGCTCGACTAACTCTCGTCTTCGGCGGCGCGCGATTGGTCGATCGCGAAATCAAACTCGCTGAGCGCTGGAATCAGCATGGCAAGACTCGCAAATCCGTATGCCGTGACAATCACCGAGAAAACCGTCAGCTCCTGGTTGCGCAGTATGAAACTGGTAATGGAGAAAAATGTCAAGAATGGGAGACTGAAGGCGGCCAATGCGATTGCTGGACTCGGGTTGCGATTACCTAGAGCCACAAACAGGCCTGTTCCTCCGCCCAGGATAATGACCAAGAAGGGAGGCAACTGCCGCGAGAAAGAACCTCGGAAACTGATCATGATCATCATGCACACAACCACGCCCAGCAACAGGAAAAATACTGTGCCCAGGCTCGTGCCGATCGCCGTTCGCGACAGTCCGTAATTCATACCGCAGTGAATTCCCAGGATCGCCACGAAAATATCCAAAACTAACAACCCTGCGACTGTGAATACGAGATTCTCCGTACTCAATCCTCCCTGCCACCACAGATAAATGCACAACACCAGTGGCAGCATCACCATCTCTTTGGCAACGTAGAGGACTCCCAGCAACTTGCCCAACAAGAAACTGGATGGAGAAATCTGAGTTACTAAGAGTAGGTCGAGCGCTTGGCCATCGCGCTCGTTAGTGATCGAATTCACCGCCAATGCGTTCAGCATGACCAGCGAAACGACAAAGAACGGGGCGAGAATCTTGGTCGCGACTGGGATCAATTCCGTCGTCAAGCGACTGCGCTGTAGGGCTGCGCCACTGGCGACACTCCAGTAAAGCGAGCCAACGGCAAGCAAGAACAATACTACGTACGACAATCGAATGAACAGTAGTTTGCGACCGTATGCCCAAGTACGCATCTCGCGCCACAAAACTGGATTTTTCCACATCGGCCGCGGTGCGCGCACTTTCCAGCTACGAGTGCCCAATGCCTCGGTCGCGTCAGCCGCGTCGTCCGACTCGGGAGCTTGCAGGCGCAATTCACGCGACGGATTCCACACTCGCAATTGCGAAATCGCAATCGAGCACAACACAGCCGATAGACCAAATCCGAAGACGGAATAGACCGCTGTAACTCCGCCGGAAATATTTTGCCAATGGTTGCTGGGCAAAGGTTGACAAACGTTCAACACTGCACGAAAAGGACTGATTGCTTCGGCCCAACTGGGCGCGAGCATTGGCCAAACGCCATTGGCGATAACCTCCCCTAATACGCACCAAGCAGTAATGGCCAGCAATGTGACCGCCAAAGTTTGAAAGGTCTTTTCTCGCCAGAATCCAACCACTGTTCCAAGCGAGGCACACACCAGCGCGGTGACCAGGACGATCGCTAAGACAGAAAAAACTTGTTGGATTGAAACGCCCCCCATCAGCGAAATCAGCAATAACAGTGGCAGCGATGCCACGACAATATTTGCTATTCCTAACATGGCTGCCAAATGCTTGCCCATCACGATCTGAGTGCTGGTCAGCCTCGTTAACAACAACAATATCAATGTCCGTCGATCTTTTTCCTGGGATACACTCGAAGCAGTTGCCACGGCTGCCAAAAACATCACCACCACCAGTTCCATGGGGGCGACCAACTGAAATGCCAAAGATCCGAAGCGCGACAGATCGCCCACATTCCGAATTTGCTGCATTCCTGCCAGCAGCAGCCACATCGTGCAAACTAAACTGAATAACGCTGCAACAAATACAACTCGCTGTGCATAAAATCGCATTCGTCGCGGGCTAACCAGCCATTCACGACCAAGTATTGGTCCAATCATTGGGAACGCTCGATTTTTTCCTCGGTAAATGAAACACTTGGCGAAGGCGGTGGGTTGTTGATTGTGAGGATTGTAACACCAATTACCATGACAAACTTCCCCTTAACAATCAAAAATACAATCGCTCGAGTGGACGAGTAACTGCGCAAGCTAGAGTTTGGTCGAGGGTCGATATTCTACGAGAATGCGACATGCCTAGTTCATTTGCAGTGAGACGAGCCATGAATACCGAGTCGAGAATATCGAAAATCGGACGCTTCTTCAGAGAAGATGACGGTCCAACTGCAGTCGAGTATGCGGTAATTCTGGCATTGATCGTTATAACTTGCATGTCGGCAGTATCTTTGTTGGCGAGTAAAACGAAGGGCAGCCTCGACGCCTCCGCTGGTGCGATCTCTTCTGCGCTGTGACAGGGCGATTGGCTTCGACACGTTCGGAGGCTAGTCTCCGGCTTCAATGATCAGTTTTCCATTTAGGAGTTCGGCGTGGCTCAGCGACAAAGGATCTGGATTGACCGAAACGTCCAAGGAATTCTCTTGGAACGCATTGTCATCTACTGGGTCGCGAGCTTAATTTTGCTGGGAGGGACCGTCCTATGTGACCAGTGGTGGCGCAATCCGGATGGAAATTTCGGCCAACATGCGTCGGAGTTCTTCGGTCAAGTGTGGCCTTGGTTGCCAAGCGTATTTCTGCTCATGCCATTGGTCCTGTTCGACGTCGTCAGGCTCAGTCATCAGTTCGTTGGACCAATCTATCGATTGCGCAACCATCTGCATAATCTGCAAGACGATATTGATACCGATCCAGTTTCGTTTCGCGACAGCGATTATTGGCAAGACGTGGTGGGGCCCATCAACTGGCTGCAAGCTCAGTTGCAGGAACGCGAAGAGAAAATTAAGGCACTACAATTTATCCTAAGTTCACAGCAAACGGAATCCGAAGCCGCGAGCACCCAAGGGGCGGACGACGCGTACACGGAGGTAGTCAACGAACCCGCGGCTACCGTCTAATTTGTCGCTCTTCAATACGGGCTTTGGCCATTCGCACGTTGAATCTCGCGGGCATCCAAAGATGTTAGGCGAGCGGGGTGTTGACAGTACCAAAATGGAACAGCGCCTCCGACTTGCCTAATCTTGACGTGACCGCCAGAATAAGGTGCTGCCGATGTAAGCGATTATCCGTAGGCGACGGATAGCTTTGCCCGAGATACGATTTTTTGAGAGAAACATGGCTGTCAATTTTTGGTGCTTGAAACTCAGGAT
The DNA here is from genome assembly GCA_005798335.1 of Planctomycetaceae bacterium. Classification (GTDB taxonomy): domain Bacteria; phylum Planctomycetota; class Planctomycetia; order Pirellulales; family Pirellulaceae; genus Aureliella. The sequence continues at coordinate 10,738 of SYJV01000107.1, read as the reverse complement.
CGCAGCAATTTCTGGTTTCCTCTTGGTAAGCATCTCCGTCACATCTGCTCGGGCTCAGCCAAAGCCACAATCTCTCGCCACAATTGAACCATTGGTGGCTCGCTTGGAAATGAAGCTGACCCTTGGTGAAAAGGTGATCGACGTTATCGAGAAAGGTGATCTGTTAACCGTTCTGGCCGAACGTCCGGATTCTTATGTGATTCAAACATACAATGGGCACAAAGGCGCAGTTGCCAAGAACAACGCCGTAAAACTCGCTGAATCGATCGACGTTTATAACGACTTGATCGCAGCCAAAAAAGACGACGGCAGACTTTATACGTTGCGGGCGGGAGCTTGGTGGGCGCTCAATAAATTTGAGGAAGCGCTGGCGGACTTCGACAAAGCCATCGAAATTGGTTACCAATCACCACACGCGTATGCCAGTCGCGGCATGTTCCACGCCTCGATGCGAAATTACGACAGAGCGATCAGTGATTACTCAATTGCCATCGAGAAGAATCCCAAAGACGATGCCTCGTTTCTGAACCGAGCCAGCGTCTACATGACCAGTGGAAAGGTTAACGAAGCACTCGACGACTATACGCGCGCGATCGAGCTGAAGCCTGCCAATGCCGTGCTTTATCAACAGCGAGCAGTGGCCTACAAGATTGCGGGCAAGTTACAACAATCGATTACTGATTACGACAAGGCAATCGAGCTGACACCTGCCGATGTCGCTGCTTGGATGGGGCGTGGTTTTGTCCAATTTCAATTGGGAAACCACGAGGCAGCAATCGCCGATTTTAGCAAGGTTATCGAACTGTCGCCGCAAACCGCTGTGGCATACAACAACCGCGGTTACAATCTTCAGCGCCTTAGTAAGCTCAAGGACGCGCTTGAGGACTTTGAACAGGCGATTAAACTCGCGCCCAAATACGGGTTGGCCCATCAAAACAAAGCCTGGTTACTTACTCTCGCAGACGACGCTGCAATCCGCGATGCAAAAAAGGCGATTGAGTCGGCGACCGCCGCGTGCGAACTCAGCGAATATAAGGACATTAACGACCTCACTGCGCTGGGCGCTGCATTGGCCGCTGATGGTCAATTTGAAAAAGCTATCGGTTGGCAGGAAAAAATAATCGAGTTGTCGAGCGATTCGCAGAAACCGTTCGCCAAGAGCATTATGGAACTATATGAACAGAAGAAGACCTTCGATCCAAAAATTGCCGAGCAAGCAGTCACCAACAATCCGAATTCCTCCACCGCAAAGCCGCCAGACCGATAGTGACACTCTTGCTGAAAGATGACAAGCTTGTTATGTATCCCACCGTGACAGTCAAAAAGCTGATCTCAGGTACAAAAAAAAGAGGCGAAGCTAATCGACAATCGACCAACCTCGCCTCTCAACGGGGGGTGAGAAAGCTTGTACACTTTCATTGAGCACTAGTCGCTCAAAATTCAGCCTAGTTCTCCCAGGATCGTCTGAGCCCTTTAAACGACGTCGACCGCAAATAAAGTTGAATCCACGACTAAATTCGTACTGATCAAATTGCCTGTAGGGGTTGTTCCGTGGCAAGCGCGGGGCGAGTCTGCTATTCTGAATCTGGCTCAACATCTTCTGGAATTGCCTCATGCAACGCATCAGCCACGATTTACCCGGTGTTGCTCAACGACTGACTCGGATTTCGGACGAGTTGTTGACGGAAGTAGAAAACACTCAACAAGTGTGGAAAGATTCGCAAGCGCAGGCGTTTGTGAAGGAGCATATGCAAGAGATTCGTCCGACGGTGCAGCAGTTGGTGGTTGAGATAACTCGTACAGTAGAATTGTTTGAGGACGTTGCCAAAAAGCTCAGCGAACCTCGCTAGAACAGAGAATTGGCCTGGCCGTTGTACCAGCTTCGGATTGCCGCCAACTAGAACCGCATCGGATACTCATGATCGAATCGACGCCGAGATTTCTTCGACGCCAGCGGCTCCAAAAACTGATAAGTGGCCTGCGCGAACGGATGAGTTCCAGCAGCAAGAAAATCGCGCTGGAGGTTGAGCAACTGCGCCAGCAAATCCTGTTGCTTGACGAACAGCATCAGCAGCATTTAGCTTCACTTAAAGAAACCGGCCAACGATCGCTAAATCAGTTGATTACTGAGTGGGACTCGGCCAGGCACGCGCGCTGGAGTGAGTGCGAGCAACGTGCGTACGACGCTGTCCACGGCTATTCAGCCAAGGAAGCTGCGATACGAGCCGCCGCACGAGTCCATGCCGAACAAATCAACAATGAGGCCAAGCAAAGAGTTGGATCTGCTGAGAAACGTTTCATGCAGGCGAAAAATGCTCCGATTGCTCAGCTACGCGAATTCAAGAACGCCTTTGAATTAAAATCAAATGAGATCCTCGGCGTTCAACAATCGAGTGAAGCATTGCTCGCGCAACGTGGAGTCAATGTTCCTCAGGCCGCGATTGACAAAGTGATAACTGAACTTCCCGGCACTGCTAGGGAATGCCTTCAGAGGGCGCATCAATTTATCAACGAGGCATCCGGCCATCTGCAGCACCTGGCGAACAACCACGTAACTCAAGCCCTTCGATCGATATGGTTTTGGCTTGCTTGCTTGATCATCGCTTTTGCCATAACCGGGGTTCTCGGCGCGCTCCAAATCGTTAACTGGCCAGTCGCCTTGTCGATCGGAGGTGTGCTCGCGATTGTATTGATTGGTGGCGCCCAATTGGCCGCATATCCTTGGTTGCGACGTTTTACACTGGCGGAGTTTCCCAAACTGCAAACCTCACTAAATACTGCGCGCAAAGTAATTGAAGAAGGTAAGCGTTTATCGATGGCGGAGAGCGAGGCCGAGCTCAAACGATTGGCCGACAAACGCGACGCCAAGATCGAAAAAGTTGTCAAATGGCGCGAACAACAAGTCACCGAAATCAACTCGAAGGTCAAACAGCAGCTCGAATTACTGTCGCAAAGCCATACAGCCGAAAAACGTTCTGCGAGTGACCAGCTTACTCAGTCGATTGCCTCAACTGACCAACAATTCAAGTCTCGCCAGCACGATTTTTTGGCTCGACACGAACAGACTATCTCGGATGTCGAAACTAGGTTTGTGGAAAGCAAATCCTCAATCGTCGCCCACATCGAACGCATTGACCGCAGCGGCGCCCGACGACTACTTCGAGCCAGCAGTACCGCGCTGCAATTCATGCAACGGGGCAATCAATGGTGCCAACAGCATTTTCCTGTTTGGACCAACAGCACTTGGTCTAACCGAGATTGGCCATGTCGATTGGAACAACCTATTTTTCCGATCGGATCGCTGGCTGTAGACGATTTGCTGCACGAAGATGTTCGCGCCAACGGCCCTATACCCCATATGGCAACAGTTACCTTTGAGCCCATCGAGGACAAATATCTTACGCTGACAGGCGATCCTGCAAGCGAAGTGGCACAGTGCTCGGTGCGGAACTTGATCTTGCGGGCCCTAACTAGTTTGCCGCCAGGCAAGACTCAAGTATGCGTTATCGATCCACCGGCGCTTGGCAGAGATTTCGGATGGTTGATGCACTTGGCCGACTTCGATCCACAATTGGTCACACATCGCGTCTGGACTCAACCGGGACACATCGCCAGGCAAATCGATCAACTAGCCATGGCTGCCGAGGATTTTATCCAGCAATCGCTGCGCAATCAGTATCGCAGTATCGTCGAATACAATCGTGATGCAGGCTCGCTGGCTGAACCGTATCGTCTGCTCGTTTGGTCCTCATTTCCCGCGGGGCTGGATGATCACTCGTGGAAAGCGTTACAAAGTTTACTGGATTCTGGTACGCGTTGCGGCATCGTGCCGATATTGCTGATCGATCCAAACCTACCGTGGCTGACGTCCGAACACTGTGAATCTGTCATGCGCCGGGGTTTACATTTGACGGTTACCGATAACGGCCAAGGACTTAGGCTGAACGGTGCGCAATATGCGGATCTGCCCATCGATCCGCCGCGACTGCCTGACGAGAATCAACAGCAATGGTTGGTCGAAGAATCCGGAAGACAAGCCATACTCGCGGCGCGCGTGGAAGTTCCTTTGCAATCCATCGTTCCACCCAAAGAGCAACATTGGACCGCCGACAGCTCAAAATCGCTGGAAATTCCGATTGGCCAAAGTGGTGTCGGCCGCATTCACTCCATGAAACTGGGCATAGGCACAGCCCAACATGCGATCATCGCCGGCAAAACGGGCTCGGGCAAGTCAACTCTATTGCACGCATTGATAACGAGCGCAGCGGTGAAGTACTCGCCAGAGCGACTTCGCATGGTCTTGCTCGACTTCAAGAAAGGAGTCGAATTCCAAGTCTATGGTCAAGGTCGATTGCCGCATGCCGATATCATTGGCATCGAGAGCGAACGCGAATTTGGCTTAAGCGCGCTGGAGCATATCGATCGCTGCATGCAGATCCGGGGACAGATGTTTCGTGAAGCTGGTGTTCAGGATTTGGCAAGCTGGAATCTGGTACGTCCAGACCAGCCGCTGCCGCGCGTATTGATCGTAATTGATGAGTTCCAGGAGTTGTTTGTCGAAGATGATAAGCTATCCAATCAAGCCAGCTTGATTCTGGATCGCATCGTTCGGCAAGGGCGTTCGTTCGGCGTACACTCGATTCTGAGCAGCCAGACTCTGTCGGGAGCATATTCATTGCCGCGAACGACGATGGGGCAAATGGCAGTGCGCGTCGCTTTGCAGTGTGATGCGGCGGACGCACAGATGATTTTTGCCGATGACAATCCAGCCGCTGCACGTCTCAAGCATCCCGGGCAAGCCGTTTACAACGATGCAGGCGGCAGGATCGAAGGCAATCAAACCATGCAAATTGGCTGGTTGACCAAACAAGAGCAAATCGCTTGGTTCGCAGAATTTCCCACGCAGTATCGCAATTCCGACCCAAGCACCAATATGCTGGGGCACACAGTCGTTTACGAAGGTAATCGGGCCTCGAATTGGGATTCGTCGAGCGCTGCCCTAGCGATTGAAACTGCTCGCAAGACTTTGAATGCAAACGCTTGCTGGTGCTTGTTGGGTGACAGCGTTGCGATCAATCCAGGAGTAGTAATTCCGCTTACTCAGCAGGCAGGTCGGAATATTCTGCTAGTCGGGGCTGACGACTCGCACGCTGCGGCGGTACTGAACTCTGTGATAGCCTCGTTCGTGCATCACTACGGACTATCCGTTTCGAAAGTTATCCTCGTCCAGGCTGCAAAACCCACTGATGCAAGTTGCTTGCAACTAGGTGATCGATTGAAGGTCGGGTACGCAAACAGTCAAATCGTCGACGCGCGAGGTGTTGACGAAATGTTGGCAGAGGTCCACGCACAATTGAAGCAGCGCATCGACAATACCGTCGAGGAATCGAATTGGACTCCGCTGCTGGTTGTACTGGTACAGATTGGACGGCTGCGAACGTTGAGGCGAGAAGATGAATTTGGCATGGGATCGTTCGGTGAATCCAGTCTTACACCGGACAAGTTGCTTGAGGAAATTCTACGAGATGGTCCCAGCCATGGCGTGCACGTCGCCATTTGGGCCGAGAACGCGTCCACCGCCAACCGATGGCTTAGCCGCTCGGCGTTGCGCGAAATTGAAGTGCGCATACTGATGCAGATGGGCGCGAACGATTCTACAAATTTGATCGATTCGATCGCCGCATCGCAGCTAAGTCCCAATGTTCTGCTCGCACACGACGATGCGACAAGTTCGGTTGCACGATTTCGTCCCTACGATGTTTCCTCGCTCGAACAATCCACCGACTGGGCAATCCGAACCAAAGTTGATAGCAAGAGCTGAAGTTGCCCCTGCTAGCTTGCCATTGCAACCTGCAATTTGATTCTGAGTTCTGCAATTCGAAATCTGCAATTTGCAAGACCAAACAATTAAGACCACTTATTGCTACCCAGCGATCCCAACAACGCTATGCAGTCAAACTACTCCTTTGAGCGACGATCGCGAAGTTGCGTCTGGAGTTCCGCGACTCGCAATTCAAGCTGATCAGAACTCAACGATAGCAACTTGTCACCACTCGTTTGCTCGACGCCACAGAGTTCTTCCAGCAATTGAATCTTGCCAATCAAGACTCCTTCCTGTCTACCTGTTTGTATACCTTCTTGTCTACCGACTTGGGCTCCTTCTTGTCGCCCTTGGGTCAACAGACGATCCGCGAGCGAGCCGAGTTCAAATTGAGTTGGGAACACTTGCTGAACGATAGCAGACAGTTCGCTAGCGCCAATCGTTTTGTTTACCGCCATGATATATACTCCAATGGCTTGAATCCAAACCTCAATGCTGCTGAATTGCGGGACCGAGACCAACAATTCCAGGATCGGCCTAAGTCGCTTGGGCAATTCCTGGCTACGACTGTATTTTAGCAGCCGCAACGTGGCTTGTAAAAATGGCTCGCCGGAAACTTCCTCATCGGATAATTCACAAAGATCCACCAGTCGAAATCCGAATTGAACAAGGTATTGATCAAAAATCTTGGGAACGCGTACCAAGTCGCTAATTCGGCGCGCGGTCTTCCAGCGGCTCGAGCCATGATAAATTACCAGCGGCACGATCGCGCACAACGGTTTGCCCTCGCGGGTTCTCTGCTGCCAAATACGCACGATGTACGCCAGCAACTGCAGAACCGTCAACGGTTCCGCTTCGCTTTTATGCTCGAACAGAAAGTAGATTAGCACTTCTTCGTCATGTTCGCCAAGCGGACCAGTCAACCGTGTAGAAGCCAATAGATCCGAGTGCATCTCGCGCAAATTGGGGTCAACAAAGCTGCCTTTTATCAGCGCTAGTGAACTCAAATTCAATGCGGCAACGAGTTCGACAGGCAACTGAGTTTCTATTAAGCTCCGCAACAACTCAACGTGCGATAACGCAAACTGAAAGAAGTTGTTGTGTGGCGTAGGTAGATTGGAATTTTCCATCGTACGGTAATTGTAGCAAGCATCTAATTGAGGTTCATCACTTGCGTTCAGCTTTGTGCGGCTGTCAAGCTGTAACGGTCCACCCATTAATCAAGTTCATTCAGCAACTGTCGCAATTCATTAATGAAAATCACGAGACTTGCCTGGAACTGATCCAATCCTATCGGTGAGGTCTTCTATGCGACCAACGATTATGTGCATGACCCCATCGCGGCTTTCGAGTACTCCGTGAGCGAGCCACGCATTGGAGCGACGAGCAACTTTATAATGCCGCTGCCACACTTCGGGCTTGAGTACCAGGTTCACAGTTCCGGTTTCATCTTCGAGCGTTACGAAAGTAATTCCCTTGGCAGTTCCCGGACGCTGTCTCACTAGAACTAAACCTGCGACGTGTAGGAATCGGCCATCGGAAACATGTTCTAGATGTGCTGCGGGTGTGACTCGTAACTTCTCTAACTCAGCTCGTAGAAAAGAAAACGGATGTGCTCGTAATGACAGGCCAGTGGTTTGGTAGTCTGCCTGAACTTCCTCTACCGCGCGCATCGGCTGGATGTGCTCTGGTAAAGGATCGTCAGTATTAGCACCGTACGCTTCCAAGAGCGGCATAGGCATGGCAGATTTCTCCTGCGCGAGTGCCTGCCAATACGCAGCACGCCGATCACCCGCAAGCGATTGCAGCGCACCCGCATCTGCCAATATGGTGATAGAGGCTTGCCCTAGTCGACATCGTCTGGTGAAGTCAGCCAGGTCGCGAAATGGCCCAGCTTTGTCACGAGCAATCTCGATTACCGATCCGACCGATATGGCCAATCCACGAATAATGTTCAACCCCAGCCGCAGTCGCCTCACCGGCTTCGAATGGTGATCTCCAATGGGTTCTAACGTGCAGTCCCAACGGCTGAAGTTGACGTCGACTCCAGCAACTTCGACACCGTGCTTGCGAGCATCCTGAACCAATTGTGCGGGCGCGTAAAATCCCATGGGCTGGCTGTTTAGCAGCGCAGCGCAAAATACCGCTGGGTAGTGATATTTCAACCAACATGAGACGTAGACTAAGATCGCAAAGCTGGCCGCATGCGATTCAGGAAATCCGTATTCACCAAAGCCACGAATCTGCGTAAAGACTTGTTCGGCGAATTTGTCGGGCAGCCCTTTGGCGCGCATTCCTTCGATCAGCTTCTGCCGAAACGAATCGATCACCCCTGGACGTCGCCATGCCGCCATGGCTCGTCGTAATTGATCCGCCTCACCCGGTGTAAATCCTGCTGCAACGACAGCCAGACGCATTGCTTGCTCTTGGAAAATTGGCACGCCCATCGTTTTAGCAAGTACATCGCGTATCTCATCAGTGGGATATTCAGGCTGGATTCCTGTTTTGCGAGCTTGTAGGTACGGGTGCACCATCTGGCCTTGAATGGGGCCGGGCCGAACAATGGCGACTTCAATCACTAAGTCATAAAAACAGCGTGGTCGCAAACGCGGCAACATGCTCATTTGAGCGCGGCTTTCAATCTGAAACACGCCAATCGTGTCGGCCTGACAGATCATGTCGTAAACGGCGAGATCTTCGCGCGGAACGGTTGCCAACGTCAATGTGCGCTCGTAGTGCTCCGCCATCAGGTCGAATGCACGATGGATTGCGGATAACATCCCCAGCGCCAAGCAATCGACTTTTAGAATTCCGAGATCATCCAAATCGTCCTTGTTCCATTGAATCACCGTGCGCCCATCCATGGATGCGTTTTCAATCGGACACAATTCACACAGCCACCCTTGAGTCATCACCATGCCACCGACATGTTGTGAGAGGTGGCGTGGAAAACCGACCAGTGTCTGCACCAGATAGATGAATCGCTTACCAATTGCTGACTCGGGATCCAATCCTATTTCGGCAGCACGATGTTCCAAAGAACCTTCCTCGTACCGTGAATCCACCAGCTTGGACAGTGAATCCAATCGATCCAGCGAGACTCCCAAGGCCTTCCCACAATCGCGAATCGCAGACTTTGTGCGATACGTGATCACAGTTGCGGTCATGCCTGCTCGGTGGCGACCGTACTTCGCATAGATATACTGCAAGACCTCCTCGCGCCGCTGATGTTCAAAATCAACGTCAATATCGGGCGCCTCATTGCGCTGGCGACTGATAAATCGCTCGAACAGCAAATCGAGCTCATTGGGGTTTACCGACGTCACGCCCAAGCAGTAACACACTACGCTGTTCGCCGCTGAACCTCGCCCTTGACATAGAATTCCCATGGATCGCGCAAAGCGGACCAGGTCCCAGACTGTCAAGAAATAGGCTTCATAACCAAGTTCCTCTATCAGGTTAGTTTCGTGGCGCAACAAGTTAATGATTTTCTCGGGTACGCCGTCCGGAAATCGTCCTTTGGCACCCTCCCATGCTAGTCGTTTGAGGTAATCAATCGGGCGTTGGCCGTCGGGCGCAAGTTCAATTGGGTACTCGTATTTTAGTTGAGCTAAAGAAAATCCGCACCTGTCAGCAACTTCGTTGGTGCGCGCTATTGCATCAGGAGCTTCCTGGAAGATTCGTTGAATCTCGTCCAACTGACGCAAATGATATTGCGAGTTTGCTAATCGCTCGGCTTGAATAATCTCGATCGTGGTTCCCATCCGAGTAGCCGTCAGGCAATCATGCAAAATAGAGCGCGCTGGTACGTGATAGTGGACATCTCCGGAGGCCAATAATGGCACGCGCGAGTCCCGACTCAGTCGATCCAAACGCGCCAGTTTATCGCGATCATCGACTCCGCGATGCAACTGTGCCAATAGATATGCAGTGTCGCCGAAGACGTCGCGCAGAAAATGTAACCAGCCTAACCAGCCCGCATCGTCGCACGAGTTGAACGTAATGCTTGGTACGTCAAAGTGTTCTAAAGATTGTTTGGAACCATCGTTCGCTTCCCAGACAAATGCACTACTTTCTTGCCTATGCAACTTGTCGCGAACCGTTATTTCGTCCAGCACTGGTTCGCGCAGCAATATCCCTACCAACAACCCATCGCGAAGCTGAATAATGTCGTTCCATCGTAGCTCGCAATGGCCTTTCTCCCTCCGCATTCGACCTCGAGTAATCAGCTTGCAAAGCCGCCCATACGAAGCTCGATCGCTCGGCCAGACAACTACCGGTGGACCATCGATCGGATGAAGCTCAGCCCCGACGATCATACGAAGTTGGCAATCGTTGGCCGCGGTAAAAGCTCGAACGACGCCCGAAAGCGAATTTCGATCGGTAATCGCCAACCCCGCATATCCCAATCTCTGCGCTTGCTCTACTAACTCGTCTGGATGAGAGGCCCCTTCAAGAAATGAGAAATTCGTTTTGCAATGAAGTTCAACGTACTGCATTCTTGGTGCGCCAATTTTTCCTGTGCCCAAACCACTCTTGCAGCGAGGGAACCATGATTGAGATGATCGATTGAGACGATCTCAATTAAGTCTACCTAGCATCGACAGGTTTTTTATTGTCGTCTTTCGCTCCGCGACAGAATGATGTAACGCTACTTTCGCGGAGCGAAAGGCGACACTCATTGTTCGCCCGATGCCTAGTAGATTAGACTGTTGGCTGCCTGCATGCGACTATCTCTTTGGCATGGGCATTATAGACCAATTGCAGATGTGAATTGACGCGGACGATGCGTAGTTTGGCGGGCTTGAGATGCCACGTTTCTAAAGCTATGAACTGGAGTCACGTTGTCCGCTGAGGCCGTCGAATAGTTGATCTTCGACGGTTAATTGGTTGTTTTTCTTTTCTTTATCGGTGGAG
>SYJV01000106.1 GCA_005798335.1 Planctomycetaceae bacterium | reverse complement strand
TGCTTTTGCGGAGCAAAAGCCGACACTCCCTTTCGCGGAGCGAAAGGCGACTATCTGGCTCTCTCCATCAAAACGTCGATAAATATATTCGCCAACTTTGAGCTTCGCTTTCACCGGGTTCTTCTGGATGTAATCGCGTAGGTAGTCATACTGCTCGACACTGCGGACCAGATGATCGAAAGGTTCTGGTTGCCAAAGCTTACCCTTGGAATCGATCAACGGATTAATCTTAAACGCCGTGTAGTGCATCCATGAGTCGCATTGCTCTTTAAGCAATGCTTCGCTCGTAAATAGGGCCAGTAGATGGACGTGATTGGGCATCACCACGAAATCACCCATGCGATATCGATCGCCGTCGAAGCGCAACAGCGAGTCGCTCACGATCTTCGCCAGATCCGGTCGCCGAAGGATGCAACTGCCGTGGCAAGTATCGAGAAAGTCCTCTCGGCTGCGATTAAACTCTCGCAAGAAGGCTTCGCGCTCGGACGCAGTCAATTTTGACAGCAGTTCCTTCCATGCAACACGGCTGTCGTAACCATGAACTCGCAACCATTCTTGTTTCTCGCGATCCCAGCGTTCGAGCACTTCTTTGGGAATGGAATCCGCCAGTCGAAACGTGATGAACACTACTGCTCCCGCTTGCGACCAATGCGGTCGACAATGCTCGTAGATGGTTGTATCCGCTTTCGGATCGAAAAGTTGGCCGAGCATGCCTCAGCTCCAGTAGTATGTAGTGATCAGAAGTGAGTGCCGATAGTCGATAGTCGCCTTTCGCTCCGCGAAAGGAATCGCTTTTGCGGAGCAAAAGCCGACACTCCCTTTCGCGGAGCGAAAGGCGACAATCTACTCGACAATCTACTCGTATGAAAACAGCACTAGTTTTCGTACTTCAGACCATCGACTTTTTTTTCGCCGTACGGTTGGTTTTCATAATTAGGTTTTGTTTCTAAAGTTGTCTTTCGCCCCGCGAAAGGGATTGTCGGCTTTTGCTCCGCAAAAGCTTCCTTTCGCGGAGCGAAAGGCTGTTCGATCTGATGACGTTACCGGTCGGGACCACTACCAGAATCGCGACAATGGCGGCGGGTTGTCCGAGTAGCCAACTGTGTTTGAGTTACGTAGAAGTGATACTTGGCGAATCGAAACTCGAAAACTACATGGCAGAAGTCACTCAAGTCCGTCGTGCTTAATTTACTGTTGTTAGAACGGCAGTTCCGAGGGTAACTCCGGGAGCTGGCAGCGTACTCTTGCCTTGCAAGTATATGTCGATGGCTCGAGCAGCACCGCGACCTTCGTTGATTGCCCACACGACCAGGGACTGGCCACGGCGACAGTCACCTGCCGCAAATATCCCAGGGATGCTGGTGGAGAAACTGCCATGTTCCGCCTGATAGTTGCTGCGCGGGTCGAGCGAAATTCCCATAGCTTGGGCCAGATAATGTTCGGGACCGAGGAAGCCCATCGCCAACAGGACTAGGTCGGCATCGACGATGTGCTCGGAACCGGCAACTTCTTCCATTTTCATGCGCCCGTCCACCTTGGTCCACCGGACATTCACCGCGCGAATTCCTCGGACGTTTCCTTGTCCATCGTCGACAAATTCCTTGCTAAGAATGCAATACTCGCGCGGGTCGCGACCGAATTTTTCGGCGGCTTCTTCGTGGCCGTAGTCGACTCGGAAGATACGTGGCCATTGCGGCCATGGATTGTCCGCCGCGCGTTCATCGGGTGGACGGTCAAGCAGTTCGAAATTGATTAACTGCGAACAGTCATGCCGTAAACTGGTACCAATGCAATCGGTGCCAGTATCTCCGCCACCAATTACGACAACTTTCTTTCCTTTGGCAGATATGAAGTGTCCATCGGCCAAGTTACTGTCAAGCAACGACTTTGTGTTCTTCGTCAAGAACTCCATGGCGAAGTGAATTCCATTCAACTTTCGACCGGGGATTTCCAAGTCTCGCGGCTTGGTGGCGCCGGTCGCGAGCAGAACCGCATCGTGCTGGGCAACCAAATTCCGCGCGTCGACCGTCTTACCGACATCCGCTCCAGTGACAAAACGAACGCCTTCGTCGGCCATGATCGACAATCGTCGCTGGACGACACCTTTGTCGAGTTTCATGTTAGGAATGCCGTACATCAGCAATCCGCCAATTCTATCAGCTCGCTCGTAGACGGTAACTCGATGCCCGACTTTGTTCAGTTGGTCGGCGGCAGCCAGACCAGATGGTCCGCTGCCGATGATCGCGACGCGTTTTCCAGTGCGCAGTTGCGGCAGGTTGGCAGTCACCCAACCATTTTCGAAAGCGCGATCGATAATGGCGTTTTCAATGTTCTTGATCGTCACCGGTGGATCGGTGATGCCCAAAACACAAGCGCCTTCACAGGGAGCCGGACAAGTTCTACCAGTGAATTCGGGAAAATTATTTGTCTTGTGCAGTCGCTCGCTCGCTTCTTGCCAGCGACCTTGATAGACCAAATCATTCCATTCCGGGATTAAGTTATCGATCGGACAACCGGTGGCCGATTGGCAGAAAGGTACTCCGCAGTCCATGCATCGAGCACCCTGCTCGCGCAGTTGCGTCTCGTCGGGCGCCGTATAAACTTCGTTGAAATCTTGCAAGCGAATTACCGGCAGTCGCCAGGGCACTTTCTTGCGATCGAATTCTTTAAAACCTGTGGGGTTTCCCATCTCTAAGTCAATCCTCTGCGATACGATACAAGAGTAAATATGCCCTGTAGTCTCTAGTCATCAGCTCCAATCGCAACTGGCTCGCGATGTTCCCGCATGGCTTCCAAAACGCGTTTATAGTCGGTGGGCATGACCTTGACGCATTGGGACAAGAATGTATCCCAATCGTCGAGTGCTCGTCGAGCTGGCTGGCTGCCGGTATGCTCCCAATGCTGCTGAATTAGGTCGCGCACATCTTGTTCTTCCTCATCACTTTCGATACGCTCCAAAAGCACAGTACCAAGGTTGCAACGCAGATTAAATTCGCCGTCGAGATCCCAGACATAGGCGATACCGCCAGACATACCGGCTGCAAAATTGCGGCCAGTTAGTCCCAGTACGACGGTGCGTCCGCCTGTCATATATTCGCAGCCGTGATCACCCACTCCTTCGATTACTGCGCGAGCGCCCGAATTGCGAACACAAAATCGCTCGGCGGCTCGACCTCGGAAAAATGCTTCACCGCTGGTCGCACCGTACAAACAAACGTTGCCGACAAGAATGTTCGCCTCCGCACGAAAATTCGCCGATTTTGGCGGATAGACAATTACTCTCCCGCCTGACAATCCCTTGCCGACATAATCGTTCGCGTCGCCTTCCAATTCGATGGTTATGCCGTGCGCCAGAAACGCTCCCAGACTCTGGCCAGCGGAGCCGGAGAGTTTGATATGAACGGTATCGTCCGGCAAGCCAGCTTGCCCATACCGCTTGGCAACATGGTGGCTGAGAATCGTACCCACGGTACGATTGATATTGTGTACGGGCAGTTCGATTCGCGTCGCCTGTCCAGTATCCAGCGATTGCTGACTAAGCGGCAATAGTTTGGTCATGTCCAGCGATTTTTCCAGCCCATGCTCCTGAGGTATACAGTGGCGAGTTTTCACATTGGGTCTTAGGATAGGCGCCGGAGTCAGCAAGCCCGTCAAATCCAAACCATCGGCCTTCCAGTGATCGATTGCTTGTTTCGTGTCGAGGACATCGACGCGCCCGATCATGTCGTCGATCTTTTTGAACCCCAACTGGGCCATAATTTGGCGTGCGTCTTCGGCAACCATGAACAGATAATTTACTACATGTTCGGGCTTGCCGGAAAATTTCTTACGCAACTCAGGATCTTGCGTCGCCACACCGACCGGGCAAGTGTTCAAATGGCATTTACGCATCATGATGCAGCCCAACGTGATCAGCGGTGCCGTTGCAAAACCGAATTCTTCGGCTCCCAACAACGCGGCAATGACCACATCGCGGCCAGTTTTCAGTCCACCGTCGGTTTGCAAGACAACTCGGCTTCGCAGATCGTTCATTACCAGTGTTTGATGAGTTTCGGCGATCCCCAGCTCCCACGGCAGTCCCGCATGTTTGATGCTAGTCAAAGGCGAAGCCCCTGTGCCACCGGTGTCGCCAGCGATCACGATGTGTTCGGCATGGGCCTTGCTGACGCCCGAAGCGACAACGCCCACGCCTACTTCGCTGACCAGTTTTACGCTGATTCGCGCGCTGGGATTGGCGTTCTTCAAGTCGTGAATGAGCTGAGCGAGATCTTCAATCGAGTAAATATCATGATGGGGCGGCGGACTGATCAAACCTACTCCAGGCGTGCTGTAGCGGATGCGCGCGATGTTCTTGTCGACTTTCTTGCCGGGCAGTTCACCGCCTTCGCCTGGCTTGGCTCCTTGAGAAATCTTGATCTGCAATTCGTCCGCGTTGGTCAAATATTCGATCGTTACGCCAAAGCGCCCTGAGGCAACTTGTTTGATGGCCGAGCGACGCGAGTCTCCGTTAGGCAGCTTCTTGAATCGCACGGGATCTTCGCCACCTTCGCCGGTATTGCTCTTGCCTTCCAAGCGGTTCATGGCGATCGCCAATGTCTCGTGCGCTTCGGCGCTGATCGAACCAAAACTCATCGCACCAGTACAGAATCGTTTGACAATCGCCGAAGCTGGTTCAACCTCTTCCAAAGGCACCGCCGGTCCTGCGACACCAGACTTGAAGTCGAGCAAGGCCCGCAGCGCATACTGCATTTTGTTATCGCGATTAATGTGCTCGGCGAACCGCCAATAAGCGTTCTTGTCGCCATTGCGCGCGGCCACTTGCAAGTCAGCAATCGCTTGTGGATCCCATCCATGTCGCTCGCCCTCGGCTCGCCAATGAAACTCGCCGGGGTTAATCAACGTAGGCAAATGACCATTGGCCGATTCGGGAAATCCGAGCGCATGCCGCCGAAAGGTCTCTTCCGCGAGCACCTGGAATCCGACGCCCTGGATACGACTAGCTGTACCGACAAAGCACTTTTCGATCACTTCGTCGCGCAGCCCAAGTGCTTCGAATATTTGAGCTCCCTTGTAACTCTGCAGAGTGCTGATGCCCATCTTGGCCATTACCTTGAGCATGCCTTTAGCCACGGCCTTGCGGTAGGCTTGAACGATCTTGTCGTCCGCGCCGAATTTATCGCCTGGCAGCAGCCCATCCAGTCGAGCTTGCCATAACGATTCGAAGGCCAAATAAGGATTGATTGCGTCCGCACCATAGCCGACCAACAAGCAATGATGATGGACTTCGCGGGCTTCACCGGTCTCAATAATGATGCCGATCTTCGTGCGTTTGGCTTGCCGGACTAAATGATGATGCACTGCACCGCAAGCCAGCAGAGCGCTCACAGCGACTCGCTGCTGTCCGATAGCACGATCCGTCAACGTAACCAAGTTATAGCCAGCATCGATCGCGGCTTCGGCCTGAGCACAAATTCGATCGAGCGTCTGCACCAGGCCAGCTTTGCCCTTGGCGCGGTCAAACGTAATATCAATCGTTTGAGTTTTCCAACCGCGCTTGGTCATTTGATTGATCGCCGCCAATTCCTCGTTGGTCAGAATCGGGTGCGGGATTAGCAATCGGTGTGCATGGGCGGGCGAGACATCCAACAGGTTTTGCTCGGGTCCGATATAACATTCCAGTGACATGATGACTTCTTCGCGGATCGAATCGATCGCGGGATTGGTCACTTGCGCGAACAGTTGCTTGAAGTAATCGTAAATCAGTCGCGGCTGATCACTGAGGCAAGCTAGCGCCGAGTCGTTCCCCATCGAACCGACCGGATCGCGCGCTTCGCGAATCATCGGCAACAGCATGAACTGCATCGTCTCTAGCGTATAACCGAACGCTTGCATGCGCGACAGCAACGTCGTGGGATCGAAGCCGTGCGGGTCTTGTTGCGACGCCAGTTCTTCTAAGGTAATTCGTTCATCGCGCAGCCACTGGGCGTAAGGCATTTCGGCGGCAAACGTATGCTTGAGTTCGTCGTCGGGAATCAAGCGCCCCTCTTTGAAGTCGACCAAAAACATGCGTCCAGGTTGAAGTCGCCCTTTTTCCTTGATCATCTCTGGAGGAAGATTCAACACACCAACTTCGCTGGCCATGATGACGCGATCATCGTTGGTCAAGTAATATCGACTCGGACGCAAACCGTTGCGGTCCAGGACCGCACCAATGTAATGACCGTCGGTGAATGCGATCGATGCGGGCCCATCCCAGGGTTCCATCATCGTGCTGAAGAATTCATAGAAAGCGCGTTTCTCCTCCTTCATGGTTTCATGTTTTTGCCATGCCTCGGGGACCATCATCATGATGGCCTCCTGCAACGTGCGTCCATTCATCAAGAGAAATTCTAGGACGTTGTCGAATGATCCAGAGTCGCTGCAATGTGGTTCGACGACCGGAAATAACTTTCGCAATTGGTCGCCGAACAGAGCGCTCTTGGCGAC
>SYJV01000105.1 GCA_005798335.1 Planctomycetaceae bacterium | reverse complement strand
TAACCCGCAGCCGCTAGGCGAGGATTGGGTTGAGCTTGGCTTTGCAATAAGTTCGAAAACTCAACCCAATCCTCGCCTAGCGGCTGCGGGTTAGACGATCGCTGCAACGACTTGTTCTTTCCACTGTAAATGAAAGTGGCGCTGTCCATCTAGAGTCAGGTGAAATAGTCAATGGGTTCGTGGAGTCTTCAGCAGGTGGCGCCGTCACTGGTTTGGAGATTAGTGGCCTCGTCGAAAAATCAGATTTCTGGGAGCTGCAACCAGGCAATTCGTTTGCGGTGAAAAGTTACGATCCAGCATCAGGGCGCTCCTTGTTTTTTAGAACTCGAGATCTATCGCTGGTTGGACATTACCAACTGAAAGGCAAAGCACCGGACGATATGCGAGTCGCGCTACAACCATCTGTGACGGTAACAGGGCGCTTGATCGAAACCGAAACGGGCGAACCGGCCGCGGGATACTCGTTCTACTGCCATGATTCTAGTTGCGAGAAATTCCGTATCGGCGGGAATAGCTTTTCAATTGAAGCGAACGAGGAAGGTCGCTTTGAAATACCCGGAATGATCGCCGGTCTGACTTACCAGATTCACACCGCTAATGTTCAACGATTCAGTAGCCGCAAGAACAACTTCACCATCGATCTCACAAATGCCAAACCCGGATCGAAGGTCGAACTCGGTGACGTGAACGGCAAGAACGCCAAGCAGTTCTAGTTTGACAACGCAAATACTAGCCCGAAGCGCCAGCGAGTGCTCTTGTACCCGAACTCGCTGGAGGCGGGGCTCTAAACCATTCGTTGCCTCCCTTCATTCACTGTCGATATTAAGAGTGTGATTGCTTCGACAGCGAATGAAGAAAGGCAGCAAACTACGAACCTCCCCGCTTGTTCGAGCGCCACGCACTCGCTGGCGCTTCGGGCTGGTACTGGTTTTCAATTCTCTGAGGGTAGCACTATGTCTGGCTGGAACGAATATCGCCCAACAGTTGCCGAACCTTGGTTAAAGCGGCGAGTGGTCCACTTGCATCGACGGGCCGTCTTTGGTGCTTGTCGCAGTGAAATCGAACGCGACTTGACAGATGGGCCTGCGAAGTCGATCAGCCGCATTCTCGATGGTTCAGCACGAGACGAGGGTACCTTACCCGATTTCGAACAACGGGCCGCGATTATCGGTGAGAGTGCAGTTGATTCAGGCAACTTAGACCGGCTACGTGCCTGGTGGGTGTTTCGGCTGTTGTTCTCGCCCGACCCACTGCGCGAACGGCTAACGTTGATGTGGCACAATCACTTTGCCACCAGCAACGACAAAGTCAAAGATCCGCGGCTGATGAGACTTCAGAACGAATCGTTTAGGAAGCTGGGGATGGGGCCATTCGGAGAACTGCTCCGAACGATGGCGCACGACCCCGCCCTTTTGATTTGGTTGGATGCACCGATGAACAAAGCGGGCAAACCTAACGAAAATCTGGCTCGCGAAATCATGGAGCTGTTTACGCTGGGCATCGGCAATTATCAAGAAACCGATGTTCGCGAGTCAGCCCGCGCGCTGACCGGTTTTACCGTTCGCAAAGGCAACTTCTATTTCGACGCCGCAAATCACGACGCCGGGGAAAAGCGGATCTTAGGGCAAACTGGCAAGTGGAACGGAGACGATTTCGTTCGAATCCTCTTGGAACATAAGGCTACGCCGGAGCGACTGGCCTGGCGACTGGTCAGCGAGTTCTTCGCCGACGGCGTGGTAGATGCCGCGGCCAAACAAGAACTTGCGCAGGAGTTGAGCAAACACAACCTGGATATTCGCTGGGGAGTCGAAACGATACTCCGTTCGCAGTTGTTTTTTTCCGAAGCCAATCTGCATACGCGAGTCAGCGATCCGGCTTCGTTCTTGCTGATGCCACTCCGCGCGCTGGAGTATTGGCGAACGCCGATCAGTACGCTCGTGTTGGCTGAATGGCTCACTCGATTGGTCAAGGATTGTTTGCACCACCGAACGTCGGAGGCTGGGATGGCGGCAAGATGTGGCTGTCGACTCGTACCGTTATTGCACGAGCCAACTATATCACTGCTCTCGTTAATGGGCGGCTTTCAATTCCATCATCAAAGTTCAGCTTTCGCGAATCCTCGCACATTCCCCTCGAGCCCAACGACCCCATCGAGGTCGTGTGCGACCTGTCGAGTCTGTTATTCGGCACGAGTGATTTTCCCTGGCTCGCACAAGTTGCCAAAAGTGTCCCCGCTCAAGCTGACTTGAACGCAATGGTAAACGTTGCGTTGCCAATCGTTATGAACCAACCCCAAGGATACATGCATTGAATATTCGCATGCATTGGGTATCCACGTATCGCTTGCTCAGTAGTAGCGGAAATCGTCAAGGCTTTCGTCTGTCTGTGAGTGGGCAGCATGGTTACGAAACGCTTGACGCGTTCCGTAACGGTCTCTATTTCTAAATAGGAGAAGTTGAAATGATCTCGCGCCGGCATTTTCTAAATCGATCTGCAATCGTCTCGCTAGCTCCATGGTTGCCCGCTTTTCTACCTGGCAGTGTATCAGCAACAGCGACCTCTAACGAAAAAATCTTGGTCGTAATCCAACTTAGCGGTGGTAACGACGGATTGAACACTGTCGTACCATTTGCGGACGAGTTGTATGCTCGCCAACGCAAGGATTTGCGAATTCCTACAGACCGAGTGCTGAAACTGAACAATCAAGTTGGGCTCCATCCATCCATGCGGTCAGCGATGGACTTGTTCCAGGATGGACGATTGACTGTCGTACAGGGAGTTGGCTACCCGAATCCGAATCGATCGCATTTCGAAAGCATGTCGATCTGGCATCACGCGCGGTTGGAGTCGGACGGCCACGATGGACATGGGTGGCTTGGCCGAGCCGCTGATGCGCGCACGATGGCGACTGACACCGACTCGTATTGGATCGGTTCCGGCGAGATTCCTCAAGCCTTGCTAGGTCGCCGCGCGAACGCCATTGCGCTCGAAAACGAAAGCGATCTGTCGTTGACGGAGCCGAGTGCGGCCACGAGTGCGCCAGATACTTCGTCCGCCAACATCGAGTCATTTGTCAGCCGGACAATTCACCAGTCCTTTGCCGCCGCGCGGTCGCTGGATTCGCGTATGACCACCCAGCAGTCTGCGACATATCCATCGACGGAATTGGGTAGGCAGATGAGACTCGCGTCGCGGTTGATCAAGCTGGATGGCGATGCGCGAGTCTACTATGTTTCACAATCTGGCTATGACACGCATTCGGGTCAGTTGCCCACTCATGCCCAACTGCTGCGCGAGTTTAGCGACGCGTTGAAAGCCTTCCTGGAAGACATGCGCGATGCGAAGCTTGACGAGCGAATCGTCGTATTGGTGTTCAGTGAATTTGGTCGGCGAGTTCAGGAGAACGGATCATCCGGAACCGACCATGGCGCTGCCGGTCCCGTGTTCCTCGCCGGCAAGCAAGTTGCTGGCGGACTTGTCGGCGAACAGCCATCGTTAACCGATCTCGACGACGGCGATTTGAAAATGGATATCGATTTTCGACGAGTGTATGCGACCCTGCTGGATGCTTGGTTGGGAATCGATTCCAAACTGGTACTCGGCGCGTCATTCGAACCGATGGCTCTGTTGGCAAATCGATAGCCGAATCCGACCTGCTTTTGGCATCTCAAGAAATTGCTTGCTCGGCCGACTCAAATCCAACATTTCTCGTAAGCACCTAACTATTTTCCCCGTGTCAATAAAGGCCTGCGGCGCAGCGGCTTACTTGAACAAAAAAACCCATGCGAGCAGGCGGAAAGTTACTTGAACTTGTTGATTGATAGTGGAAAATTAATCCCATTCCGATCGATCGCCGACGGCTCCACGCCAAGACACTAACACAAGACCACGTACAATAAACCGATTTACCAAAGCGGCGGACATGCGTAGAATTTTACTACTCACGGGCATGGATCCGGCTCATCGAATCTATGATCGATTGCTTCCGTTGCTTCCCAACGCGATGATCGTTGATTGGATTCAACCGGCTCCCTATGAATCAATAACGTCTTACGCTGCCAGATTAAGTCGCACAGTATGCTGCGACGAACCAGCGGTTGTGTGTGGCGTTTCATTCGGTGGTATCGTTGCACGCGAACTTGCGAGTTGCTTGAATGCAAGTACCTGCGTTCTCATTGCGTCGGTGCGATCGCCTCGCGAATTACCTCCGTGGTTTCGAATTTGCCGAGTGCTGGCACCACCTCTTGCCGTAGCGATCATGAGAATCACTGGCACCGTTGCTACGTGTTGTCCACGACGGTTCAAGTCTTCGTCGACGTGGCGTTTGACAAAACTGGCAGGCAAATCCGGCGCATGGCATCGCTGGGCGACAGTTGCCGTATTGAGCTGGAAATCGTCGGAAGATGCTCAGCGTATTCCTTCAGTTCAAATTCATGGTGATCGTGACGTAGTTTTTCCAGTGCGCTACACGAGCGCTGACACGATATTTCGTGGCGGTGGGCACGATTTGCCTCTCACGCACTGCCAGGAAATCGCGGGAAAACTTCTGCAAATTGCAGCGTGATCAGGCTCGAATCAGCGTAATTTGCTGTCCGTTCTCTTGCGAGAACGAAACTCGGCATCGAGCACAAGTTGGGACGAGTCTAGTTTGCTAGCAAAACTATAGTGGTCTTTTTGTTGTAAATTGCTGTTCGTAAAAATCCAGCCAGAGGCTCCAATAGAGTGAGTGATAAAATTCATTCCAAGGAGCCTCTAGCATGGATCGCACGCATTCTACCACTGGCGACGCTTCGTCGAAACAATACTCCTGGGGACGTGACGAGATTTCCCAACTAGTCCAGAAGATTCGTTTGGAAAAGTCCCAATTCGCCTTCGCGGCCAACAACAGCACCCAATGCTAAAACTGACGACAGGCTCGATGTTCAGAATAACTGCATTTGCAGCATTGGCTCTCGCGGTAGCTAATTGGTGGCCTCGAACATTGCCTCCTGCAAGAGATGGTTCGGTCACATGGTATCGTGGATTTTGGGGATCCCGTTCGTCCTACAAGATCACAGGCACCGATGGTTTCGGATGCACATTTAACGTTAAGCTAAGATCACTGCCCGGCTATTCGCCTATGATCGGCGCCTACCCTGATGGAACACCTGCATGTGAATATGATTTGGAAAATAGTCAGGTTATCCGTGCAAGGATGTGGTGGAAGGATGGGACCCTGCAATCAAACAGACATTACCGTGATGGCAAACTCGATGGCGTTTGCACTGATTACTATCCAAACGGCAAATTGCGTTCGAAGTCCACTGTGGAGCGAAATGTCAATGTGGGCATCGAGTGGTACGACCAAAACGGCCACTTGGCTGCAAAGCCGGATACCTATATGGACAGCGCCACTTTCATTTGCAGTGGAAAGAACAAGTCGTTGCAGCGAAATCGTTTAACCCGCAGCCGCTAGGCGAGGATTGGGTTGAGCTTGGCGTTGCAATAAGGTAGAGAACGCCACCCAATCCACGCCGAG
>SYJV01000104.1 GCA_005798335.1 Planctomycetaceae bacterium | reverse complement strand
GTGACGGTGTCGGCGGCCAGTACGGCATTATCGGCCCTGACCGTTTCGCCGTTCGAGTTTGTTGGCAACAGCCTATCGGTCAGTACGACGCTTACGCGGACCAGTGCACCGACAGGTGCGCTTGCCGGACAGACTGTGACTTTCACACTTTCCGGTCCAACCACGACGACCCTTGGCGCTACCACGGATGCCAATGGATCGGCGACTTTTTCATTCCCGCTTACGGGTCGCGGTATTTACAGCGTGAACGCGAACTTTATCAGCGGCACTCCCTTGCTTACCTCATCCACATCTGGCCCTGTAACGTTCACGGTGTATCAGAGGACACAGATATCCTTTACCCCAGCCATCGGTATAGTCGGAGCACCGATGACCTTGAGCGCACACTTGGTAACACTGCCCGGTGGAGCACCCTTGTCGGGTCAACCGATCGTGTTCGACTTTGGCGGCGTGATTCCGTCGTTGACTGCAATGACGGGAGTGAATGGTGTGGCTAGTGTGAACCCCACGTTTCCAACTACTGGTACGCACATAGTGACGACCTCGTTTAGCAACGCGCGTGACTATTTCACCAATCATACAGGGAGTATAAGCCCTGAATCGGCCACGGCGCTGGTATCGATCGCAGGCGTAAAGTTGGCGGCGGACGGAACATTGATCGTTATCGGCACAGCGGACCGCGACGATATTCATGTCAGCCGGCACGGTTCAGTTATTCGAGTGGATACCCATTTCGTTGGCAACGGCGGGCGAGAGCATTACTTTTTCAACGCAGCTAACGTGGCTTCGATTTTGATCAAGACCGAAGGTGATGACGATCAAGTCCATATCGACCAACAGATAACTCTCCCAGCGACCATTGATGGCGGCGCGGGAAACAACAGAATCTGGAGCGGTTCTGGCAATGATAAGATCTGGGGCCACTCTGGCGATGACAAGATTTGGGGTGGCAAGGGGAATGACATTATTTTCGCCGGCGACGGTAACAACGAAGTTCGCGGCGAGGACGGCAACGACCGCATATTTTCCGGCAACGGAGCCGACAAGCTCTCCGGCGGTGACGGCGATGACGCGCTCAGCGCCGGCATGGGCAACGACGACCTAGATGGTGGCTCAGGTCGCAACCTGATTATTGGCGGCGCGGGCAAGGACGACCTCAAAGGCGGCAAGGGCGAAGATCTGCTCATTGCAGGTTACACGCTGTACGATATGGACCTCCACGCCATCAACAGGATCATGGCCGAATGGACTTCCGCGAACAGTTACAACACGCGACTGAACAACCTTCGCTCTGGCAGCGGCGTCTACCTATCCGGTGTGAAGCTTGACAATAGCGGTCTCGATCGCACAGTTTTCGACGACGGAGTTAAAGACGACCTAAAGGGTGGGGATGGCCGCGACTGGTTTTTCGCAGATTTAGACGGTATCGGCGGCGACGATGACAACATCAAGGGCGTCGACAACGAAGACACACTAAGCCTGATTTGAGCGAAGCCGGACAGCGAATGCGGTGGCGAGCAATTTCATCGCCGATCAACGACTCGATCAACTCCCAGATCGTTAGTTTTCCAAAGCGATCGCCTCGGAGCTCAGCGCACCGTCGTACAATCGGACGTCTGCGATATAGCCGGTGAAGTAGTTTTGAGCGCCCATTCCGATGCGCATGGGAGAATTGTTCGTAAGATCAAATGCGGGGCCCGCGCGCAGCGGGAAGCTCGTCGCGGCCAATTGTCCGTTGATGTACAGTTTTAGTTCTCGTCCGTGCCGCACTGCCGCCAAATGGTTCCACTGGCCGCCGATGTCTTTCTCGTGGCTGACCACTTGTCCAGCTTGAATGGAATAGATCCGCCCCAGCGAATCGTCGGCCTTGGCATCCAGAGCGCGTCCTTTGCATGAGCCGGTGCAGGCAAACATGCGACCCTGAAACGACGTCAGGCACAGCACGCGCATCCAAGTCGGATAGTCGTTGACCTGCCAATCGGGTCGGCGCGCGAGCTGTCCAAGCATGGTCCAATTCTCATCCTTCTCGCGCCGGTAGACTTCCGCTTTCGGTATGACGCCTGCGTAGACCTTGCCGTTATACGCGATCAGAGAATTGACTTCGTTGCACTCCCGCATGCCCACCGGTAAACCGAGCCGCCCAGTGATTTCCCAGTCCTTGCCACCTGCGTAGCGCAATACGTAACCTTGCGGCCAGGTGCCAATGTGAAGCTTCCCGTCAAGGATGGTCATTGAGTGAATTTGCTCAATGCCATGCGGTTGTTCGCCAATGCATTTCCAGTTCTGTCCGCCCAAGTATTCATAGATATTGAACACGGATGCACAATACAATTTGTCATTGAGGGCCACCAAACAACCGGCAGCGTCGAGTGGTTTTGGGCGCCCACAATCGATCCATTTTTCGCCATCCAACTTGAAAACATGACCATCGTACTTGAAGACTTTGCGATCGCCAACTCGATTCGATGAGACATACAAGTCGCCGTTGTAACTGGCCATGTGTCCGGCGCGAACAGTCTCGCCCAAACTTCCGAGATCGCGCCAGGTCGTGCCTCCTTCATAAACATAGACTCGCGAGGGCGTAGCGCGCGGCAGGCCCTCCGTTTGTCCGCGCGCCTGTTCCCAATCCCACATGCTCGTCATGGCAAACAGCTTGCCTCGATTGACACACATGGCAACCACGGAATATTGAAGCGGATCATGCCCCACGCGGCCGCAATCGACCCATTCCTTGCCTCCAGCAAAGCGAAAAACGCGCGTTTTATCTTCCGTCTTTTCAGCATCGGCGATGCTGCAATAGAGTTCGCCATTGAACACGATTAAACAGGGAATGTGAGAATTCGTCGGCGAAGGCTTGCCGTGATCTTCCCACTCGCTCAAGTAACCGTCATCGATACCAAAGTGAACGTGTCGCGTATCCGACATGCCATCGTATCCGGGTGCGCTGCCGGAAATGTGGAGATTCCACCCACAACGCCGATCGGGATCGTACTTGCTGATCAAGTCTCCCAACGTGTTCGACATTGGCGTCAGACACTTTAACCACATCGTCAGCGAAAAATCTCTGTTGCTCAAATGTAATGATTGGTGATCAGGAATCGTGATGACGCTGTTGATACCATTAAAGCGCGCCGCCGGACGACCCAGCGATGCAAACTCGATCCGGCTGGCGGTAGCGTGCAAGTCCCCAACTGCATCCTTGGCATCGGATACGAGCGGCCAATGCGCGAGGAGCTTCACCGGCTCGACCCCAAGCACCGGAACCGAAATCATTATCAAAAAACACGCCAATGAGGTAGCACGCATGATCCTCGTTCCCTTCGCTTGCTCAAGGAAATTCGAACTTTCCATTGGGCCACATCCCGCGTAGCTGTTCGATATCAAAATGCTCAAACAAACCCGGTACTTCTGCCAAAGCTGTTCCGCTATTTGCCATCAATTGGTCACGAAACGAACGCATCGGAAGACTTGCTTCCCCCGAATCGATTAAATCGGGCTCGGCAGCACCGGCAAGCAGAGTTGCAAAGCCAAGTGCATTGCGCGATGAAACATGCACACGCTTTGCGCCCAGTTTCTGTCGACACATTCTGGCCGCCTGGGCCAAGTCGAACGCATGCTGTCCGACAATGGGCCTACCCACAAACCACGACCAGTTCCGGAAATTATTGGGCATCGCCATTGAGCCAGTTCCGCGAGGGGAAACAATGACCACGTCGCTTCCTGAAGAAAGCGCTGTCGCGACTTCAGTTCTTGTCCCACGTGTAAGAATCGCCACAGAATCGCCTGTCATCTTCTTGTAGATATGGACCAGCGGCAAGCGAATTCCGGGTTCTGTTTCGATCTTCCAGTAGCCGACGTTCCAGTCGTCGAGTTTCTCGTGGCCAACTTCCATAACGGAGACATTGGGTGAAATCGTTGGCCAACCCATACACTCTCGCAGCATATGACGGTGTTGATCTGCCGACAAGGACTTGTTGAAACGCGGGAGTTCACTTGTCCATTGATCGTAAACATCCTGGCAAGTGAGATTCTCGTCCGGCAGGCCACAGCGCAGGTCGTCCAAACTTTCGATCTTTGCGGCCAGGACCGTATTGCCATGAGGATGAGCTGGCTGCAGCCAGCGTTCGACAGCCTTGAACAACTCCTGTTTCTTGTCGTCTTGGTATCCGTGTGCTGTAACCGACTCATAGTGCTTAATTGCGTCATTCGCGCCGAACAGACGATACACATGGCGCGCCCAGTTTTCCGACTTCGTAGCTTCGTCGAGCGGAAACTCTTGATCATCAGTGCCACGTCGGCTGCTGATGATGACCGTTGGATGCGGGGCGTGCAGCGCGAGAAGCGTGCCAATATCCGCATAGCGGCGAATTCCCGGCGGTCGCTGGTGCCAATCCCAATTGACATCGGTTCGAATCCAATAGTCGAAAGTTGTCACCGAGCATACGGGCACCGCGAGCTTGATGCGCGGGTCAATAGAGGAAACCCAATACGTTGTGTTGCTTCCACCAGATTCGCCGGTGAATCCGATTCGATCTGAATCGACCTCCTGCCTGGCAGATAGCACGTCAATCGCTCGCACTGCGTCGAGCACTTCCAACGTAGTCGCATTGCGTTTGGAAAAAGAAAAACTCCTGAGATCGTGACCATTTTCTCCGCGCGGGTGATTCGGGTGATCGCCGGTCTTGCTTTCACCGTAACCGAAATAGTCGTAGCACAGGACGACACAACCCCTTTTTACCAGATTGATATTGCGCTGCTGAACGTAGTCGGCGGCCTTGCTTTGAAGAGTGTGACCACTGATCGAGACCATCCCTGGTGCTCGCCCGGAGATATTTTCCGGAACATAGAGTAGCGCGGCTATCCTTTTGCCAGGATAGGTTTCGTAAGTCAGCTTTTCAATTCGATAGCCGTCGCGACGCAGAATCCCTCGGTGCTCGAGTTTCAATTCCCATGTCGCAGGCAGTATATCGTCCAACCCCAACGTTTTGACAACCTGTTGTCGAAGTAGCTCCTTATTGGACAACCACTCTTCGAGCGAGTTCGGCAGCGTCGTCGGCTTCATCTGAAGTTCTAAGAAACTCTCCAGCATCGACTTTGCTTCAACCCCGGACAGAACTGGCTTTGCAAGCCAACGATCGAGGACTTCTACAGGGGGCAAGGTCGTTACAGTCTTATCCTCCGATGACTGAACATTCGTTGCGCTCTGTGCCAATGCACGATTGGATGGCAGGTGAGATGGCCATGAAAAAATCGCGATCGCTACGATGACTCTCGCTACTAAGACGTTGATTCGACCAACCGAGGCCAAGACAGAATTCACTATGACACCGCAACATTTAGCTTACAATCAATTCGGAATTTTCCCGCTCAGGGAACAACGACCAATCTCTGGTGCTTTGGATTGTATCACTTCCTGACTGGCGAAGGCGAATACGGGAGCCTGATGTGCTTCAATGACTCTCATCTGCGTGCTGAATCCATTTGGCGCAAGTGGAACAATTTTCACTTGGACCGTTCAGTTGGCTGGTTATGGCGTGGAATCGCTGAGCCATTTGTTCGCAAAGTCGTCCAACGCTGCATCCATTCGTCGCCGGTCAGGTTCGTAACGCCTCCCCTCTCGGAAACTCGCCGACCGGATAGGATCTCACTCCAAGTGGTCAGAACATTTGATTTCAATTGAATCAGTACAATGTCCTGGGTTTCGCCGCAGCCGCCGCAGCCATGCGACGCATCCTCATCGATCGCGCTCGAGCGAAAATGGCACAAAAGCGCGGCGGGGAATTTCAGCGAATTAAGCTGGACGCGGTTGACCAAGCTACGATTCTTCGCTGGACGAACGACGCAACAAGCCACTTCTGCGCTGGGCGTTTCCGTAGCCACAGCCGAACGCTATTGGGCGTTTGCTCGCGCGTGGCTCAAAAGCGAAATGGGCGAGTAGCTGAATTGGTTCAGGGTAAATTGTGATAACGATGGTGACGATCGATTCTCGCAGCCGCATTTTCGTTACCAGCCTCATAACCGTCACCGAAACGCTTCCCACTACGTAAGCTGGTTAACACGCCTCAACCAATCTCTTTGACGCTGGGATCATCTCGACCTACAGATTAACTGATCGACACTATTAAGGCTGCGGTACGTGGTGCATTGAATTATAAGCGATCCAATCAAATTAACTGACATTGAAAGCGGAAGCCAAATTAACGTGATGCTAGACACAATTGACTCTTTGGAGTCACAAGTGCGCGGGTATGTTCGCGCGTTTCCCACGGTTTTTGAAACTGCGGAAGGTGCGTGGCTGGTTGACTATAGCGGAACGCGGTATTTGGACTTCTTCGCCGGAGCAGGCACGCTGAACTACGGCCACAATAATCCGGTCGCAAATCGTGCCTTGATCGAATACGTCCAGCGCAACGGTATCCAGCATGGGCTCGATATGGCGACTACTGCCAAGATCGAGTTCATGGAATCATTTCAAAACTACATACTCAAGCCGCGTAATCTCGAGTACAAGCTGCAGTTTACTGGACCCACAGGGACCAATGCGGTCGAAGCAGCTATCAAACTAGCTCGCAAAGCCAAGCAGCGGGCTCACGTTGTGGCGTTTACAAACGCGTACCACGGTCACTCGTTAGGCTCGCTGGCTCTAACTGGAAATCAGTATTATCACGAACAGTTCTATGGCTCACACAATAATGTGTCGCACCTGCCCTACGACGGATATCTAGGAGGCTACGATACAGCCGAGCTGTTGGAGAAAATGCTTGACGATCAAAGCAGCGGTTTGCCCAAACCAGCAGCGGTCATCCTGGAGACCGTGCAAGGCGAGGGTGGGATTAACGTCGCCAGTGCCGCTTGGTTGCAGCGTGTGTCCGAAATCTGCGCGAAACGCGATATCTTGCTGATCGTGGACGATATCCAGGTCGGCAATGGACGGACCGGAGAATTTTTTAGTTTTGAGAATTCTGGCATCGTGCCCGACATCGTGTGCATTTCCAAGTCACTCGGCGGCGGACTGCCGATGAGCCTAGTGTTGCTGAAACCGAACATCGATTGTTGGCAGCCAGGCCAGCACACGGGTACTTTTCGCGGGAACAATCTCGCGTTCGTGACCGCTCGGGCGCTGCTGAGCGAATATTGGCGATCAAATCTGTTCTCTGATTCCATTCACGCTAGCGGTCGAATCGTTGCCCAGCATTTGAGCAACATTGCCGCCAAACACTTTTCACGAAAGTTCACTGTTCGTGGTCGCGGCATGGTTTGGGGAATCGACGTCGCCGACGGATCTCTGGCGGCGCAGATTTCGAAAGCGTGCTTTTCACGCGGATTGGTAATCGAAACTGCGGGGGCACGCGATCAAGTCGTAAAGCTGTTACCGCCACTGACGATTTCAGAGCGAGACTTGATTGCTGGCTTGGAGATTCTGGACGCGGCAGTCGAAACGGTCGCACCTTCGGAGAGGCAAGCTCCGCTGTTTCCTTCACTGGCAGTTCAGCCATCCGGCACATTTGCAGTAAACGTATATTAGGCACCAATGCCAATGACATGCTTGGCGCATCAAATAGACTTGTCGGAAGAGTTGATCGATTTTCCACAATTGTACAAGCGTCGTTTAGCCGCATGCGCCGACTCGATTGCATTGCAGTGTGAGGACGAGCTGATAACGTACGCGCAACTTGACGCGCGCGCCAATCGCTTGGCAAATTACTTGTTGACCAGCGGCATGGCGCCACACCAGCAAATCGGCTTGTGCCTGAATCGTTCGGTCGACGCGATTGTGGCAATGCTGGGTGTGTTGAAGGCCGGATCAGTTTTCGTTCCACTCGATCCAGCGTTTCCCATAGATCGACTGAACTTTATGGTTACTGACGCCGAAATTGGCGTTATCTTGTGCCATGCAGAATACCGACCGATTTTTTCATCTGGCACTGGTGTTGCATCCGTTCTGCTGGTCGATCCGCGTGATCAGAGAATCGAGCAGGCCACCGATGAAGATCCCCTGATGTCGATCGCGCCCAACGACCTGGCATACATCATGTACACGTCTGGATCGACTGGAATGCCTAAGGGTGTTCAGATCGAGCATCGTTCGTTGGCGACCTACTGCTTTGCCGATATTGAAGTTTATCAGTTGCGACCGGAAGATCGCACGTTGCAGTTTTCGACGATGAACTTCGATATCGCTATCGAAGAGATTTTTCCGCCACTCCTGACCGGCGGTACCGTAGTGATTCGACCTTACCAGCGATTGGACGATGAAGTCGAATTGTCCGCCATCATCGATCGTTATCGCATCACGGCCATCCATGTAGCGGCAGCTTATTGGCACGAGTGGGTGGATGTGATGCTGGCCACGAACCGCCGGGTACCTCGCAGTCTCCGCTTGGCCATCGTGACAGGCGAAAAAGTTTCCCCGGTCCATTATCGCCGCTGGGTCAGTGAGTGCGATCATGCTGTTCTATGGTGTAATGCCTATGGTCCGACGGAAGTCACCGTTACCTCGACGGTGTTCATTCCGGACAGGGATTGGTCAGGCGAGAGCATGCCGATTGGCAAGCCATTAAAAGGTTACGAAGCTTGGATACTCGATGATCGGGACCAGCCATTGGGCGTCGGCGAAACTGGCGAGTTATATTTGGGCGGCACAGCGGTCGCGCGAGGCTATTTGAATCGTCCCGAACGCAATGCAATTGCGTTCCGCCAAATCGAATTGCCCGGTGTAGGATTGCGGAGACTGTACAAGTCGGGTGATCTTGCCCGTTGGTTGCCGACGGGAGATATCGAATTCGCGGGACGCATCGATCACCAAATTAAGCTTGGTTCGTACCGCATCGAGCCCGGCGAAATCGAACATCAAGCGGCGCAACATCCGCGAGTTCTCGACGCATTGGTTACCGTAGAACAGTTCCATGGTCAGAAAGCGTTGATCGCCTACATTGCACGCGGCAGCAACCGATTGACGGCGCAAGAAATGACTCTATTCCTGCGCTCGAAACTGCCCGCGTACATGGTACCTAACAGGTTTGTGTTTCTTGAAGCGTTTCCCAAGACGATCAATGGCAAGATCGACCGCAGTGCTCTGCCAGATCCTAGCACCTGCGAAATCGCGCGCACAGCGCCGGTAGACGCGCCTCGCGACGAATTGGAACGCGAACTTGCGACGATCATGGCTGACATTCTGCAAGTTGCCGAATTGGGCATTCATGATGATTTTTTCGCTTTCGGTTTGAGCTCGATTCTGGTTACTCGCGCAATCGTTCGAGTTCGCTCGAAACTCGACCTACAGATTCCCGTTCGCGATTTTTTTGCCAATCCGACTGTGGCGAGCATTGCGCTGCTGCTGAACGAACGCAGCGGAAAAGCGACTTCTCGCGGCGCACGCACCTTGCTTTCCAAGTCCTTGCGCAGTCGGTTGCCAACTCCCGAACCATGTTTCATCCCCTGCGGCGATGAAAGACTATTTGCGGTTTACTACCCTCCTGTCACTGCAGCTCGGCAACAGGGAATATTGATTTGCCCGCCGCTGGGCCACGAGTACGCGCGCGCTCATCGAAACTTGCAGCAATTGGCCGTGCAACTTTCGCGAGCTGGCTTCAGTGTACTGCGGTTCGATTATTCAGGCATCGGAAACTCTACGGGCAACCCAGCCGCTGGCACGCCTCACACCCTATCCAAGGAAATTCAAGTTGCGGCAGATTCTCTGCGACAAAGGTCATGTGCCAAAACCACATCGATCATTGGCGTGAGACTCGGTGCAACTTTAGCTTCGACAATAGAGCTCAGTCAATTCGATCGCCAGGTATTGATCGATCCGGTTTTCAGCGGTGCCGACTATTTGACATTGCTCGACCGATTTCATCGTCAGGCGTTGACTGGTCGAACGAGATATCAACGCATCCGTACATCGCAGCGCGATCAACTTTACGGCGAAGACTATTCGGCAGCCAAACGTGATGCGCTGGCGAATCTGCAATTCGTTTCATCCGAGAGTTCTAGGCGACTGGTTGTGACCAGCCGCGACTATCTCAGCGACCAAATCAACGTGGTACAGGACTGCTGCCCCAAGATCGTTGAAACTCAAGACGAAATTTATTGGAACAATGCAGAATTCACGGAGAGTGCGTTTGCGTGCCCCGAGATATTCGAAGCCACCATCAATTTTCTCAGCCGGTGATAGGTAAGCGAATGGAAACACCTCATGTATTTGGGACGCTGAACAATTTGGTGGGCATCATGTACTCGCCTGAGTCGGTGAACGGCACGGTCCACCCAAGACTGGCCGTCATCATGCTGACTCCCGGCATGTTACATTCTGCAGGCCCGTTTCGGCTGCATGTGGACTTAGCCAGAGAATTGGGCCAGTACGAAATTCCATCGTTTCGATTTGATCTGTCGGGCATCGGCGAGAGTTTGGCGGTGGGTTCGCAGGGTGATTCGATTCAACGCGCTATCGATGAAGTTCGGCAAGCGATGGACTTGATGCAACGCGAAACGGGAATCGATCGCTTTGTGCTATTTGGCTTGTGCTCGGGGGCAGACGACAGTTTGTATGTAACAGGGGCTGACGAGCGCGTCGTGGGCATGATTTCTCTGGACGGTCTCGGTTATCGTACGTACCAGTATTATGCCCATCGACTTATTGATAACTTGTTGCCGAAAATGCTGTCGTACCGTTGGTGGCTCAATCGCATCGATCGGCTGAGGAGACGATCTAAGCAAACACCAGCAACACTCGTTGGCGGCGATGATATCCGCGAGTTTCCCGATCGCGACACGGCTGCGGTGATGCTGCGCCGTCTAGTGGATCGTGGCACAAAACTACTGTTGATCTACACCGGAGGAGCTTCTGCGTACTATAACTACGAGAATCAATTCGCAGATATGTTCCCCACGCTGTCCGCTAGCGCACAGTCGAGCGTGAAGTGGTTGCCCAACGCGGATCATGCCGCGCTTCTTTGCGAAGATCGCGCTGCCATAGTCGGCATGTGTACAAACTGGGTTCGTGAACAAAACTTTGCCGAACCGGCCGTTTGTGCGCCGGAGCCTGCCAGCTGCGCGTAAGCGGTTATTGCACGTACCTAATCTTATCGGCGGGTTGTGACGCTTGCGAACAGCATCTTGCCGCCTCAATAATCGCTAGGAATTGCGATTTGAGTCGATTGGTTTATATTGACAACACTGGATTGTTTGAGCGTCCGAACGATTTCCTTCGAATCGAGAAGCAATCCAGTGTCAATCCCGCCAAACCAAGAAGCGATCTCGCCATGATTCAGTGGGTTAGCGCCAACATCTCTGGAATTGCAAGCTGGCGACTGCGGCTTGCTTGGGTTGTCGGCTGTGCCTTGCTTGCTCCACTGTCGGCTGTGGGCCAAGTGAACCGAGCGGTAGAGTTCAATCGGCAAGTGCGTCCCATTCTTGCAGATCGCTGCTTTCGTTGCCATGGACCTGACCCATCGCAGCGGCAAGCGGAATTGAGGTTGGATGTGCGCGAGTCGGCGATCGAGTTGCATGACGATCATCCGGCGATTCTGCCTGGCGAGCCCGGGCGCAGCGAATTGATGAATCGCATCAAGTCTACTGACCCAAGCCTGCGGATGCCGCCACCGGAGACAGGCGAACCGCTGTCCGCGGCTGATGTTCAGTTGCTCAGTGACTGGATATCGCAGGGCGCCGATTATGATCCGTTCTGGTCGCTGGTTCCTCCGAGGCTGTACGATCCACCCCAAGTTACGCAGCCGCAGTGGCTGCGCCGTCCGCTCGATCGTTGGGTTATGGCCAAACTGGAAACGGAAGGACTCGAGCCTGCGTCCGAAGCCTCGCGTCAGATGCTCGCGCGTCGAGCGGCATTAGATCTGACGGGCCTACCGCTCAGCTCGGAGCAATTGATTGCTTTTTTGTCCGATCAAACTCCCGATGCCTACGAGCGCCTGTTGGATCGGTTGTTAGCGTCTCCACGATACGGTGAACGCAGGGCACAATTCTGGTTAGATGCGGCTCGTTACGCCGACACGCATGGGTACTTCGTCGATGGTGAGCGCACGATGTGGCGTTGGCGCGACTGGGTCATCGACGCGCTGAACGCCAATCAGCCTTTTGATCAATTTACGATCGAGCAGTTGGCCGGAGATTTGCTGCCCGCTGCCACCTCCGACCAGCGCATTGCTACGGGCTTCAATCGAAATCACACGGCGACCAATGAGACCGGAGTCATTGATGAAGAGTATCGCATTTCCTATGTCATGGACCGATTGGAAACGACGGCAACCGTTTGGCTTGGCCTGACGCTGAACTGCGCTCGCTGCCATGCACACAAGTTCGACCCAGTTTCGCAGCGAGAGTATTACCAGTTGCTGGCCTACTTTAATCAAGTGCCCGAGAAAGGCAACATTCAAACCGAAGGTAACTCGCAACCGATGATTTCAACTCCAACGGCCGAGCAGTCAACTCAATTGACCGAATTGCAGCTACAGAAAAAGGCCGCCGATGCCGCTTGGGATTCAATTGAATCCCAAGTGCAACAGCAATTGGAGCGATGGAGATCAACAGCCCAAGCGTCGTTGGAACAGTTTAATCGTAAAGGACTGTTGGCACGTTTTTCGTTCGAGGAAGATCTGCCTTTCGCGCCAGCAGCTCGGACGGCGCAAGAGAGGGTGACAGCGGACGGCAACAGCCTGGGCGAAGTTGATCGCGGTTGTTTGCTCGCTAGCCAACAGGAGCGCCCGCCCAAGTATGGATCGAGCCTTGTCGGGCGAGCTGTCGATTTAGATGCCTATTCCCATTGCGTGTTCTCGGATGACCGAGCTTTCGATTTCGCTTCCACGACGCCCTTCACGATCGGAGCGTGGATCTATCCAACTTCAGGCAGTGCTGGATGTATTTTTTCTAAAACGGACGACCGATTATTCTTGCGAGGCTACGATCTATTGTTCGAAAAAGGCAAGCTGGTCGCACATCTGAATCACCGCGCGGAGAGTGACGCGATTCGCGTGCGGTCGGTGTCTGGCATCGCCACCAATCGATGGCAACATGTGGCCATTGCCTACGATGGATCGGGACATGCTTCGGGATTGACCATGTATATCGACGGCAAACCCGTCGCTACGACGATCGAATACGACAATCTGCGCGGCTCGATTGGTAACGCGCAACCGTTTCGCGTCGGCAGGCGTAGTGAGAGTTTAGGATTCACTGGACTGATCGACGAGGTGAACATCTTTAATCGTGTCCTCGACGCCAAAGACCTCGAAGCTTGGGTTACTGGTGAGAGCATATCCAGCGCGCTGCGGACCAAGTCAGAGGAATTGGGGGCGGCACAACAACAGCGGCTGTTGGAACATTTTCTCAAATCGACATCCGAACAGTGGTGGAAGACTTATGCCGAAAAATCCGTCGCGTCCGCGAAACTGCTGGCCTTCGAGAAGCAACTACCAACCACGATGGTAATGCTAGACCAGCCCGAAGCTCGCAAGACGTTTGTTCTTGTGCGCGGCCAATACGACCAACCCTCGGAGGAAGTTAAGGCTGGAATTCCGAGCGCATTGACCTCTGCGGTTTCGCAGTACTCACCGGATAGTGATCCACTGCCATCCAATCGATATCAGTTGGCGCGTTGGCTGGTCAGTTCGGAGAATCCGTTAACGGCTCGAGTTACGGTCAATCGCATCTGGCAACAGTTGTTTGGAGTCGGCATCGTTAAAACGGTTGAAGACTTTGGTGCCCAAGGGGAATGGCCAAGCCATCCACAATTACTTGACGAATTGGCCATCGAGTTGCTCGACTCGAGTTGGGACATCAAGTTCCTGATGCGCGAGATCCTAACCAGCGCCACGTATCGGCAGTCATCGTCCACTGCCGCTCAGGCTTACCAGCGCGACCCAGAGAATCGTTTGCTCGCTCGCGGACCTCGATTTCGTTTGGAAGCCGAAGTGGTGCGCGATTCTGCGCTAGCGGTCGCTGGGTTGCTGAACAATAGAATCGGGGGCGAATCGGTCAAACCGTACCAGCCACCGGGCTTGTGGGAAGCAGTTTCGTACAACGGCGATCACAGTTACGTTCAAGATCGCGGTGAGGGATTGTATCGCCGTAGCCTCTATACGTTTTGGAAGCGGCAAAGTCCGCCTCCCGCTTCGTTGGTCTGGGACGCGCCGACTCGCGAGACCTGCCAAGTGGCCCGTTCTCGAACCAATACTCCGCTGCAAGCTCTTGTGCTGATGAACGATACCACTTATGTCGAAGCCTCGCGCGTTTGGGCAAAGAACTTGGTGCGAGAGGCAGCATCCATCGACAGCCAGTGGTACGCATCGGAGGAATCGCCGGTGCTCTTGGCCGCAATCGAGCAAGCATTTATTCAACTCCTATGCCGAAGACCGACGCGCGTTGAGTCGGAAACGCTGCTCAAACTCTACCGTCAGCAGTGGCATAGTTTTCAGGCCATGCCCGAGGAAGCGGTTCGTTTATTGAACGTCGGCGAGTCACGTGAGGCTGTAGATACAGCGAACACCAAGCAGAGTAGCGCAACTGCGGCGCTGGCGAACGTGCTGCACGTGATTGTCAACCTCGACGAAACCGTAACCAAAGAGTAGACCATGTTCCACGATCAGTCATCCGACGGCAAGTTTCCATGATGTGCAATTCAACAGTATTGCGACGCGACTGGATAGAACGCTGCACCGCGGGTCTCGGAGCCGCTGCGCTGGCGAGTTTGTTTGGGTCCGATGTACAGGCTGCCGCGCCTACGACCAATTCGGTTGGCGTGCCTGTCGCAAAGCCGCATTTTCCGGGTACTGCCAAACGTGTAATCTCGCTGTTCATGCATGGTGGCCCATCGCAGATCGAGCTGTTTGACTATAAACCCAAGCTGCAAGAATTGTCGGGCAGTGAGTTGCCAGATTCAATTCGCCAAGGCCAGCGTTTGACCGGTATGACCAGCAATCAGAAGAGCCTGGCGGTCGTAGGCTCGCCATTCCGATTTCGCCAACATGGTCAGTGTGGTGCTTGGATCAGCGAATTGCTTCCCCATCTAGCGACGCACGCGGACGATTTGTGCTTTGTTCGATCGGTGCATTCAGAAGCTATCAATCATGATCCGGCAGTGACTTACTTGCAGACCGGCAGTCAGTTGCCGGGGCGTCCGTCGATCGGATCGTGGCTCAGCTATGGCCTAGGACGCGAGAACGAAGATCTGCCCACCTACGTCGTGCTGCTATCTCGGGGCAGTGCGGCCCGACCGGACGATCCATTGTACGCTAGACTTTGGGGCTCGGGCTTTCTCCCTTCCAACCATCAAGGAGTTTGTTTTCGGGCGCAGGGTGACCCTGTGCTGTATTTGAATCACCCTGGCCAGCTCAATGCGCTCGCTCGCCAGCAGATGCTGTCCAGTGTCCAAACACTGAACCGATACCACTATGCTTCGACGCCCGATCCTGAGATTCTGACGCGCATCGAGCAATACGAAATGGCGTTTCGCATGCAATCATCGGTCCCAGAGTTGACCAGCACAGCGGACGAATCTGCGGCCACGTTTGAGCGCTATGGCCCAGATGCTCAACGATCTGGTACGTTTGCAGCGAACTGCTTGCTCGCGCGGCGCATGATCGAACGTGGGGTACGGTTCGTGCAACTTTTCCATCGCGGCTGGGACCAACATTACAATTTGCCCAGCGACATCCGTTTGCAAGCTGCCGATGTCGACCAAGCCTGCGCAGCATTGATCCTCGATCTCAAGCAGCGTGGATTGCTAGACGAAACGCTGGTGATTTGGGGAGGAGAATTTGGACGCACCGCTTACGTTCAAGGCAAGCTGGAATCTGGCAATTATGGCCGCGACCACCATGGCCGCTGTTTTACTGTGTGGATGGCAGGCGGTGGTTTCAAACAGGGTACCAGCTACGGAGAGACCGACGACTTCTCATACGGCGTCGTCAAAGACTTGGTCCATGTCCACGATTTGAATGCCACGATTCTCCATGCATTGGGAATTCAGCACACGAAACTCACGTTTCGGTTTCAGGGCCGCGACTACCGCTTAACCGATGTTCACGGTGACGTGGTAACTGGGTTACTGAAATCGGGATAATTTGGATACGGCGGTTTTGCGAGCATGAAAGTCACCATCATGCTCCCGGCGTCTTGGCGTTTTGCATGGTGTTTGCGAACGATCTGCACAAGGTTCTAGGGTGCCCAATGACGGAAACGAGACCGAGTATCGCATTGATAGCGTCGTTGTGTGAACTAGGCTCTGTTTCTAAACAACCAGATTGTCGACTTTCGCTCCGCGAAAGCTCAGTCTTTTCCAATCTTTCGCGGAGCGAAAGGCGACTTTAGAAACAAAGCCTAGTTCTTCGTTATGCTTGGGGATCATCTGAAGTTGTATTGCATTTGTTTGTTACTGCCAGATAGGTTCGTCTGCACATAAGCGAAAAAATGGCGTTGCGCATCGTGGTGGGGCAAACAAATACCAAATCATCAAAGGCGATATGGTCCGGACATTTCGAGCCAACCAACGGCCCAATTTATTGTTCACTTCATTGATTGATCTTTACGCATTGCCTAACGACTTTCCCGGAAAAAACGAATGTACTCGCAATCCCGAAAACCCTAGACCGTACGTCGAGTCACTTGAGCGGGCATTTGCTGACGACCTTGGAAAGACGCGGTTCGTCTCACACATTCAGTTGCATGAATTTGAGACGCTGATTTTTTCCGAGCCAGAGTCGCTACAATTGTCTTACGAGGGTATTGACGCGGAAGTCAAAAACTTGCAAAAAATCACTAGCGATCACGTGGATATCGAAATGATTAACGACACTCCGACGGGAGCGCCATCAAGACGTATTATCCAACAGATACCGCGTTACGAACATGATAAAACGACAGTTGGACCCGACGTGACCGAGTACATTGGGATGAGAACGATGATGACTGCTTGCCAACATTTTCGTGATTGGATACGTCTGTTAACTAGTCGTTTGCTGGCTGGCCCTTGATGCCTAAAACAAGATCCAGGTAGGCGAAGAAAGCCTTGAGTATTATTACTCGAAAACAAACTTACCCCCGAGTGGCAAGCATTGTTCGAAACCAAAGTTGCTCAGATGCTGCGCAACCTATAGTTGCTCAGCGCGATCAAATTGTCACGCAGCGCGCGAGGACTCAGCCACCGAGTGTGTCGTTCGCAACTGCTGCGTATCTACGGCGATCCAGCTTTCGCACGGTAGGTGGCGATCATCGAGCGTGTTGGGATGAAACCACTTGCGCGGAGTGTAAACCGTTTTGTCGGGGCGATCATTCAGCCATGCTCCCCACCAACTGAATGTGCTGTTGGCCATCACGCAGCAAGCTGCCTGGCTGATCATCCACAAGTCTTCGTACGCGGTTTGTCCCGTCGTATGTTCTACAAACGTTGTCGGCTGGGAGAATTTGAGATTGGCTTTGCACCAGTGCAGGTCATTCGAGAACACAAATACGTGAACATGGGAACGATGTGCTGCCCAATCATGAACACAACGCCGATAGTATTCGCTGGCAAGTTCTTGATACAGTCGGGCGTTTATTGGGTTGGACAAATAATCGCCGCGCCGAACGTGAACGGCGATGCTATTCACTTCGCTCAATTGCTGGCCCAATCTTCGCGTGGCGTCGGACATCGGCGCACCGACGCTGAACTGGTTCAGTAGCAGCGATCGCAAACCCGGAAAGAACTTTTCGCTCTGCCAGTAACCTGCCAAATAGCTGTCATCGCCAACTTTCAAATATCTCTCGGCAAAGCCAAATGGTCGTTCGCGCACAAGTCGCAGTGGTGAACCTAGGCCCAACCAAGTTCGCCAGGATTTTTCGTTCGCAAATTGGTATTTATGAGGTACTCGCCGCCGAGACTCCGCTTCTACTTGTCGCGCCTCGATGCTAAATCGATCCAGCAGGTAACCATTGGATGGTTTGGAAGCATAGGATGATAGGTCGAGCGTTAGCGGCACATGATGCTTGCCAGCCAAATACAAACCGTAGGCATACTGGAACATCTGATTGCCCAGCCCACCGTCGATGCGCGTTACGATCATGCTTCTGCTTCCTTTCGGTCGAACACTCTGCCTGACAAGCATTTCATTTGGTCAAGGCAATTGCATGCAATAGACCTGCGCAGAGGATCAACTTATGCGATAAGTGATTCACCGGGCGAAGGCAGGCATAGCATAATCATCCAATCTGCACAGCAGCAGATTCCTAGAAATTCCTGCGCACCGTTAGCCGACAGGGGATGACCTGTCGCCGGTACCGAACGAGCGATCTTTCCAGCAAATGCGATTTGCGTGGGTGTGAGATTTCTCAAATCACCTGAGTTCTTATTGGGAGGAAAATGTTAGACTGTCTTATCCCTTAGAACGCGGACGCGAGGAACTGATGGCCATACGAACGTGCACCCTTGACCAGCAAATAGCTATCTGTCGAGAAATTGCTGGACTTGCGCGCGCGAAATTGCCGGTACAGCCCGCTTTTGAATCACTCAGCAAACAGTCTGAACATCCTCTTGCGAAATTTGCTGGCGAGATCCAGCGGTCGCTAGCCAGCGGACTGCCGCTTGCACAAGCAATTGCGCCCGGATGCGACCTCCGATCTCAGCAGTTGGCTGCCGTTATCCGGGCCGGTGAGCGAGCTGGAATGCTCGGGCAAGCCATTGATGCTTGGTCTCTA
The DNA here is from genome assembly GCA_005798335.1 of Planctomycetaceae bacterium. Classification (GTDB taxonomy): domain Bacteria; phylum Planctomycetota; class Planctomycetia; order Pirellulales; family Pirellulaceae; genus Aureliella. The sequence goes on along the minus strand of SYJV01000104.1, from coordinate 4,177 downwards.
ATGGTATTGGCGAACCTTAGTTCGGCGAAGCGTCTCCGTACCAGCCTATTGTACCCGATACTCTTGATCTTGGTCGCCGCAATTTCTTTAGCATTTACGATTTGGCATCTAGTGCCAGAGTACGAACACAGTTTTCTGGCGTTCGACATGCGCCGTCCCGATTGGTTTTTTATTTTATTGTGGATACGCAATGGACTCTGGTGGGAATCGATCGTCTTTCTGGCAGTCGTGTTTCTCCCATTGGTAGTTTGGTTTTGGCGCCGCAGCACACTGCATTGCGATGGTTGGCCCAACGATCCGTCGCAACGAACGCAACTGCACGCACTCAGCGCGGATATCGCTGCGATGTTGGTTGAAGCACAAGTACCGGCGCATGAAATTGAGTCTTTCACAACGGCTCTCGCGGTCCCGAACAGTTCGGTCTTGTCGCAAGTGGTTAAAACGAATGTTCAAGTTCCCGGATCTCGAGAAAACAGAAATATCTTAGGTCGCGAAATATCTTCGTTGTTAGCAATCGTGGAGGCAAAAGTCTCCACGCCACCTGAGATCAGTCGTCAACTGCGCGAACTTGCGCATTTTTTGCGCTACCAAGCGCAAGCAATCTCGCTGAGACAAGCTAACTTTGTGCCCATGTTAGTCTCCATGGTGGTTGGTTCAGCCGTGGTCCTCACGTATGTGGGCGTGATCTACCTCCCCTGGCTGAACTTACTCAGTAGAATCGTGTTGCCCGAGGTTGCCAAATAAGGAGGCCAGCGGAACGCTTGCGCGGCTTCGATCGTGGCGTACTCGCCTGGTTTCACAGCACTACGGACTGCCGATCACTGCCCAGCGCCAAACGGTAACTGAAGAATGCGCCCAGCGCGATCATGATCAAAGAGATGGGCTTCAACTGATAAACATGAGTTAGAAAATATTGCCAGCTACCATCGGCGATAAAGGGAAACGTCTTCCACTCAACAAACAATCCCAGCCACAATCCGGCCAGTCCACACAGAACCGCAAGTGGCATCAGCCTACGTCGTGCCAACAGACCCGCGCCCAACCCCAACAGCGAAGGTGGCAAGATAATGGCATACAGGCCTTGGCTCAAAATCCACACGAACAGTTGATAGCCAACGTACCCGCCGACCGCTGCTCCCAATACACCGAGCGCCATCGGACGCAGATCTTGAGCATCGAACATGGTCTGAATTCACCTCGCAAGTGCCCAGCGTGCATTCATAGAATCTTTACTGAGAGCCCTGCTCCGGACTAATACAACGTGAACGGCAGAGCGATGTTCATCGGCCCAAGTCGTTGTCGCGCACGGTTCGAAGCTTCTCGGCCAGCTTTGATTGTAACTGTTGGACGAGTGCTTGATGCATGGGCTGGTTCGCAAGATTGGTGGTTTGTTTGGGATCGTTGTCCATGTCGAACAATTCAGCTCCACCTTCGCCAGTTTCACCGTATTGAATGAACGCCCAGCGGTCTTCACGCAGGAGAAATCCCTTTTGCGATGGCGAGACGCTAAATGCCGCTTCCCGTACTTTGAATTGAGGGTCGTCCAGCATCGGTGAGATGTCTTTGCCTTGCAAGCGAGCTTGGCTGGGCAGGCCACATAGGTTGGCGATCGTCGGATAAAGATCGATCAATTCAACCAGCGAGTTGCATACCGCTGGACGTTTGCCCGGTGCGCGGATGATCATCGGTACCGACGCCGATTCTTCGTGCAAACTGACCTTGGCCCAAAAATCGTGCTCGCCCAAGTGATAGCCATGGTCGCTGGTAAAGATGACGATGGTGTTCTTATCCAAGCCATGATCGCGCAGAGCATTTAATACTTTGCCAACTTGCGCATCCATGAATGCAACAGATGCGTAGTAGCCACCGACCGCCTTTTTCTGCTTTCGCAAATCCATCTGCATGTTCTTGCTAGTCTTGTAATTGATTCCCGATTGAGGAATGTCGTCCCAATCTCCGGCGATCTTTTCGGGCAAGACCATTTTCTCATAAGGCAGATACGGATGATAGTAAGACTGTGGAGCCACAAAGGGTACGTGTGGACGCACGAATCCGACGGCGAGAAAGAATGGGCGATCTCGAAGTTGGGCGAGCAGTTCCACTGCTTTCGCGGCTGTTTTACCGTCGGAGTGAACGCCGTCATCACCGTCAGCTTCGACAACGACAAAAGTATTGCCACCCACGACCGGTTTCTTGCCTTCTGGATTTCCCTCCAGCGTTTCGCCGGCGCCGGGAGCCTTCCATTCCGGACCGGGACTGTTAAACCTCTGTGTCCACGAGGCTTCGTCGTCCGCACCGTCCGAACCTTCTTCGATTCCGCCAGGAACTCCCATGTGGAAAATCTTGCTCACTCGCGCCGCATGATAGCCGTTATTTTTGAAATGCTGAGACCACGTTGCACGCTCGCCGATTTGTGGCCGCGGATTGGTGTATCCCAGTACGCCGGTCGCATGTGGGTAATAGCCCGACATGAATGACGCTCGCGAAGGTCCACAATAAGTTCCCTGACAATACGCGCGTGTGAATCGCGTTCCCCGAGCTGCTAGCGCGTCGATATTGGGCGTCTGGCAGACCGTGTTGCCATAACAAGAAAGTGCAGTTGATGTCAAATCGTCAGCGATGATGAACAGTACATTGACTCGGTCATCGGCCTCTAGAATGCGCTCCATGCCCAGATTCGACACTGCCAAGAGACTGCACACGAATAGGCAATGATGCACAACCAACTTAAGCATCGCTCGAGAAATAAGTGTCAGGTACCTTTTGCGAGAAACTCGCCCTTCGGGTGCTGCGCACAAAAGGTACCTGACACTTATTTCTCGGCTATTCCTAAGAGACCCAATCATATTTCTTCTGCCGATGAAAATCTGTGGAGAGATCTACCAACAAACCTTTGATAAACGGGCTTCCGTTGGTTGGACTGATAAAGTGGCAGTCTATACTTACGCGCCACGAAGTTCCATGCCTTGCCGATCATGATCGTTGCTGAATTTTGTTTGGGAGTGTCTCGGATTTTTCTGCCGCAGCATTCCGATTATGCTATTGGTCGCAATGAGCGAGTCCAATCTAGTGTATCCATGAATCGAAACGAATGAGGGCTGTGATGAAGCAACTGCTATCTGCTGTCGCGCTGACCACCACGATTTTTCTTGGCTCACAGAGTGGTAGTGCCGACAACGGCACCTCAATACCGATTTGGCCCGGCTTGGCTCCTGGCGAATCGACTCGCGAAGTTGGTGAATCGATGCCTGGACGCCCTGATGAAAAGCCAGCAATCACGCGCATCGTCAAAATTACGTCGCCGACCTTGGATGTGTTTCTGCCGGCGTCCGATGGAAACGGAGTCGGCGTGCTGATATTGCCCGGCGGCGGTTTCAGCAAAGTCGTGCCGGATTTGGAAGGGTCCGAGGCGGCACAATTTTTGAATAAGGTTGGCATTGCGGCTTTCGTACTTCGTTATCGAACGACAGAAGCTACCTCCGGCGACCGCTGGATGCGACCTTTGCAAGACTCGCAGCGCGCCATGCGTATCATTCGCTCTAACTCCGAGAAGTGGAAGCTCAACCCCTCACAGATCGGCTTGCTGGGGTTTTCAGCCGGAGGACAAGTTGCTGCGATTCATCTGTGCGACACCTACCCGCGCACTTACGCTCGTGGTGATGTACTCGATGACCTTTCGGCTCGACCTGATTTCGCGATGTTGATTTATCCTTGGAACGTGGTCGATTCTCAGACTGGACAGTTAATTTCGCCTATCGTCGTTCCAAAAAACCATCCGCCTGCATTTATCATCCACACACACGACGACCGATCGTCCAGCGTTGGTAGCGCTTTGATCTACGCCGCTTTAAGACAACTGGAGGTTCCCGCAGAATTGCACATCTACCAGTCGGGCGGTCATGGCTACGGCACGCGTCCTCGACCGGGTTCCGATATCGGTACTTGGCCCGATCGCGCTGTCGATTGGTTGAAACAGCGAGGACTGGCTAAGTAATCCATTGACGGCCAAGAGTGACAGTCTTAGGCGAGCGGCAGATGGGAATTTACCAAGGCCTAAGCGAATACAAGCCCGATGCGCAAGCGAGTGCGTCAATCCTGGCATACACTCGCTTGCGCTTCGGGCTTGTATTGGTAAGAAACTATCTGCCGCTCGCCTTACACTTCGGCGCTGGGTACT
>SYJV01000103.1 GCA_005798335.1 Planctomycetaceae bacterium | reverse complement strand
CTCATCCAGTCCACTTCCTCCTGCGGCCGCTCCCCACGCAAATGACACAGCGGACGCAGCGAACGACTTGTGGTTCGCCAGAGATTGTCCACTACCAACGACAACATCCGTCCAACTACGCGTCGACGGAACCTCTTGATAGGTTGCACCCGGCAACAATCAATCCGATTCCGGCGATAGGCTTGTTAAGCAAAGAACCACACTCGACGCAATTGTGGAACGATTCGTCGATTCCGCGAATTCGCTGTCGGTTAATGCCCAGCTATTCTGGAAACGTGTGCTCCATGATCGTCAGGCCAAGCAATTCACAGAGTTGTTGGCGAGCTTCAGTGTCGCACTAAGCTACGCCCTGTTTTGATAATTTTCTTCAGGGAATGCAAGTTCAAACGCTTGGGCGATTTCTCGACGAAGCTTATTGTCTAATTTTCCGGATTCAATCCGGTCAGCAAACTTTCTGACCAGCACATCATCCTCGATAACTGTTTCGATGATGCGATAAGGAGTCACCTTCAGCAGTCGCAAAAAGTCCGCGAAATCCATATCCTCAGGTAGGTTCCACTGAAAATCGTCGATCGATTCTCGCCAATCGGCTATCTCATCGAGTCGCAGTACTTCGTGAAGTCGCTGGATGTTCTCATCGGGAAGGTCATCGAGTTCATAGTCAGCATTCTGGGATGTCAGCACTGGTAATTCAAACCCATTCATCAATTGCGACATGTGCGATTCGGCAAAGCGCTCCGCCTCGGCGCGTGTACGGAACAAGCCTTGAGGGTCGGCATACGTAAGAGGACTTTCGAAAAAGTTGTCGCCACCATAATCGAAGTATTTTGGAAGCACCAAGAACACCAGCTTGGGAACTGTTTCGGGAGGAACCGTGTTGGCTGAATTTGTCCGGTGTCTGACGATTCTGCCTGTACTTGCATCGCCGTACCAGCCGAAACGAGATTCGATCGGCCCCTCCCAAACGTCGATCGGTGCACCGAAGAAATTGGAAACTACATCGAACCACTTCGTGTCCTCATACGCTTGGATTTCGATGAACGAATTGCCGCGCACATGAACTAGGTTTAATTGAAAGAGCAGCCCAGGAAATCGTCCGTAAGTCGACATGCGAAGGAGCGGATAGGCTCGTATTGCCTGTGGGTCCTTGGGTAACGAATAGATATCGAATCGTTCCGGCGCCCAGTGACCACAAAAATAGCTCCACACGGGCGGCAATTTAGAGATGCTTTGAAATGCAAAGCTGGTTTGCGTGTCTCTGTAATCGAGATCGACATAAAGACTCACATACTTTGGACGACCTATTCGGTCGATCATCGAATCCACAGAGCGTTCGAATAGGGTGATACAGGTTTCCGCATCCAGACTCCTGATGTCGACTGAACTTGGGACAGACAGCCAATCATCAATTGCTGGATTAACGCGAATTCCGTGCTCTTGCATTTTTTCTTGTGAATCAAGCCAATCACCTATTCCCGACGCGGAAACAAATTGCGTCAAAGCAAAAGTCGATGTATCAACAAGATGTGCTTTCATTTGCGAACTACGTATGACCTCGCCGGCTGGCACTGTCGATCGACAATTAAATTCCAATCGATGGTAATGGGGCTCAAAATCCTCAGAATAGTGAGACGGTTCAGGGAATTGTCCCTGCCCACCCACCAGACCGATTTGGAGATATTCATCGAATTGCCAGACCGCCAATAATGTTCTACCCACATGCCTCAAAAAAACATAATGTTTCACGCAACTTTTCCATTTATGATTTCCATTTATGAAAATCTGTGATGTGTCATTCCAGTTACCACTGTATTTCCATGCTTCCAAGAACGGCTGATGAAAGTAAATCTCTGGGTCTTCGTTTTTCTTTCTTTCCAACCGTTCAATGCATAATATCGCCCTGTCGTAGCGTTTGAATAGGTCGATTTGTTTTTCGAATTCAGTGATTCTTGCCTCCAAGTCCGACATGTTAGTACGCATTATCCCGCAGTGCATTTTTCGCGGGTCGAGTATGCTGGGTTTGTTAAGCATCGAGCGCATTACCTATAAAACGAGGAGCTAACGACGTTAAAGTATTTATACACTTTGGGATTCGAACTAACCAACGTTTCTATATTTTCTCCAAATGCTCTTCTGAAAGCTAATTGTTCCTTCGTAGTCATCGCATCGATTATCCGGCCTGCGGTATCAGAATCAGGCACAGCATAGCGAAACTCTTGGCCTAACAGTTTCAGTTTGATATATCGCAAAAGTTGACTCCGTAGCGCATTCAACGCACCATCGTTGTTGGTATCATTCAAACGTGTGATGTTAAACGTCTTTACCTCGACATTACCGATCACATTATTGTTGGCGTCGACATAGACAACATCCACCGATTGCGTTTCTTTGTATGCTTTTCCTCTCTTGTTCGTCGGCCAGTCACCAGTTGGCTCTCTGACTTCCAGACGGACTTTCACGGCACCCGCCAATTCGGGAGGTACGTTGCCTTCCGACACTTGCTTGGAAAGCGTGCGCGAAATATCGAGCTGCACAACTGAGCCCATAACCAAATTGTACGCATCAGTGTTTCCAATGCGATGCAGCGCTGAGCGTACGCCTTTCATGCTGGTTGGATCCCAGGAGACGTCGTCGATTAGATTGTCTACCCTTTCAAAAAACTCTTTGGCTTCGTCGGCATTGCGAATGACGCCACTTTGTATCAGGCTCCGGAGTGCGAAGCCCACCAGGACGGCGTCACCGTTCAGACGCGCTGTCACTCGCCCCATCAAGCTCATCAACTCGGCAAGTTTTTCGGGATCTGTCGCTTTCATAAAATCCGCAATCGTCTGCGTTCTGCGGGCTCTATCTCGAAATATCCCCGACACAAGACTGTCGATTGCCAAGACACGGTCTTGTACATTGGTGATCACGGTGCTCAGTTTGGTCAACATTCGTTGCAACGCGTCGCTATCCAAATGTTCCAGCAACTGACCGACGACTTGATCGTACCGACCCTTCATGGCCCCTTTGACTTCCACCAGTAGTTCAAAAAATGATGGAGGTGCGTCCATGCACTTGAAAAGCGTGATGGCTCGTTTGAGTACCGTGCGAACCCTGCCTGGTAGTGCATTGCCCGAGGATCGCTCCCAGGCTTCCAACTTGGCAAGCACTCTTTGCAATAATTGCGCAGGAGGTTCACCTTCGCCCTTTAGAGTAGCGAGATCACCAAGCATTGAATGGACTTGGAATTCACCCTCGGGATTGCCTCCTAAAGTTGGCGGCGGTCCGCTCGGTCCGCTCTTGCGAGCCACCTCGTAGCTGAACATCGCATCTAGGAGTTCTTGAAGGAAGGGTATGACGGCTAGCGAGACCTGGGCGAATCGCGCGCCGGTGGTGACCTTGAGCGCTTTGAACGACAGCTTGACCGCGTCCACGATGTAGTCAACTGGGCCGCCGAATTCAGCCACGATGCCGAGGACTGATAGTGATAATTCAAACTTGTCCTGGGCCGTCAGACCTGCGCGTCCGTACTTCTATAGCTTGGATATCGTATCGCGAACGTCTGGCCAAGCTCCTAGGATCGGCACGAGGCTGATGGCTAACTCGCCAGAAAAACTCGACCATGTGCCACTTGAACCGACGACAACTCCCTTGACGAACTCACTCAGCACGCTGGTGGTTTCCACAAAGGGGACTTCTCGG
>SYJV01000011.1 GCA_005798335.1 Planctomycetaceae bacterium | reverse complement strand
GAGGATTGGGTTGAGTTTTCGAACTTATTGCAAAGCCAAGCTCAACCCAATCCTCGCCTAGCGGCTGCGGGTTAAACGCAATACCGTTCAACGAACGTGGGATAAGCTTCCAGCTTGGCAACCTGTAGCTGAGTTTCGCCATTGCTTGCACAAGATATTGACAAGCTGGAAGCTTATCACACGTTCGTTGAACGGTATTGGGGTTAAACGACGAAATGGCTAGGGCGAAAAGCCATGCCTTGCACACAAAATGGCGCTGTCCAACTAGTGATCAGTATTTGACGCGGTCCCATGACACACGATGCGGAACAAAACTTGCGCATCCGGACCAGTTTGAATCAACGCAACAAGCTGTACACAGATACGATACACATTGTTCCGTACAACAGCGTGCACAATACCAAACCGGCCCGTCGCCACCACGGTGGTCGAATCTCCTTTGGTAGGAATCGCGTGTTTACTCGCAGGATTTGGATCGCACCAATGGCCATGATTGGGTTGGCCACAACTCCCAGAACTTTGAACAACCCCAATCCGTCCTCGCCAAACGACAGAATCACCAAGCCGATTACGACGATCACCGCCAGAATGGTCGCATAGACCTTGCTGGACGACCAACGTTGCAATTTGGGCCAAGCCACCCAGGCAATATCGGAAATAGTGCGTGTCAGACAGTCGGTGTTACCGATGTGCGTAGAATACAGAATCCAAAATCCGTTCAGTAGGCCAAGGAACCACAATCCGTGCCACATCGTTTGCGCCATGTATTGCGCTTGGAAGGCGCCTGCTTTGGTACCGGCCAATTCGGAGCCTTCTGGAATAATGGCCAGGGCTAAATTGACATTCAGATACATGCCAACCACGCAGCCCACTGCCCACAAACCCGATTGATCAATCAACGCATAGCGCCACCACTGACGCCACCGCGCCAAGTTCTCGGCAGTAACTGGAAAGATCTTACCGGTCCTGGCCAGTTCCACGTGTTGGTCGGAAAGCACGCCTCCAATGCCTCCCATATAGGCGCCCATGCCGAAACCCTTGTCGCGAGTCCAATTGGAAATCGCCAAATTTCCCAATCCACCCGAGCCCGCAGTTGCAACAAACGTCGCCAACAAAATCAGATCTACGTTGTCCGGCAACTGACTTGGTGTCAAGAATCCCGTCGCAGTGGTCACCCATTGGTGTGCCGGTACAAACAGACAATTGACCGTCAGCAGGAACACGAAAATAAAAGCGATCATGCCCCAAGAAATTCGTTCCAACATCCGTTCGATGGATTTTCCCGACAGTAACAGATACGCTGTGACCAATACCAAAGCAAAAGCGATGAACATCAACCAAGTTCCATCGGCACTTTCCGAGGCATTCGCCTCGCGACCAACCGATGCTGCGAAAATCACGTTGGCAGTGGTTAGGGCAAGTGCAGGCGTTGCGAGCTGCAGCAAGCCCATGCCGATGTAAAAGATTGCCCAGAATTTCGAACCGGGATTCAGTCGCATAAAACCCGTGAAGATGGGCTCGCCCGTATACAGCGTATAGCGCACCGCTTCCAAATTAAACAGCATCTGCAAGAAAATGCTGACCGTGGCCAGCCACATGATCTGGCTGCCGTGATTCACGGCTGTGACCGGCCCAGCAATCCACTCTCCCGCACCGATCGATGCGGCTAATAAAATTGCTCCCGGACCAATCGTGTGGAACACGTTGCGAATCGACAGTGGCAATGGTTTGGGTAAATCCGCAATCTGCCACGGCGGAAGCGCACCGTGGTCAATCGTTTGCATTGATGCGACTATTGGTTCAGCTTGGTCTACGTTAATCGATGGATCGCTCATGGTCAGTGCTCTTTTCCGTCTTTCTCGGTGGCCTGCATTAGTCCCCGCATGTATCCAAACGCGAACAGTCGTCCGAGCATCGTGTAACCCGGCTCACCATCGTCCTCACCGACCATTTGTGGAACATGGTCAGGTCGCAAGGGGCCTGTAAATCCGATCTCTCGATACGCGCGCATCGCCGCTACCATATCGGTTTGGCCATTATCGTGAAACGTCTCAGTAAATGATTCGAGCGAACCGCGGATATCGCGAAAATGCACATACCGTATGTGCTTGCCCAACCTCCGAATTGCACTGGGAATGTCAACACCCATTTCTGCAAAAGACCCTTGGCAAAAGCAGATTCCGTTGGCGCTGCTCGGCACCAGATGCACCAACCTCTCAAAATTATCGAGACTGTTCATGATTCTCGCTCGGCCTAGGAACGACTCCAGCGGCGGATCGTCCGGGTGCATGGCGAGCACCACTCCGGCGGACTCCGCGACTGGCATCAGTTCCGTCAGCAACCGTTCCAGATTCTCCCAAAGCTGAGGCGCAGTGATGGAAGTTGCGACTTGGCCAGTACTCGACGAATCGCGCCCAAGTAAGACCGAACGCTCCACGTCGCGCAGACGGAACTCAGTGACTTTGGCGCCACCACGCTCGGGAGCATCCAATCGAGTACGAGCCCAATCGGTGCCCGACATAAAGTTATAGCAGAGTATTCCAATTCCAGCGTCGCCCATACCCTGGATCAAAGTCTTCAGCGCTTTCAGTTCGCTGCCGTCATCGATTCCCAATTTGATGTTCTCGATCGGCAAGTAACCTTCAATGACCGAGAGGTTCATCCCAAATGCCTCGACGCGACGCTTTTTTGAATTGAGATCGGTACCGAGGTAACCTGGATAACGACCAACGATATCTGTCACTCCACACTGTGCTGCCAACTGCAAATTCAGATCCGATAGGGGAGTGAGAACCGAAGCCAACCGCATTAATAACTCCTCCTTCAAAATCACCATTATCCAGATCGTTGTTCGAGAAAAGAAACTTGGCGACTGGACGGTGGACGAGCATGATTGACCGCACCTTCTCTGTCAATTGGTAGTTGTAGTTGGCTCCAACTGCAGTTTCGGGCGTTAGAACAGAAACAGATCCTTCTATCGCTACAATCCGCGCAGCAACTTGTACGTCCGACAGTAGTGCCCGACGAATGCGCTTCACGGCGTGACCTAGTATTGATCGACGATGAGTGCGCAAATGCGAAACCTCGCGCGCTTTAATACATGGCATGTGCTGGGCAATAAGTAGAGTTTGCTATGAATTCCGACAAACTACTGACAGGCGACTATAAGGCTCTTGGGGAAAATTCAACACGAGTTCTGATTGTCGATGATGAAACCGCGAGCCGCGAATTGCTAGCGCAGATGCTGGTCAAGGGAGGATATGTCGTTCGTCCGGTGTCATCGGGCTGCGACGCGCTCAACGTCATGCGTCAGGAGCCATTCGATATCGTCCTGCTGGATATCGTGATGCCCGAAATGGATGGCTTTGAATGCCTGGAACTAATTCGCAAGGACCATGCGGTATCCAAGCTGCCGGTAATCATGGTGACAGATGAAACCGATCGCAATAATATCGTGGCGGCATTTCGCGCTGGGGCCAACGATTACATCACTAGACCATTCGACTACGAATTAGCACTAGCGCGCATTGGCACCCACGCAAAGCTTCGCATGACGCTCAGCGCCCTGCGAGCCAGCGAAGAACGATACGCCTTGGCAGCTCGCGGGTCGAACGATGGGCTGTGGGACTGGGATGTTAAGCAAGGAACGGTGTACTACTCGCCGCGATGGAAAGCGATGCTGGGTTACTCTGATCGAGAAATCAGTGATTCCGCGAGCGAGTGGACCAACCGGGTTCACCCCGACGACTTGGAAAAATTCTATCACAGCACCGTCAATCAACCTTCAGCCAGCAAGACCAATCTTGAGTGTGAAATTCGGATGCTCCATCGCGACGGTGGCTATCGCTGGATGTTGTGTCGCGGAGTCTATGTCCGCAACGGCTCTGTCGTTATTTATCGATTGGCCGGATCGCTGACCGACATCACCGAAGGCAAAGTTGGAGACGCGCTGACGGGGCTGCCCAATCGTCTGCTGTTCGTGGACCGATTGGAGCGAGCCATCGAAAAATTCGCTCGCTTTCCTGAGTCCTTCTTCGCGGTCATGTTTCTAGATCTGGACAATTTCAAGTTGATCAACGATAGCCTGGGCCATCAGGCCGGTGATCGACTACTAATCACGATCGCGCGTCGCTTGGAAGCCTGCCTGCGCACCAGCGACAGCGTTTGCCGACTCCATGAAAAATCTACTTTGGCGCGCCACGCAGGCGACGAATTCACGGTGCTGCTGGAGGCTCTGTCGATACCCGAGGACGTGGAGATCGTTGCCAATCGCGTCTTGACCGCTCTCTCGGAGCCAATCGATTTGGAAGGGCAGGAGATTTTTCCCACTGTCAGTATCGGCTGGGCAGTGGGCGAATCCCCAAGCGTTCGCGCAGAAGACTTGTTGCGCGAAGCGGATACGGCCATGTATCATGCCAAGCGCGAAGGACGCAATCGTCATCGTCGATTTGAGATCGGTATGCAACATCGAGCCACGATGCGATTGCAATTGGAAAAGGACCTGCGACACGCGCTGGCCCATGACGAGTTCTACCTGAACTATCAACCGATTATCGGCCTGGAATCCAGTTGTGTCATGGGTTTTGAAACTTTGGTGCGTTGGCGACATCCCACCAAGGGTCTGGTCCCTCCCCAAGAATTTATTTCGACCGCCGAAGAGACCGGACTGATCGTTCCGCTGGGTTGGTGGATCACGGAAAAAGCTTGCGAGCAGGCGGCACTCTGGGAAGCACAATATTACCAGGATCGCCACTTGTTCGTTACCGTCAACTGTGCCGTCAAACAACTCTACCAGCCCGATTTCCTAAATCAATTCAAAGAGATTTTGGAACGTACCGGCGCGAACCCGCACTGCATATGTATCGAAGTTACGGAAAGCACCCTGATGGACCGCGCCGAGCTAATTCGCCCGGTTCTGATCGGTTTGCGCGACATGGGCGTACGCATAGGCATCGACGATTTCGGTACAGGTTACTCGTCACTCGCGTACTTGCATCGCTTTCCGCTGGATATGTTGAAAGTCGATCGGTCGTTCATCAATACGATGCTCGAATGCAACGAAAGTTTTGAGATCGTGCGCACAATCGTGGACCTGGGCCACAATCTTCGACTGAAGACGGTGGCCGAAGGAGTTGAAACAGAAACTCAGCGCTCGAAACTAGCCGAACTCGGGTGCAAGTTCGCTCAAGGCTATCTCTGGTCTCCGCCAGTCAATCACGAGCTCGCGGTCCAGTACATGCTCTCACAACCTTCGTCGAGAGTTCCATGTGCGCCTTCAACCACGGAAGTTCGAGCCACTTCTCTGCTCCCTGCGTAATCTTTCTCGCCGCGAAGAATATTCCCCCATGTCGCGCCTGGATTTTTCTAGCATTTTTTGCGCGAAGATAACTTTTTCGTTGCGTTGTAGTTTCTGAATTTCTAAAATGCGCGAATAGTTTTACGGCGATTAACGCACGATCATGCATTGTCTCTATTCGATTTTTTCAATTTGTTAGGCGAAGGAGAGGATTTCATGTCAGCATTCAGATTGCGTCGGAGTGGATTTACGCTAGTCGAGCTGTTAGTAGTGATTGCGATTATAGGAGTGCTCGTGGGGCTCTTGTTGCCTGCTGTCCAGTCGGCTCGCGAGGCAGCAAGACGCATGCAATGCTCGAACAATTTGAAACAAATGGGATTGGCTTGCCACAATTTTGAAAGCACTTATCGCGGCTTGCCACCGCTGCGGCTGGCCGATAATTGGCCGACGTGGGCCGCAATTATTTTGCCATATTGCGAGCAGGGCAACGTATTGACATTATGGGACATCAAGAAGCGTTATTTTCAACAAACACCTCAGGCCGTTCGCCAGAATATTCCGTTTTATTTCTGTCCTTCGCGCCGCGGCATTCCGCCAACCTACAGTGTCGGAGACGTGCGCACCGCACAAACTGGATTCCCGGATACGCCTGGTGGTTTGTCCGATTATGCAGCAGTTTGCGGAACTGGATATACCCAATACAATGGCGCAATCGTCGAGTGTATTCGAAACGCACCGCCTACGATTCTTGTCAATGCACGAACCCGCGCTCCGGAACAGGATACCGGTGCACGATCAAGCATCGATACCATTGTTGAAACCTGGAAGCCCCGAGTGCGTTTCGCAGATATTACCGATGGCACTACTAACACGTTTCTGTTCGGCGAAAAACACATTCGCCAAACCATGTTGTCCGGTCGCAATGAAGACCGCAGCGTGTTCAATGGCGATCTAGAAACTGGACCCGTCTCACGCGAAGCCGGCCATATTCGTAGTGCGACCGGCCAAATTGATTCCGCCAGTGTAAGACCACTGGCCAAGGGGCCCCATGATGCCTTTCTACCCAGTGCCATTTTTGGCAGTTACCATCCTGGAGTTTGCCAATTCGTATTGTGTGATGGGGCAGTTCGCAACGTTTCAATCACTGTCGATAACGAGGTCCTGGCGCGGCTCGCCAATCGCATGGATGGCAACGTTGTTTCGATTGAAGATTAGCGCTGACGACGTAAGTGATGGTTGCGATAATATCTTGATAGCGAGGAAATAGGAATATGAATGTCCAAGCGTGGACGTTTTGCAGGCACGCCATGGTTTCTGTTACCTGCGTGATTTTGCTTTCGATCATCGTTGGCTGCGCAGAGGAAGGCGTTAAGACTTATCCGGTCAAAGGCAAGCTTACGTACAAAGGTGGAGCGCCCCTCACCAGTGGCAACGTAATGTTCGAGTCGCTGTCCAAACCGACGGTGGTTGCAAGCGGCGAGTTGCAACCGGACGGCTCGTTTGAAATGGCATCGGATCTTGGTAAGCCAGGTACGGTCGTCGGCGAACATCGCGTTATGATCTTGCCGCCACTGCCGGAATTTGGAGAGAAGGCCAAAGTCTCCAATAAATACGCTAGCTTTGAGACGTCGGGCCTCAAAGCCACTGTCACCGAGAGTGAAAACATCGTCAATTTGGAAATCGATAAGTAGGTTCACGTTAATCTGCGATTCACGTTGGACGGCGAAAGGTGCAGCATGTCGCGATACAAAAATATCGTGCTATTGACGTCGTTCTTGGTAGTAATTGCCGTGGCTTGGTCAGCAAGCACGAATGAGAATCGCTTTGCTCGCACGAAATTGGCTAAGATCGACAATTTTATCAACAGCAAAGATGTATTGCTCAAACTGTTCCCCAACTTCGCGAGTTTGACGTTCGAAGAATTCCAGTGCCATTATGCAAGGAAAAAAGTACCTTTCGCTTTTTTTCCGGCGCCTGCGAATATGAAGGGAACGGCAAACGGATGGATTAAACTCTCTCGCGCAGATCTCGAACGTATCAAAAGTGATCCTAATGCAGAAATAATCGCGGTAGAACGATTCCCAGAAATGTTGAGGAACATGCTTCCCGCGGGGACGATCGCAACCAACTGGAGACTAAATGAAAAGTTCGGGCAGAATCCGTATATGTGGCACGGAGTCACCGCAATTTTAATGGACGGAACGGACAAATTGTACTTTTACAGTCAAAGTGAGGATCATCCAATTCCTGATTGGAAACCCAAGTATTTGTCAGAACTAAAAAATCCGAAAGGCAAGTAGCCTCGGTTTGCCAGGTCGCTAGTTGAATAACCGGAATGCGAGGCTACTGGACTTAGATTGACGCTAGATTGTAGAACAGTTCGTCTCGAATGTTCATGGGTTAGTGGCACCTTTGGGGTCCCATGAACTTATCGTGGTGCAAGTAGAGGCCGCTCTCGCGTTGCGCAAGCTCGATTAGCGTTGATAAACTGGATAGCGAGTCCGGCCCATGAACATTCGGGACGAGCTGTTCTACAATCTTGCGTCCCACTCCATTCATGCCCAAGCCCTATAGCGACATGAAGGAGAGCCACCACGGTACCTTTTCCGAACGGAATTTGGAATTTTGCAACGGCAGGAAGGTAGAGCACCAAAAGCATGCGCGTTAAAAAAGTTTCTGTCTGGGTTGTCGAAGTTCCTCAAACCGCGCCCTTGGCGCCCTACCGTTCGCATATCCGCAGCAGCTCGACGACCCAAAGCGGAATTGTTCGCGTCGAAACTGACGCAGGCATTACTGGTTGGGGCGAACACAATGTCAACTTCTTGCCAAACTTGAGTGCGCGAAAAATGGAGTCAGCCGCCAACCAGTGGCTGGTTGGCCGCGATGCTCTTAATGTGGCAGCGTTTCATCGCGATTGCCCATTTGAAACGAGATTGAAGTCGGGTATCGAGTTAGCGCTGTGGGACATCCGGGGCAAAGCAACTGGCAAGTCGGTGGCGAATCTGCTCGGCGGGGTAATTCGCGAACGAGTGGAAGTGGCGGCTTGTATGGGGATTCAGTCCTACGCACGGGCTGGGGAATTTGCTCGATGGTATGTCGAGCTGGGGTTTGGCACGCTGAAAACCAAAGCCGGTGCGGATGTGCAAGAAGACTTGGAAATGGTTCGCGGCATACGCGACGCGGTAGGCGACAAACTGAAACTGCGCATTGATCCCAATCGTGCTTATTCACCCCAAGTGGCGGCTGAACTATGTCGCCAATTGGAAAAATACAATCTGCAATTTATCGAGCAACCGATTCCGGCAGAGCCCTTGACCGATGCCGCGTGGCTGCGCGGTCAAACCAGTGTTCCCGTGGCATTGAATGAGAGCGTGACGAACCCGGCCAGCGTCTATGAAATCCTGCGCGCCGGCGCGGCTGAATTTATTTTGCCCGACACGCATATCGCCGGTGGGATCTGGCCTTGCGTAGAGATTGGTCACATTTGTGCAGCGGCAGGAGTACCATGCATTATGCACTGCGGACATGACCTCGGGCCGAAGACCGCAGCCATGTTGCATGTGGCCGCGTCGTGTCCAGCATACTCGCTGGCCAATGACACAACGTACTACGGATTGCTGGAAGATATCCTAGTGCATCCACTACAAATTCAATCGGGATCGATAGCTGTACCTTCGGCTCCGGGATTGGGCATCGAAGTCGACTTTGCAAAAATCGAAAAGTACAAACTTGAATGCTAAGCTCAGGTTCCTTTCGGACTTGTTTTGCTAGCCAACTGATTGACGGTGCGGAACTTGAGCGTCATTATGGGCTGGCTTAGGACCGGCGCAACAAACATTGCCTCATCACTAGGTACAGCGCTGG
>SYJV01000102.1 GCA_005798335.1 Planctomycetaceae bacterium | reverse complement strand
GGCAGGTGGGAATTCACCAAGGCCTAAGCGAATACAAGCCCGATGCGCAAGCGAGTGCGTCAATCCTGGCATACACTCGCTTGCGCTTCGGGCTTGAGTGGGTAAGAAACTATCTGCCGCTCGCCTTAATGGCTGCGGCCATAGTAATGACGTTGCCTGTCGCAAGTCGCGCTGAACAACCAGAGAAGCCCATTCGACTGGGCATCATCGGCCTAGACACAACCCACGTGATTGCCTTTACTCGATACCTGAATGATCCGAAAAACAGCACCGGCTGCCGCGTTGTAGCTGGATTCCCAGGTGGGTCGCCCGACTTCCCCGCTTCAGCCAATCGCGTGGAAGGGTTTACAAAGCAACTACGTGAACAGCATGGCTTGGAAATCGTCGCTAGCATCGAAGAGTTATGCAAAAAAGTCGACGGCATTCTGCTAGAGAGCGTCGACGGTCGCCCGCACCTGGAACAGGCTCGCATCGTGATTTCGGCTGGCAAGCCGCTATTCGTCGACAAGCCGGTAGCGCACAGTCTGACCGACGTGATCAAGCTGTTTCGACTGGCCAAAGAAAATAATGTGCCATGCTGGTCCAGTTCCTCGATGCGTTACAGCGAAGGAGTTATAGGCGCCCAGAATAACGATGAGCTTGGAAACATCGTCGGCTGCGACGTGTTTGGATCCAGTTCCTGGGCGGAGCTTCATCCGTCGCTGTACCTGTATGGCATTCATGCGGTTGAGCCGCTGTTCACAGTCATGGGTACGGGCTGCGAAACTGTGCAACGAGTCAAAACGGATCGCGGCGACATGGTCGTCGGCGTGTGGAAAGGTGGCCGCATCGGAACGTTTCGCGACCTTCGCGAAGGCAAGTCCGATTTTCCGACAATTATTTACGGGACCAAGAAAATGGCTACCGCCAAGTCGGCCAGTTACGCGCCACTGCTGGTCGAAATCGTGAAGTTCTTTAAGACCGGCAAGCCGCCAGTGTCATCCGAGGAGACAACGGAAATCTATGCCTTCATGAGCGCCGCTGACGAGTCGGCAGCGCAAGGCGGTGCAGCGGTTTCGATAGCGGAGACGATTAAGAAAGCGCAACCCAAATAACCAACGCAGCGCGTTCACGAGATTTTTGCGGGTAATTACATGGAAACTTCTCCTGGGAACAGAGCGTTGGCAAATTACATTTCCTCGTGATTTTCACTGGTTTTTGGGCTTGTCGGTAGCGACCCGTTTTCACAAAAAAACTCGGCTTGACTTGGCTTCTGCTAATGTTGCATACTTTGCAGCAGCGTAAGGGAGGACTCCAGTCATGGAATTGTTTGCGACCCAGAAGCGAACAGGGCCAAGACTGGTTAGATTGGAAGCTCATTAGGATTTAGTTTGGCGCGGAGTCCGACGATTTATCGAGCGGGCTTCGCGCCGGCTTTGTTCTACGAGCGACACGGCGGCCGAGGTCACAAGTGCTCGTAAACTATTTGACCTATGTTCGCCCACTGGAGTTGCCGGTGTCGTTCACAGTTGATACTGATATCAAAGATCGCGTTCGCGCCGCAACAGATATTGTTGATCTGCTGGGCAGCTACATGGAGTTGCGCCGCCAGGGACGCGGCTATGTGGCGCTCTGTCCGTGGCATGCAGACCGGCGTCCCAGCCTCCAAGTCAATGTGGAAAAGCAGATTTGGAAATGCTGGGTCTGCGACGTTGGCGGCGATGTCTTTAATTTTGTGATGCAGCGCGAGGGGATTGGGTTTCGCGAAGCGTTTCAATTCTTGGCCGAGCGAGCTGGAATTCAACTGCCCACGACGCGCAATCCCGAACGAACTCGTCTGGCGACGGACGAAAAGTTGGCGATGTACAATGCCCTGCAATGGGCTGGCGAACAATTTCATCGCGTGTTGATGGACGACGCCGACGCTACGGAAGCTCGAGACTATTTGCGGTCGCGGGGCCTGAGCGACGAAAGCGTCCACGCGTTTCAACTCGGCTTCGCCGTCGACAAATGGTCGTTCTTGACCGACCGATGCCAATCGGCTGGTCACAGCCACAAGATCCTGGAAGCCACCGATTTGTCGATGAAAAGCGAGCGTGGTTCGTATTACGATCGCTTTCGCGGACGCATTATGTTTCCGATCCGAGATTCACAAAAACGCGTGGTAGCGTTTGGCGGACGGATTCTGCCGGGAATCGCAGATACAGCCAAATATATCAATTCGCGCGAGACGCGATTGTTCACCAAACACCAGGTCCTGTATGGCCTTGATCAAGCGCGCGATGCGATCTTGCAGAGCCAAGAAGCCATCATCATGGAGGGCTACACGGATGTCATCATCGCGCATCAATTTGGTTTGAAGAATTCCGTTGCGGTACTGGGAACTGCCCTGGGAGCGACGCATTTGAAAATGTTGCGGCATCTATGCAATCGAGTAATTCTCTTGCTCGACGGCGACGCAGCAGGACAAAAACGCTCCGATGAAGTCTTGGAGCTGTTCTTACACGCACAGATGGACGTGCGCGTGTTGTCGTTACCCAACGACCTCGACCCAGCAGATTATCTACTGGAGCGCGGCGCAGAGCCGTTGCGAGCCATGATCGCGCAGTCCTCCGACGGGCTCGAGTTCAAGATGCGCCGAGTGTGTTCGGGTTTCGATCCGCTGCTGGAAACGCATCGGGCCAACGAGGCGATCGAGCAAATGCTGGGCTTGCTGGCCAAGGTTCCCAAGAGCAGCCTGATTTCCGATGAAGCCTTTCGCGTGCGCCAAGATCAGATACTCGCCAGATTGTCTAAGCAGTTTGGCGTCGTCGAATCAACTTTACGAGATCGATTGTCCAGTCTGCGAAGGGTGGTCCCGAAATCTCGCCCGGACCGCTTGCAAGACGATCAACCTCAGGCGCCTAAACTCGTTCGGCCTAGTGATCTTTTGCCGCTTGAACGAGAGTTGCTGGAACTGATGATCATCGCGCCGCATTTGGCTCCGATAGCTTTGGAACGCATCATGCCCGAATGGCTGGAAAGCGCAGCGGCTCGCGAAATGCTGCAAGCGTATCAGCAACTTGAATCGATGGGCATCGACTTGGCATTTGACAGCGTGCTGAACGCTCTGGAGGATGCTTCGCTCAAGAGTTTGCTGGTCATTCTATTTGATAAATCACAAGAAAGACAACGTTTCGTCAAGGACACGCCCGAAGATCGCTTGCGAGTATTGACGCAGCGCATGGGCGAACGCCAGGAACAAATGCGTCGCCAACAGCAGGAAAACGAGCTGGGCAGCGAACGTTTGGATGAGAGTGAGAAGTTGAGCTTGTTGAACGAGATGATTCGGCAAGCGAGACAGCGACAGGGCTTGCAGTTTCCACCAGAGGAATCTGCAACGCTCAATAAGTGATACGAGGATGAGCTTGTTTTACTCATAAAGCTCGACTCGTTGAATTCGATGAACCTTCCCGCAAAAGGAGTTGAACGGTGGAACTGATGGAATACGAATTACAGCAACTGGTTGCCAAAGGGCGCGATCAAGGATACCTGACCTACGAAGAAGTAAATCGCCACATACCCGACGAAGACACCAACAGCGAGAAACTCGACAATCTGCTGGTCGCGCTGGACCAACTGGGCGTTGAACTAATCGATCAACCCACGCCTGCAAGTTCGCCGGCAGGGTCGACAGACGGTGAATCGATGTCGACACCGGCCAGCACTGCGAAGCTCAGCGACGATCCGATTCGCATGTATCTAAACCAGATGTGCGATATCCCGCTGCTCTCGCGAGAGCAGGAGATTTCGCTGTCCAAGAAAATCGAGATCACGCGCAAACGATTCCGCAGCGCGGTACTCGGCAACGACTTCGCCATGCGCCATACGGTCGAGATTCTCAAGAAGGTTCACCAAGGCCAATTGCCCTTCGATCGAACCATCAAGGTTTCGTTGACCGAACGCCTGACCAAAGAGCAAGTAAGTGCACGCATGCCGCGAAATCTCGAAACGCTGGATCGGCTGCTGAAACAAAATCGGTCGACCTTTTTGACGATTGTGCGCAAGAGCACCTCGCCTGAGGAGAAAATAATAGCCGTGCGCCGGTACGCTCGCACGCGCGGCAAACTGTTGATCCTGGCCGGCGAGTTAAGTTTGCGATCGCGGCGCATCCATCCAGTCATGCGCCAACTGGAGGACTACGCGCAGCGAATGTTGATGTTGCAAGAGCGGATCGCGCAACTCCGTCACGATCCTCTGGACGTTCCCGAATGCGAACGACTGCGCAGGGAGTTGCGGCAACTGATCGTCCTAACCCAAGAGAGCCCGCGCAGTTTGCAGACCCGCTGCGAACGCTTCCGCAAACATTTCCGCGACTTCGAAGCGGCCAAACGAGAACTGTCCAATGGCAACCTTCGATTGGTTGTCTCGATCGCCAAGAAATATCGCAATCGCGGTTTGAGCTTCCTGGACTTAATTCAGGAGGGCAATACGGGCCTCATGCGCGCCGTCGATAAATATGAATATCGTCGCGGATTCAAATTCTCGACCTATGCGACGTGGTGGATTCGGCAAGCCATCACGCGGGCGATCGCGGATCAAGCTCGAACGATTCGCATCCCGGTCCACATGATCGATGTGCTCAGCCGATTGCGCAACCTCGAAAAACGCCTGACACAGGAGCTCAAACGCGAACCGTCCATGGAGGAACTCGCCGATTGTGCAGAATTGCAAGTCGACGAAGTTCGACGAGTGATGGACATCGGTCGGCATCCAATCAGCCTTGATCGGCCGGTCGGCGAAGGGGAAGATAACAGCTTCGGCGAGTTTATCGAAGACTCCGAGGAAGACAGTCCCGTCAATAACGCCACCAATGGTTTGTTGCGCGATAAGATCGATGTACTGCTGAAATCTCTGACGTTCCGCGAACGAGAAATCATTCGTTTGCGTTATGGTCTAGTGGATGGCTATTCATATACGCTGGAAGAAGTCGGGCGAATTTTCAAGGTAACGCGCGAACGAGTACGGCAGATCGAAGCCAAAGCCGTCCAGAAAATGCAAAACCCAGTTCGCTCCAAGCACCTTGAAGGCTTTCTCAAGCAAGAAGCCGCATAGACGCTAATTGGATTATTTGAGCCTTGATCTGACAATGGGAACTAGGCAGCAGGATAAGCACGGCTGTTTGCTGGCGGCTCGGAGTGAGCGCAGCGAACCCGGTAAAGCTAGCAAACAGCCGATAGATGAAACCGAGAACATTTGTTCCCAGTGAATTCTCGCTGGGAACCGATTGAACAAGGGGGAAGGGGTTTGGCGAAACTCTGAAACCCCAAGAAAAACCATAGTGCGGCTGAGTGGATTTGAACCACCAAGGGATTGCTCCCACTAGGCCCTC
>SYJV01000101.1 GCA_005798335.1 Planctomycetaceae bacterium | reverse complement strand
GTCGCATCGAATCGGCGTCGATCGATCGGCGGAAGATGCTCGGCTGCTTGGCAGGCGGATTCGGCGCCGTTGGCTTGGCGTCGCTGCTGAACGAAGACGCGGTTGCAAATACATCGACTGCCAGTTCAAGATTGCCTCATCACCAACCGCGAGCCAAACGAGTCATTTTTTTGTTTATGAATGGCGGCCCGTCACAAATCGATACGTTTGATCCCAAGCCGGAGCTCGCGCGCTGGGAAGGGAAACGATTGCCTGTGCTCGAGCAGAACACCAACAAGCTGCTCGGCAAACCTCGCCCGCTGGGGAACGCATTTCCAACACCTTGGAAATTTGCTAGGCACGGCCATTGCGGCATGGACGTCAGTGAGTTGTTTCCGCATGTTGCCAAGCATGTTGATGACCTTTGCCTGATTCGTTCGATGTGTTGCGACAGTTTTTTCCATGCCCAAGGGACGTTGGAAATGATGACCGGCAGCGGTCTGTTTCTGCGCCCCAACATGGGTTCATGGATGACGTACGGTTTGGGCACCGAGAATCGAAATCTGCCCGGTTTTGTAGTATTGGGCAACACCTTGGGCAACGTCGACGCCACCAAGGTCTTTAGCTCGGCGTTCTTACCGGCAGAGTATCAAGGTACTCGAATCGCAAACTTGAATGAACCGATTCCGAATCTCATATCGCCGCTCGACGGCCAGCAACAGCGAGCTCAGCTCAACTTTATGCAGAAACTGAACGAGCGCCATGCGGCTACTCGCACGGATACATCGGCCTTGAACGCGCGCATCGAGGCGTTTGAACTCGCTTATCGGATGCAGACAATTGCCTCGCAGACCTTTGATTTGAATCGCGAGACCAAAGCAACCGAACGTTTGTACGGCATCGATCAGTCGGACACCAGTGACTACGGTCAAAAATGTCTGTTGGCTCGAAGGTTGGTCGAACAAGGAGTGCGCTGCGTGATCGTTAATCATACCGACTGGGACCAGCACAGCAATCTGTTCGTGGGCCACGAAAAGAACTCCCGCTCAGTCGATCAGCCCATCGCGGGCCTGCTGGCCGATTTGAAGCAACGTGGATTGCTTGACGATACTTTGGTAATTTGGGGAGGTGAATTTGGTCGCACACCCAACACCGAAGGAAAGAATGGCCGGGATCACAACACTGCCGCATTTTCGATGTGGTTGGCCGGCGGTGGCGTTAAAGGAGGCTGTACCCACGGAATAACCGACGAGTTCGGTGCCTACACCGTGGCAGGCCGCACCCATGTTCACGACTTGCATGCAACTATCTTGCACCTGATGGGTATCGACCACGAGAAATTCACATATCGATACGGAGGGCGAGATTATCGATTAACCGACGTTTTTGGATCGGTTGTGCGAGAGATTTTGGCTTGAGCAAGATACGAAAACTGCAACCGAACTTTTGATGGTTCGAGGTCGATGGCGATGAACTGGGTCAAATCACTGTTAATCGTCTGTTTGTGGATTTCTTCCGCACAGTCAATCGAGCCACAGGATATTGTCTTTACTTCCATGCTCGATGGTTCGCAGCAACGTTATGTCGAGCTGTTTCCGCAGCCAAAAGATGTGAACAAACGGTACGACGTAGTAATCGCGCTACATGGTCACGGGTCAGACCGATGGCAGTTCATACATCAGGCGCGCGGGGAATGCCAAGGCGTGCGCGATGTCGCCAGCAAGCACGGATTAATAGTCGTGGCACCTGATTACCGAGCTCCGACTTCCTGGATGGGACCAGCAGCCGAAGCCGACATGTTGCAAATTGTTGCTGAACTAAAACAGCGACATCGAATAGACCGTGTATTTCTTGCGGGCGGCTCCATGGGAGGAACTTCGGCGCTGATCTTTGCCGCATTGTATCCTGACGTCGTTGCGGGCGTGTGTTGTCTCAATGGAACCGCCAACATGCAAGAGTATCAGCGCTTCAAAGAAGCGATCGCGAGTTCCTACGGAGGGACTAAACAGGACGTCCCCGACGAGTACAAAAAGCGCAGCGCGGAACTGTGGCCGGAGCGGTTCACTATGCCGTTGGCAGTGACCACAGGCGGCCAAGACGAGATCGTGCCGCCCCACAGCGTATTGCGACTGGTAGCGAAACTCAAGCAGGTCAATCGACGAGTGTTGAGTATCCATCGCGAAGCTGGCGGGCATTCAACTGACTATGAAGACACTTGCGCTGCGATGGAGTTCATGTTGCAGCAGGCTAATCCCGGGCTCCACGAAGTGCAATCGATTAAGGAGGAACTGGTTCGCTTGGAAGCGAAAATTGCCGATCTACGTGTAGACAATGTCGATGCTCTTGCTGACGTGGCGATTTTCGCGAAAGCAATTAAATGGGCGCTACGCTACGACGAACCGCTGACGCAGTCCGACGGAATATTGCTCAAATCGGCGCTAGTTCGAGGCGCAGAACGCACCGAATCAATTAGCGCTCATCAGCTAAAATGGACCAAGCAGAAAGGTAAAGTGATCCGCGCGTTCGTGTCGGTCGTCGATGGCTCGATTCAGCCTTACGGCGTTGTCGTTCCGCATTCTTATGATGGTACGCAGGCATTTCGACTGGATGTCGTGCTTCACGGCAGTTCTAAACCGACCGGAATGAGCGAATTGAAGTTCATTTCTCGTTTTGACGTTGGGGATGCCGACTCGTCAGGTCCGGATGTTAATTACATCGAGTTGCACCCGCTTGGGCGCGTCGAGAATTGTTATCGTTGGGCTGGTGAAACGGACGTGTTCGAAGCCATCGAGGCCGTGTGCCGCAATTACCGCATCGATCGAGATCGCATCGTTATTCGTGGCATGTCGATGGGCGCTTCGGGTACGTGGCATCTCGGCCTAAAACATCCAGATCGATTTGTCGCGATCGGTCCCTATTGCGGCTATGTCGATACCCACCTGTTCTCGCAAACGCCGGTTCCAAACTTTATCAAAGTTGGCCCATTGCCAGAGCATCAAGAACTTGGACTGCATATGCTCGACTCAGTCGACTACGCGGCCAACGCCGGAATTGTGCCTACCATTGCAGCAATGGGTGAGAAAGACGTTTTTTTTCAGGCACATGTGATCATGGGCAGCGCGGTGGCAAAGGAAGGCTTGACGATGGTCAATTTGATTTCACCCGGCACGGGACACGTGATCGATCCGGTCACTCATGGAGAACAACTGCGCCGAATTGGCGAGCATGCGGCCGCCGGGCTTGACCGCGATCCTCGACAAATTCGGTTTGTAACTTGGACGCTGAAGTACAACCGATGCCACTGGTTGGAATTGCTGGGCTTAGAAAATCACTACGAACGCGCAGAATTCCGAGCTCAGGTCGCGGTTGATGATGTAATGGAAGTCAAGGAACTTCGCAACATTACTCAATTCGCAATTCATCGGCCCGTGGCGAAATTGCGGATCGCCGGATTCGATATTGCTCTTCCTCCGCACCAGCCGAGCGACGTGCTTGTTTTCAGCAAAGTCGACCAAAATTGGCGATGCGCAGGACTACGCAGCCTTATCACTTTGGTGGGCAAACGTCCTGGATTGCAAGGACCGATCGATGATGCCTTTGCAACTCCTTTCCTCTGTGTGCGTGGCACCGGTAAACCCTGGAACGCGGGCATTCAAGATTGGGCAACCGCCAGCCTGCGCAGGTTCGAGTACGAGTGGGCTCGTTATATGCGCGGGAACTTGCCGGTGAAAAACGATTCCGATGTAACCGAAGCCGACGTGCGGGAAAAACACTTAATTTTATTCGGCGATCCAGGGAGCAATTCTTGGCTCGCCAAGGCACTGCCGCAACTGCCCGTAAAATGGTCGAGTGACCAAGTTCGTTTGTTCGAGCAAACCTATTCTGCGAATGACCACTGCCCGATATTCATTTGCGCCAGTCCATTGGCTGCAAACCGCTACTTGGTAGTCAATAGTGGCCACACGTTCCACGAGCGCGAGTTTGCAGCTTTCAATTACCTGCTCTTTCCGCGCTTGGGAGACTGGGCGGTAACGCAAGTTCAACCCGGATCGTCCGAATGGCTGCCAACATCGAGAACATTTCCTGAACAGATTATCGCTGCAGGTTTTTTTGACGAAACTTGGCAGAGGATGCGCCGGCCAGTGGTCGAGAAGCGTTAAGCACAATTGCGCCTCTTGGCGTTAGGTTCCTCGGTACTTATCGAGAAACTTGTAAAACTCGATCGTCGCTGGCTCGTCGGGTATGCCAAGATCGTTATTCAGGCGACTGTGATTGCTGTCGGATTTGCCGAATGCCGTAGCGGGAATGCCTGACTCCTTGAGTACTGATTCAAGTCGACGAGCTTGCGCGTTAGTATCTGGATTGCCTGGAAAAAAGAGAATTAGGAACGGCAGGATATCTTTGCCCTTTGCTACATGCGTAACTGCGGATAAATCGATGTGCTTGTCGGGATCGTTGCCGAATTTCTGACGGTGACCCGACGTGGGCATCTTGCCGCCGTAGAGAGCCTGTCGATGTTCCGCCGTCATGATGATCTTGGGAATGTCGTACGTGTCCCCATCCACTGGTACACAGCCTTTCAGAGACTTCAGCGATACACCTTCGGATTTGATCCATCGTTCATCAATGCAAATCAAGGCTGCAAGTTGAGCGCCGGCCGAATGGCCGCCGACAAAAATGCGTTCCGGGTCACCGCCGTATTTGGCGATATTGCGATGGACCCAGCCCAACGATTTGGCGACGTCGCCAATTAGCACGTCCATCGTGACGCTGGGAAACAGTCGATAGTTGGTTGAAACGAACACAAACCCGCGTTCGACGAGGACTTTCGGCTTCAACTCAACATCGCTCTTATCGCCCGCTTGCCAGCCACCTCCATGAATCCAGAACATAACCGGTCGTTTACCGCCAGCCGATCCGTCGGCAGTATAGATGTCCAGCACATGCCGCTGATGCCCATTCTCGACATAGGGAATGTTCGACTTTACCTGTTGAGCTTGACATAATTGACTCATAATGCAGAGCAGCCAAACCACAGCGGAAGTTCTTAAGCAGTTCATCGTAAGCACTCTTTCATTTTTCGGGATTTGTTGATTCTACGATATTTCAGTCGCTTCATTTGTCACGACTTGCAAACCAATTTTAGCTGATCGGCCAAGTGGAACAAATCACCTATTCACTCGGCTGCCAAAGAAACACATACGATCTCTTGATCGTTGCGAGCGAACACACAGCGATCGGCATAAGCCGGATGGCTCCAGACGATTTTTCGACCTAGGCCAATGCCGACGGGATCAAGCAGTTTGGCTCGGCTGATCTCATCGTACTTCTCAGAAGACAATCGGGCGATGACCAGGTCCCCGTTCTCGCCGAAGAGAAAAAAGCGATCGCCATTCTTCGTCACGAAGGTGGCTCCTTCGTTCGGGCCTCGTCGATCGTTGTCCTCGCCATTGACTGGTTTGGCAGTGGCCCAAAGTCGTTCACCTGTGGCGAGACGCATCGCGCGAAATAGACCGTTGCCGTCGATGCCATAAACTATGCCATTGTCAACGAAGGGTGTACCGCTGACTGGTGCCAGCCCGATTGTCCGCGATCCCTGCCAGACTTTGGTGACCGCAGGTTTGGCAGGATCGAGCCTCAATCCTAGTGATGCACCGCTGTGGCCTCCGGCAAACAGAAAATCACCATCGGTGCGCGGAGCCATGATCGCCATCGAGTACGCTGTACGTAGCGGCTGGGACCAATACGACATGCCGTTGTTTGGGTTAACGCTGTCGAGGCCTTCGCCGTGAAAGATGATCAACTGCGCGACTTGCCCGGCGTGGATCAGCGTTGGCGGACTGTAACCGATCTCGCTGGTACTGAGTGCCTTCCAAACTTCTTGGCCGGTCTGTTTGTTGAGAGCGACAACCGCGCTCCCTTTGCCTCCGGCCATGCAGATCAGCAAGTCTCCATAAATCAATGGATGACCGGCGTAGCCCCACAATGGCATTGCAGCACCATAGCTGCGCGGCAAGTTCTTCGACCAGATCAACTTTCCCGATATGGCATCAAGACACAGTAGGTCGCCCATCGCACCCAGCGAATAGACTCGGCCATCGTCAACGGTCGGAGTGCAGCGAGGCCCAGCGGGATAGCTAATTGTGTAAGCACAATCGTACTCGTGTTTCCACAACTCTATTCCTGTCCTTGCGTCTAGGCAGTGAATGCGCTCGCGACCTTGCAGCTCGTTCCGTTGGGTTGGATTCGGCTGGTCATCGCCGGCCATTCTCAGATAGTCGGTGACGTAAACCCTGGCTTTGACAACTGCCGGGCCAGCGAAGCCGCCGTGGATGGCATGGCGCCAGAGGACTATCGGTCCATTCGCAGGGAAATTTTCCACAATACCGGCTTCCGTCCATATGTCATCACGATTCGGTCCCATCCACTGAGGCCAGTCTGCTGCAACAGCCGGCAATGTTAAAACGGCCAACGCGAGTATTGAATAGCAGCGAATCATCTGTCTCTCACAAAGATTAAACAAGCCTCGAACATTCTCGACGCTGCCTCGCTTCCTCAATTCCCTGAATCGCTTTAATCAGAACTACCGCTCCGCCTGCGATCATCAGCAAAAAGAACAGGCTTGCGAAAATTCTATGCGTGGTCGAGAGCTTCGTTGAAGTTTGTTTGACCAAAATGCTGCATCCAGAGCCGAAGCGTTCTCAGAAAAGGGAGAGTCGAGAGTACCGTCCATATCCTAATGGTTTACTCTAATACGCGTAACCCTGCAACCAAATGGGCTAGGGGTGCTTAGGTCGCTTTAGATCAGGCGACTTCGGTTTGCACCAGGCGCTGAGTAGCGCTATCGCGACGAAATAGAATTAGCAAGGTTGCGCACACAATTAGAATGCTGAGCACAGTCCAGGTAGGATGATAGTGCCACGCTCCTGCATTCAATTCGACCGCCCACGATATGTTGGAATGCGGCTGCAAGTTATTCAGACTGAGCCATGCCAATGTCAGGGACAATGTGTTGTTGATTCCGTGAATGATGATCGTACATAGTACGCTGCCGGTACGCCATGCGACTATGCCGAGCAAGAGTCCCATGATGGTCGCGGAAATGGACTGTTGCAGAACAGTATGCGAAAGCCCAAAAAACAACGCCGATACAAGCACTGCACGCATCACACCATTCTTGTGAAGCAAGCCGCCGAAAATGAATCCGCGAAACGTCAATTCTTCGCATACGGCAGGTATCAAAGCCAAAATCAGCAACACCGAAAGCAGCGGTTGGTTACCAACGATCGTCGTGACGCTTTGCAGTGCGGTTCGAGTTTGATCGCCGATCTGGAACACATTACTGACCGCTTCGGTCAAATGCGTATAAGTAGGATGCAATGCAATTCCCAATAACACCGCCGCGAGTACGTGGTGTAGCGGCACGCGGTGCAATCGCAACGCGTGACGCAGTGACCGGGTCAGAACAAGCGCCATTAACAGGCAGGGCGTGAGAATAATTCCAATCTGCGTTGAGACAACGTTGCGAGCCAAATCGCTCCAGACTACCAGCGATCCTGTGGCGGCGAACTGCGCAAAAAACAAGGCGACGAGAATTATCAATCCACATAAGACCGCTTCATTAGTTGAAGCTGTCGTACCGCGATCGCGCCACAAATGGATTGCCCAACCGCGCAGCGTCCATCGATCGCCTTCACGGAACATGACCGATTCGCTTTCGAATTGCCGCACTGCCCAACGGACCGACAGCAGGCAACAAACACTGGTGACGATGGCCACCATAGGCACATGCATGAAGGCTTCGGTATAGCTGCCTTCAATCAGTTTTCGGACCAAAAATATGGCCCCGGATACCGGTACAAGGCTGGTCGCAAGGGTCAAATCCAGACTTGGGATCATCGGCAACGCGACCAGCGGAAAAGTGAACAACAGCAGAGGCATCAGGTAGTATTGCCCTTCCTTGGTGCTGCGCGCCAATGCAGCCACCGCGAATGCCAACGCGCTGAAAAATGCTGCCATGGGCAACAGCAGTAACATCAACCAACCGATCGCATGTATGGGCAATGGTCCCAGAGCGTTCGCTAGATGAGGAGCACCACGAGCGGCGAATTGTTGCACTACAAAGCTGGCCGTTAGGTGCATGCTAAACAGGTTGAGCAGCGCGCTACCGACACTGAATGAAAACACGGTCAGCAATTTCCCCCAGACAATTTCTCGGCGCCGGGCAGGGCTGCTCAGCAGCGTCTCCAGAGTTCCGCGCTCTTTCTCGCCGGCGCACAAATCGACTGCAGGATAGAACGCACCGGTGAGCGCCCAAATTAGCATG
>SYJV01000100.1 GCA_005798335.1 Planctomycetaceae bacterium | reverse complement strand
GGAATTGGCTCGGCGGGAGCCTCGCCCTCCCGGTGCCGGTGACCAAGTTATGATCGACGCCTTCATTAGTGCCAAAGCTGATGATGCTGCAGAGATTATAGACACAGATCGTCGTCGAATGTTTATGGGGTTGCGTCACGATTGTGTTAGGCGTCGGGTGCCAAATTCGTTCATCGCTTCTGGCCCATGAGCACTTGGAGGATAAGATGTTCTGTACTCTTGCAGCTCGGCCGCTATGCCAGAATTCCTGGAATCGGATTGCCGTTTCGAATCGCCGTGATGGGACGGCCGACGTTGGCGGAGTATTCCTTTTTGGGATCGATGCCAATATTCTGCAGAAACGTGGCGGCTAAGTCGTCGGGACTAAAGCCGGCATCGACTGGTCCTTCAGCTTTGTCATCGGTAACACCAACAAATTGGCCCGTTCGCACTGATCCGCCGGCCAGAAGTGCGCACATGGCGCGCGACCAGTGATCGCGACCGGCGTTGGCATTGACTTTCGGCGTTCTTCCAAATTCACCAGTGACCAATATTGAAGTTTGAGCCAGCAAACCACTGCCTTCCAAGCGGTCCAGCATCGCTGAAAAACTCTGATCCAAATTCGGTAAGAGCTCGCGCCCCAACGTATTAAAGTTGTCTTGGTGCGTGTCCCAACCCTCCAGCAACACGGTTACGAATCGCACTCCCGCCTCAATTAAGCGCGTCGCCAACATCGCGCTCTGACCAAACTCGTGCCTGCCAAAGCGATCAATTTCGCGGTCGGGTTCCTGAGTCAGATCGAAAGCGTTTCTCGAACGCTTGGAACTGATAATGCTGTACGCTTGCTCCGAAAAGCGATCCAAGCTGCGGACCGATTCGTCCAGCGATTCGTAATCGGCAAAGGCGGTATCGATATCGTCGCGCAGTTGCCGACGCGATTGGTACTTGGCCACCGTCAAACCATCGTCCAAGGTGATGCCGCGAACTCGAAACGGTTGGCCAAAGCGAGGTTTTTCGCCAGTTGACAGCGGTCCGTATTCGGCACCCAAGTATCCTGGACCTTCGACGGGGCGATCGATCGACACAAACGATGGCAGATCGGGGACAGCCGGCATTTCGCGACTGACGATCGAACCAAACATCGGGTAGGTGACCACCGGAGTTGGCAGATTTCCTGTCATGACATATCGCGTGCCAAGCCCGTGATCAGCCAGACTGTGCGTCAGGCCGCGAATCAGTGCGTACTTGTTTGCGCGTTGAGCCAATTTGGGCAGGTGTTCGCAGATTTCTATGCCAGGTACCGATGTTTTGATCGGACTGAATTGGCCTCGATACTCGGCAGGCGCATTCGGCTTGAGATCAAACGTGTCTTGATGAGCTGGTCCGCCGCCCAGAAACACAAGTATTGCTGATCGGCCGGAATCGGACTTACCCTCTGCGGCGTTCAATCTCAAATACTGGCTAAGCGAAAGACTTGCCCCAATCGCACCGACTTGTAAAACGCGACGACGATTCAAGTTCATTTCATTATATCCTTCGGCATGAATTCTGGTCATTGCGAATGGTTGGTGAGGCAGCGTACTAAAACGTTAGACGCGTTGAAGTGTGGTTAGGAATCTGAAATGCCAACTTGTTTTCTTCGCATTTCATCATGACAGAAACGACCGAGCTTCGTAGCCAACCATCTGTGGACGGAGAGGGCACTTGATAGTTGCCGTGCTGAAGCACATGAATCTCAGGCTGGCGACCGTCGCGGTCGATGATCCACACTTCGCTAACTCCCGATTTCGCGTAAAATTCCAACTTCGCAAGCGATTCATCGTTCGGCAAACGAATTTCAATTGCCACCGTACACGGTCCATGGCAATACGTATCTCGAAGATTTTCAGCATCATCGCTATTGAATAAGACCACGTCGGGCGTTCGGTAATCTTTCACCCAGTTTTCGATGGGAGAAAGTGCCACTTGATGGTAGACCAAATTCCCCGCGCGAGTTGGCTGCCAGTGCATTCGCAACCAGGTTTCAATTTGCCACTCAAGATCTTGATGCATTACATTTGGTGGTGGCACCATGTGCAATACTCCATGCCAAGCTTCGTCCCATTGATCAGCACCCGAAGTCCGACGCTGTTCGAGTAGGCTGTCGGGCACTTCAAGCATGACGCCTCGCATCGAAGGCTCCAGTAAATGTGCGTGTTTTTCT
Source organism: Planctomycetaceae bacterium (assembly GCA_005798335.1). GTDB lineage: Bacteria > Planctomycetota > Planctomycetia > Pirellulales > Pirellulaceae > Aureliella. The sequence goes on along the minus strand of SYJV01000100.1, from coordinate 14,906 downwards.
CATTGCAGATTGCAAATTGCATACGTCTAAAATCTCAAATCGCAGATTTCAAATCTCAGATTTCAGATTCCAAAACTCAACCCTATTTCACCAACACGAACTCTTTTGTATTTAGCAGTGCCCACAGTAGGTCGCGCAATCCGTCAGTGATCGATTCTGTGTCGTGCAATTGTTTTAATGCTCTAGTTAACTCTTGGTCTGTTGGCGGCCTGCTGACGGTTCTTAGCCACGCTTGTCGAATGAGTTGTTGCTGATCGAGTTGTTGGCGATTCTCGCTGCTAACGGCATTGGCGTGTCGTTCTACTTCTTGCAACCATCCACTTTCGGACAGCCGTTGGTCAATTAGCGGGTCGTTCTGTAAGAAGATCGATTGCAAGAGCGTCGGTTGATTCACTCGTTCGCAGTCGCAATTCACGGCTCGATCGGGCTTGCCGAAGACCTGCATGGCGTAAGTTCCCGCCAGTCGCATGGAAAGGTGGCCGATGGCGCGGCGAGTCAGATCGTTGCGCACTTCGTCGGCCTTGTCCGTCGATGCTAATGCTTGTTTCACGCTGTCGTAGACCGATTCTGCGGACATGCGCCGCGGAACCCAGCGACTGTAATTGCGATGATCGTCTCGGTTGGTTGCGTTTGGTTTCCAACTTCGTTGGTACGCTTGGCTGGACACGATCATTTTGTGCAGACGTTTCATATCATATCGATGTTCGACAAAATCATCGACCAGCCACTCCAGCAGTCTCGGATTGCTTGGGGGATTAGCTGGATTCAAATCGTCAGGTGGATCGATAATGCCAACATTGAAATAGGCCGCCCAAACGCGATTTACATACGCTTTGGCGAACCAAGGGTTTTGGGGTTGGCTCATCCAGTCCATGATCGGCTCGCGCGGATCATTGTCGCCGTTCAACGTTACTGGGCCGCTGCGCAGCAGGTCGATCGAAACCGGCGAATCTCGACGAGCCACGTACAGTTCGCGCCAGGGAATTGTCCTTCCCTGCTGAGCTTGCTTGAGAATTTCATTCTGGATCGGCGAGCCATTGTTGTCGCGAACGTTGAGGCCGACTCGCTTGGCAAGATCTCGATAATCATCCAGCGATCCGGGTTCAACTCCATACTTGATGTTCTCGAAAAAGCGACTGAACTGCCGGAAATCATCTTGCGTCCAAAGGGCGAACGGATGTTTATGGCATTGGGCACATTGCAATCGGATACCCAGAAAATTGTGAGCAAATGCTTGCGCGGCATCGTCTGGCTTCTGCATGCTGCGCCGCGTCCAATAGTGCGGCATCGATTCACGTTGCGCGAAATCGTCCGGGGCGTCTACGCGAAAATACGATGAGATTTGCGCCGAGTAGTCTTCGATAGATTGGCCCGCCGAGCGACTCTTGGCCAACACGATGCGGCGCACTAATGCGTCGTAAGGGACGTTTTCCCGAAGTCTCGCGAAGATCCACGAGTACCATTGAACTGACGTCTCTTGACCGAGTTCCGCTTGTTGTATCGGATTGCAACCCGTAAAGTCGCACAGCTTATTGGCCCAGCACGCCGCATAGGCTGGTCGCTCGATAAGTTCGTCGATCTTGCGAGTTCGTTTATCCAGCGCTTGGTCGCTAAGGAAACTCTCGACTTCGTCGGCAGTCGGCAGCGTACCGGTTAGGTCAAGGCTGACGCGTCTCAAGAACTCAGAATCGGTGCATATCTCGGACGGTGCAATGCCCAGCTTTTCCAGCTTGCTGGCAACGATTGAATCGATCCCGGTTTTAGAGCCCGAACCAGTTCCACTTTGTGCCAAGCTGTCGGCCGTTTGAAAATCGAAACGACGCAAGACCGGTACCGACGTAATGCCATTATCGTAGAAAACAATGATGTGTGTGTCGCCCGCGCCTGTCGAAGCGACTCGCCCATCGGCGTCGACGATTGCCACAGAATCGTTATTAGTTCTAAAACGGCACAGTGGTGTGACATCTTCGCGCTGGCCGTCCTCCCAAATTGCCACAGCCTTCAGCGACACCGCAGCGGCATTCGATCGGAACACAAGTTCTGCTGGCTCAACGTCCAGTCGAGTCAGCACGCGCGGCGGATCAGTCCCATGCACGCCCGCCTCGATCCACCTTCGCAATAGAACATGCTGCCAGGAGCCAGTTGGAAATCGTTCGCCTCCTTCATGCTCGAGCTTGTTTAATGGCTTTTGCAAAATCAGGCTTTTGTCTGGTTTCTGCCGGTCGACCCTTGAGCTGTCCTTCGATGATGACTTGCCAGTCAGCGAATCATGGTCCATGCGAAAGTCATAACCGAAAAGCGACAACCGCAAGCCACCTTTACCTTGAAACGATCCGTGGCAAGCTCGACCATTGCAGCCCAACCGTCCCAATAGCGGCACAACATGCCGCTGAAAATCAGGTGCTTCTGAAACGACTGGCGCAGCAAAACGATCACTTGCCGACGGCAGAGTCTGGCCATACCCAATTAGTGAGAATTGCCAAGCAATTACTAGAGCCAAGTTCGCAAGGTATAGTTTGAAGCTTGCAACTCCCAAAAGGCAGATTTGACGCATGTAAAAAGGACGACGCATGACCGATGAACTCGGAAGAGTGTTTTCAGATATCAAATTTCAAACTTACTTGATTCCCAGGTGATCGCTCAACGGTTGCACGTGATCGACACTGAATTCTGCGACGTCACCCACGACCAGCTTGTGGAACGCATCTTTGCGATTCCAGAATCCGGCCAATGTGGCTGGTTTGCCAACAGCGGATTTAGCATCTTTGGCTTTGCTGTTTGGAAGTGAATTTTTTATTTCCGCGACCTCAACGATAATCGACAAGGTGTGATCGTCCTTGCGCACGATTTTGGCAACTAGAGTGCCTTTGAAGCCGCGAAAATCGTCAGGCAGAACGGGATAATCGTCAGGTTGGACCGGAGCCACCTTGCGCAAGCCTTCCATAACTCTCATGCGCTGGCCACCATCGTGGGCCGCTCCGAACTCGATGGTCTCGCCAATTTTCGCAACTACCAGGACATCCAATAATTTGCCCGATACGCCTTCCGCGGTAACGCGCGAGCCAAGAAGCGATTTTGGTTTCGTCGCTTGATTGTTGTTCCAAACGCGAGGGACTGCGTCGACCTCAATGGAAAATGTTCCAGTCTCAATGTCCTTGTCCACCAGTCGCCCGACCAGCAATCCGCGGAATCCTCGCGATTCTGCCGCCATGCCATCGCTGCTTTCAGCTTCCTTAGATTTGGCTGGTGTCTCATTCCTTTCTCTAGTCTCATTCGATCCAACTTTGCGAACAAATTGAGCAACGTTCAAGTGATCGCTGTGCATGCCAATGTGCTGCATGCCAACTTCGAATTTATCGCCCACCTTTAATCCGTGATATTCGTCACGTCGATTCCAAAAGCCAGCCAGCATTACTTTTTTGCCTTCGATTGCCTTGGGCTGTTTGGCAGAGCTGTCTTTCCACGACTCGATTACGCGCTCGACCGCGACGATCAACTCAAAAGACTCCGGATCTTTCTTGATGACGCTAGCCTCGACGGCTCCTTGAAATCCACGGAATTCTTGTGGCAATACTGGATAATCCTGCGGATCGTAAGGAGCCACTTTTCGTAGTAATTCACCCGGAAATACTAAACGCTCGCCGTCGTGTTTGCATTCAAACTCAATCGTCTCCCCAACGCGAGTCACCACCAACACGTCCAGAAATTTGCCGAACACACCTCCGATTTCAATAGACTTGCCGACAATGCTCTTTGGATTATCTGCAGCGCTATTCTTCCAGACTCGCGAGACCGCATCGACGTTGACAACAAACGTCCCTTTTTCGACGTCTTTGGAAACAATCTTGCCGACCAGCATTCCATTGAATTTCATGACGCCTGCGGGAAGTCCTGGCGAGTCATTGCGTCTCGGAGTGTCGGCCAGGCACAAATTCACCACGCAGATAGACAATGACAGGACCAAGACTCGCTGGGAAAAAAACATAGACAACTCCTTGCATCGGATAATTTGCGACTTCAATTGCGTCTATCTACGAGCAAAGCGATCGATCCCTTCCCCGTGATAAATTGTACTATAACAGGTGAAATGCTTCGTTAAATACTGAATGTCCACGCAATTGCAGCGAACGCATTAGAATTGCAAATAGGAACGTTACGGCTTAGACATAATGCCGAGCGAAGGTGGGATAAACTTTCAGTTCGTCAATATTGAAGGGCACTACTCGATAGCCAATTCTTGTTTAGCGAACTGAACGTAGCGTTCCCAATCCCAAAGAATGATGTCGTGTTTGCCTTTCCGCAAATGGTAGCTGACGGTTCCAATGGACGAAACATTGGGTCCCGGAAAGCTGCGGATTGCTAAGCCTTGTTTCCCGAGCGCCACATACAATTCGCTGGCGTGGAGAGCGGACAGGAATTCACCGCGCGGGTCTGCCCACAAGTCTTCGCTGGCGCTGGCAACATACAATGGCCGCGGCGCGATCAATGCTAGCAATTGATGTTGGTCGGTGGGTAGGTCATTTTCGCGCAAGTTGTATTGACGGTAATTGCCACAGAACCAATGCGGAAAAGAAGTGTTGATGCGTTCAACGGTCTCGCCAAAAACTCGGCGACTCAGGGCAGCGCCGCCACAGCCTGAGTTGTTTGAAATTACTGCCGCAAAGCGAGTGTCGGTTGCTCCGGCCCACAACGACGTTTTTCCTAATCGGGAGTGCCCATGTACGATCACTTTCGCACCATCGATGTCCGGTAGTGCTTGCAGCACGTCGAGCAATCTCGATAAACCCCAAGCCCAGCCGGCGATGGTGCCCCAGCGGTCGGGATGCGTCTTGTCAGGACGATGGCTGGGAAACAGAGCGTGCACGCCATTGTTGAATCCGTCGTCAAAGTCCGGGTCGATATCACCGTAATAAGCCGTTGCGACTCCCATGCCGGCCGAGACCACGTACTCATATGGCCAGCGCTCTGCACCCGTACCACGCAGCGATTCCCGCGTGCGATTATTCGTGATACCGCTGGCATTATCGTTTCTTACCCACGAATTCGTCACGGCAATTTTTGGGTCCGTCGTGGTCGTGTGATTGCCACCAAAGTTCAATCCCAAAAAGACCGGGACTTTCCCGGTTGATTTGGCAGGCGTATACAGCAACAGCTCGATGGGAACTGAGGCGGCAGCCGTTGTCAAAGTCACACGGATTTGTCGTCGGCGCGCCTTGCCATCGAATGCGTCGCCTTCCTCAGTAACTTTCCAGGTCAATTCAGCCTGCTCAGTCGGCCCATGACCAAACATCTCATTGGTGAACGATTTCAACAGCACTTCGCGACGAACTGACCAAGCAAGAGCATTTCGCCGAGGGTCGCTGGAGATTGATTCGAGAATGGGTGGCAAGCTAGGATGCGAGACTTTGGCTTCGTCATAATTAGCTTCGAACTTGGGTGCACCCTGGGCTTGCGCAGCAACTTGGCAATTCAACACGATTGCCATACTGCCAAGTAACATACTGCCAAGTACCAGTGCCAGCCGCGTTGAAAACGCGTGCGGAATGAAAAAACAGAGAGACCTTTGAAGAAACATGATGCTGCCTACAAGCTGGAGAGTTGGAATGGGAAGCAATTGCAGCTAGAATTCTCGGCAGTTATGCTACTTCGATTGTCCCGCAATCGCTAGTAGACACCGTTGCAGGGAATGCCACTCCCGCTTCGAAACGATGGAACGTAGAAACTCGCCAAGTTGCTGCGCGCTAGCCGGTTTTTGTATTAGAGGCAGGCGTTATGCAAGCAGCACATTCCCGGTCCCGTACCTTCATCCGCTGTGAGGAAAACAATCATGATTCGGTTACGTTTTGTGTTTCTTGCGATTTTTGCCGCCGGGCTGGTCGCAGTACAGGCCAGTAAAACTCAGGCTCAGTATCGGTTGGAAAAACACGATGGCGGCGTGCGCGTGCTCGAAGAGGGCAAGTTGGTCGCAGACTATCTGATCAGGAACGGCTCCAAGCCAATCATTTGGCCATTGATCGGAATTGCGGGTGAGCGCATGACGCGGGAATATCCAATGGTTGCAGATTCCAAGGACGAAGCACACGACCACATTCATCATCGGTCGCTGTGGTTTACACAAGACGAAGTCAACGGCGTCAATTTTTGGGCGGAAGGCGAAAAAGCTGGTGTGACGGTCCACAAAGATTTCACGACGTTGTCCGATGGCAAGCACGCAGTCATCGCGACGGTTAATGCTTGGAATGATCCGACAGGAAAGACGATCTTGACCGATGCGCGGCGGTTCACTTTTGGTCGCGGTGCGGATTATCGCTGGATCGATTGCGAGTTCGAAATTCGCGCAAGCGAAGTTGACTTACACTTTGGTGATACCAAGGAAGGCACCTTTGCCGTACGCGTGGCTGAGTCCATGAGAACCGACCACAAGAAAAAGGACCCAAGCAAAGGTGGCACGATAGTCAACAGCGAAGGCCAAACGGACGATAGCGCCTGGGGCAAGTTGGCCGAGTGGGTCGATTATCACGGTCCCGTCAATGGCAAGCACGAAGGAATCGCAATTCTCAACCATCCAACTAGCTACCATTTCCCGACTCGCTGGCACGTTCGGACCTACGGATTGTTTGCAGCCAATCCATTTGGCTATAGAGGACTAAGACCCAATATTCCCGCGACCGACGGAACCAAGTTGGCCAAGGGTGATAAAATCGCGTTGCGATATCGAGTCATTCTTCATTCCGGCGATGAAAAGCAAGGCAAGATCGCAGAACGCTTTGCGGAGTTCGCCAAGAGAGAATTCAAGTCTCTCTAACCAGAAAACTTGCATGCTGTGCAGCTCGCCATTGTCAGCCGGAAGGCGTTGGCATGGGGTGCTAGGCGCAATACCGTTCAACGAACGTGGGATAAGCTTCCAGCTTGTCAACCTGTAGCGGAGTTTCGCCATTGCTTGCACAAGATATTGACAAGCTGGAAGCTTATCCCACGTTCGTTGAACGGTATTGGTGCTAGGCGAGCGGCAGATGGGAATTTACCAAGGCCTAAGCGAATACAAGCCCGATGCGCAAGCGAGTGCGTCAATCCTGGCATACACTCGCTTGCGCTTCGGGCTTGTATTGGTAAGAAACTATCTGCCGCTCACCTTAAAATTCAGCATTGATTTGAGGAATCGCCTCTTGTCAATAGACACCTATCTTCGAATCAATACCAGATCCCAAACCCCACGGCGAGCCTGCGGGATATGCACACTCCATACACTCCATGAAGAGGTCCTCGATTATGACTCGCAAAGAATTCTTGGCTGCTTCCGGAACATTTGCCGCGCTTGCCTCCATTGCGCAGGGAGAGGCTTCGTGGCAACCGAGCCAGCGCTATCCCGACCCGCTGGTGCGCATCATTGACCCTAGCTTCACCAAATACCGATTAAATCTCGCCAAGGTAGAGCAAATCGCCACGGGCATGCGCTGGACGGAAGGTCCGGTTTGGTTCGGTGATGGACGATACCTGCTGTGGAGCGATATTCCCAACAATCGCATGATGAAATGGGAGGAGGAAACTGGCGCGGTTTCTATATTTCGCAAGCCTTCGAACAATGCCAATGGCAATACGCGTGATCGGCAAGGACGACTGCTGACTTGCGAACACGATGCTCGGCGAGTTTCGCGAACCGAGTACGACGGCACTCTGAAGGTGATTGCCGACAGCTACGACGGCAAACCGCTGAATTCGCCCAACGATATCGTCTGCAAGTCCGACGATTCGATTTGGTTTACCGATCCACCGTTTGGGATTCTCGGTTATTACGAAGGCCATGTGGATACACCGCAATTGCCGACGAACGTTTATCGCTGTGACCCACGGACCAGTCGTTTGTCGGTAGTCGCGGGCGACATCATGCGCCCTAATGGACTAGCATTTTCTCCGGACGAATCAAAACTTTACGTTGTCGAGGCGGGTGTTGTACCTCGAGTGATTCGCGTTTACGACGTTGTTGCCGCTGGAACTCAGCTCGCCAACGCGCGCACCCTGATCACTGCCGAACCCAACGGAACTCCCGACGGATTGCGAGTCGACGTCGACGGCAATTTGTGGGTTGGATGGGGCATGGGCGAACCCGGCTTGGATGGAGTCTCCATCTTCAATTCCGCTGGCAAACTGATTGGCCGCATCGATCTTCCCGAGCGCTGCGCCAATATTTGTTTCGGAGGTCGGCATCGCAACCGACTGTTCATGTGCGGAAGCACATCCGTTTACTCCCTGTTCGTAAATACGCAAGGAGCGGTTGGTGGTTAGCCGCAATACCGTTCAACGAACGTGGGATAAGCTTCCAGCTTGTCAATATCTTGTGAAAGCAATGGCGAAACTCCGCTACAGGTTGACAAGCTGGAAGCTTATCCCACGTTCGTTGAACGGTATTGTGGTTAGCCGACGGCGACACCGAGTTCGTTTTGCACGTTTTCAATGGTGGGCGTATCGATGCGAGGCAAGTCTTCGGCATAGCCGACCATCAGTGCGAGGTCGCACAGTCGATTGATGCGGCGCGGAATGCCTCGGGTGAAATTGTGAATGACATCAATGGCGGCGGGAGTAAAGATGTTGTCTGCAATTCCACCTACGGCGCGGATACGATGTAGTATGTAGGCGCTGGTCTCTTCGGGCAGAAATCGGTTCAGCATGCACTTCACCGCCAGCCGTTCGTCGAGGGCGTGGTAACGTTCGACTTGGGATAACAGCGTAGGTTGACCGGCCAGTACCAGCGTCCAAGCGGACTCGCCCGGCGCCCGATCTGCCGCCACGTTCAACAACAACCGCAGCGGCTCGAACAGCTCATTCTGTTCGAGCAAATGTGCTTCATCGACCACGATGATGGCATGTCGCTTGGATTCCAAGTTGGCTTGCAGAAACCGCTCGAACCGAGCCAAGGCCGAAGCGGTATCCGATCCTGGCCCGCCAGCAGAATCGAGTAGCTCAACGAGATATCGCAGCAGTTGATCGCCTGCAAGAATTGGAAAAACAATTTGGCAGAAAGGGCGAAACTGTTCGGGCAGTTGTTTGCGCAGGGTGTTGATCAGCATCGACTTGCCGACACCCGATGGACCGCAAATAATCGCAGCGGCGCGACGATTCTCGATGGCGTAACGCAGCTTGAGCAAAGCGGTTTGGTGCGAGTCGGCTGGATAATACAAGTCACCATCACAGCGGTTTTCGAAGGGCTGGGTCCGGAGTTTCCAATAATCGCAGTACATGTTCTTTCACCGATAAAGAATTGAGTTGAGTTCCTGCTTTAGTTAAGCGGCAAAGTTCTCGATGATACCGATCGAAGAAACTCCCGCATTTCGGACTCGCATGACTGCGCTGTCGACCGACTGTTGAGCGGTTCGACGACGATCGACGACGATCATCGCAGCATCGAATACCGTCTCGCGAGACAAGTTGGTAATGAGCGCGGATTTGGCCTGGACCGGACCGACATCGACGATGACCAAGTCAAAAGAATCGGCCAATTCGCGAATCATCGCGGCGATTCGCTGGTCGCTGGCAAGTAATTGATCGGGCTGTTCCGGTTTGTGCAGCGGAACCAACGTCAGTTGATCCGCGATCGAGTGCACGGCAACTTCTTCAAGCGGCATTTGCTCAATAATTGCTGCTCGCCAATCGCTATCGATTTCGAGGTTGGTTTGAGCACACAGTGAGGGCGCTTCCATGTTTCCGTCGATCAACACGACCTTCATTCCATGTTGCCCGCACAGCATGGCAAGGCAGTTGGCGACCGTCGAGACACCTTCGCCAGATTGCGCGCTAGCAATTCCCAGGACTTGCAGCCCATCTTGGCAAGCAGATTTCAGATGCTTGGCGATATCCGCGAGATTCGCAGCTCGCTTTTGCATCAATTGCAGACAGACCTCGGGCCATTGCAATTCATCGACTTCCCAGACAGGATTGAACACTCGCGTTTTAGCCTGCCGTAGTTGCTCTTCCGCCTTGGCAGTCATCATCAATGGTGGCTGAGCGGCAGTAGGCTGCTGCATGGGTTGCGGCTGCACTGCCGGCGGTTGCATGGGCGCGTTGCGAGCTGGTTGTTCGGGATAGGTATACGTTGCGGCTGGTTGAGTCGCATGGACAGGAATGTCAACTCGCAAGAACTCACCAGGGCGAGTAACCGCTGGGAGCGGTTTCGGTGCCGACCGCGAACGATCTGAGGGCAGAGCGCCGGGCACGATCGCGGGAGCCGAATCGCGTTGTTTCACGTCGTGTGCGATGGGCTGCCTAGCTGTATCGGACGGGCGCGCCAAGGGTTGCATTGAAACCGCGCTCGTGGATGTGCTTAGGGCTGGCGCTGATTCGTAAGCGGCGCTGCCCACCGAGGACGCTTCGGATGCCGTCGGACGGCGAACGTGCATCTCGGAAGTTTCGGCTGGCGTAGCACCACTGCTGCCCCAAACATCGACGATCGAAGACGACATTAGTCTTTCAATGTCGGATTGATCTCTATAGCTGGCACGTTCTGCAGCCATTCGAGAATGAGCGGTCATTTCTTGCCCAGCGGTATAGAGATAGTCGGCGACCTGTTTGCGACGAGCAGCCAGATCCTCGTCAGATTGGCCGTACGGATTGTCATTTGACGACAATTTTGGAGACTGCAGAGGCGATGTATTGGCCTGCCACGACGGCGTCTGAGGTTGCGGTGCAGCAGGTTGCGAAATTTGCATGCGCCGAGTTAAGCTGTTTGTTTTCGGTGAAGCTGCAACTGTAACCGACTGATGTGGTCGTGGCGACAAATGCGGGGCTGGTGGAGCAGCCGCCGCAGCTTGATCCAGCCGCCGACGTAGTTCTTCGACTTGTTGAAAGTCTTGCACAGAAGTATGCGATGCACCTTGAACGGTAGATTGGGAGCCGATGGGATTCTGCAACGTGCGCAGCTTGACAGCATTAAACTGCGTTATCTGAGGAGCCACGTAGGCCGTATTGATATTCCCAGACGGCGGAATTGGAATGTCATAGTCGGCCAACGAAGGTGATGGTTCACAACGCGGATTCGCCGTCGTTCGATTGCTGGCCATCTCGCTGGCGCTGAGATTATCTGCCGCGTGTGCTGGCAGATGATCTTTGGCATAGGCTCGAGCGAACGCATTGTTAAGACTACTGCCCATAGAAGCCTCCGAAGAAGACTAACGCGAAGATCTTTCGTGTCTTTACACCACTGAGCACCGAACTGGATACTCAACCATCAGTATGAAAACTGTGAGGTATACTAACGCTTGTACAGTGCGAACCGACCAATTCAAATACCGAAATCTGCTATGGAATCTGGCTGGGCCCCTGCGAGCCGATCAAACCCGAAGAAATTCCGGTTCTGAATTGAGCACCACCGCTCCCGGCTGGCGTTGGTTGTGTTGACCCAGGGTAAGGCATGGTTGACAGCGTGCCATGAGTTGGCGGTTGTACAGTTGTAGGTGACGTAAGGGGCGTCGCGGCTGTGCTGGGTTGAGTCTGAAATCCGGCGGTCATGGACGGCACTGAGGCAGGCGGCATGAAAGGCTGTTGAACATTCGGCGATTGAACGTAGGGAGGCGCTGGAGAACTCTGAAATCCAACTGTGGTTGCGTTCATATTGGAGTTCGTTTGAGTCGCGACCGGCGAAACGCTATCTCCTCCAGGCGCTGAAATTGTGCTGGCGGCAGAATGCTGTGTTGGTGAGGGAGATTGTGATGTCAGTAAAGTTGATGATTGATAACGGTTCACACCTGAAGGAACGGGTGAATTCCTCTGCTCATTGAAATACAGCCACATCTTTGCTAGCTGCTCAGTCTCTAGCTCAGGAGTTTTTGTCGATGCCATCAGCTTTTCTGCTGTCTGGGGCGACGCGTTGGCGCTGGATGTCGATTTGCTGTTGAGTGAATCCGCCGTCGCGTTGGAAGCGGCAGTAGCGGTCGGCTCATTGGGCACAAGACTCTGGTTTTGCGAATGGGAACTCTGGAAATCCGTGCCGGACGAATTATCGAGCGACAGTAATGACGGTGCGGGATCATTTGGTATCAAAATGGAATCGTTCTCAGTAGATTGGGTTGATGGCTTGGTTTCCGCCGCCGATGCCACGTTGGTGATCGTCGGTTCGGTGGGACGTGCCAAAACCAATGAGTTTCTTGCGGACGTCGATTCACTCGGTGCAACATTCGCAGAACTGTCATTCAACGGGGTTGGCAACCCGAGTTGTACGTCCCCACCTACCTTAACTCCAGAGTCTTGCTCGTTGCTTGATTCGGATTGGACGTCGGATGGCTCGTTGGTGACAGAATTGCCTGTGCGCACGGAAACTTGACTGACAGGCCGTTTGTTCTCCGCGCCACTTGACGCAGGTGTCAGTGCCAGCGAGGCGGTGTCAGCCGCAGAGTTATTTGTGTTGGAAACGGGACTTCCTAGCGACACCCGCGGGATCTCGATGTCCGCCAACGATCCGGCTAAATTCGACTTGTCCTTAGTTTGTTCTATGGAATCGTCGGCCAGCGAGCTTGGCTGGGAATTCTGCGAATCGTTAAAAGCAATCATCGCGGCAAGCAAAAGCGCCAACAGTAATACGAACAAGACAATACCACTCGACCAGTGTTCCCACCACGATCGTTTTTCTTGCGGTGCTTCCCTTACTACGGGCGGCGCAGCAACAATCGTTTGATCGATTGGATTTGGTGCCGAAACCGACGAGCTCGCCGCGAGTGCGACCTGTATCGGTCGATCAACCGCTGTTCCTACTGAGGGCTCAGCATGTTCCACCGAACGATCCTTGGCGGCCGCGGATGCGATCACTGCGCCACCGGATACCGATTCGATCATGGGCAGTTTTAACAGCACGGGAATTTCCGCATGCGCCGGTGCGGGACGATATTTGGCGGATGGGCGCGCGGCGGGTCCAGAACGAGAGAAGTTGTTAGATGCCGTCCCTGGCATGGCGAATCTTCCTTCTTGACGTAAACTTGGCCACGCACCGAGCCATATTTGCTGGACGCGTGTCTTTGTTTGCCTCATATTGCTCCGCTCGCCGCAAGCGTAATGCTGTAAACGATACGGAGATACACTACCTCGAACATCCTATTTATCGGATCCGAGGCTATCCGTCTTTATCAATTTGCCGGTTAAGTTGACTTTTTTCGTAAAGCAGACTGGGAGAAATGAGATGGTTAGAGAGAATGGCATTTTCCAATAAACTACCAAATTGACTCACCTTCACAACAAATTGGGCTGATTTAGGTTCTGGGCCACGCGAATACAAGCCCGACGCGCAAGCGAGTGCGTCAATCCAGGGGCACGCACTCGCTTGCGCGGCGGGCTTGTATTGGTAAGTACCCATCTACCGCTCGCCTAACTAAGAGATCGAATCTAGCAATCAACGAATTTCGCGATGTTAAAAAAATCCTCAAACCACGAACTGCTATCGGAATTGGTTCATCAACGCATCCTCATTTTGGATGGAGCGATGGGGACTATGATCCAAGCGCTCAAGTTGGACGAAATAGGAGTGCGCGGAGACCGATTTGCCGACCACAGCAGGGACCTCAAGAATTTTTCTGACATTCTCTGCCTGACGCACCCGGACAGCATTCGCGAGATCCATCGCAAGTACTTTGAAGCGGGCGCCGATATTGTCGAGACTAACAGCTTCGGGGCCAGTCCGATTGGTGTGGAAGAGTTTTTGCTACCTAACGAATTAGTGCGCGAAATCAATTTCGCTGCCGTCAAGTGCGCAAAATTGGCTGCCGAGGAGTTCACCGAAAAAACTCCCGACAAACCTCGTTTTGTCGCTGGCAGTATTGGTCCGACCACAAAGCAAAGTGCGATCAGCACCAATCCGGATGATCCCGCGTATCGCAGTGCCGAATATCCTTTGATGGTTGATTCGTATTACCAGCAAGTTGCCGCGCTGGTCGAAGCCGGCGTCGACTTGCTGCTGCCGGAGACTGTGATCGATACGTTGAATTTGAAAGCTTGCTTGTTTGCGATCAGCAGTTATTTTGCGGACAGCGGTCGACGAGTTCCGGTGATGATCAGCGGAACTTTCAATCAGGCGGGCGTAACATTTGTCAGCAGTCAGAACGTCGAGGCGTTTTGGAATGCGGTCAATCACTTTCCGATGTTCAGCGTAGGCATGAATTGCGCACTCGGTCCGGAAAAAATGCGCCCATATATTGAGGAAATGGCACGCATAGCGCCTGTGCCAATCAGTTGCTATCCCAACGCTGGCATGCCCAACGACTTTGGGCAATACGATCTGGGGCCTGCCGCCATGGCGCAGTTGGTTGGCGAATTCGCGGGCAACGGTTGGTTGAATATTGTGGGAGGATGCTGTGGTACGACGCCAGCACATATCCGTGCTATATCGCAATATGTGGCCAAAATGGCTCCGCACAAAGAGCCTGAGGTACCGATCTTTACACGCCTTAGCGGTACCGAATCGCTGACGCTGCGCCCCGAGTCGAACTTCACGATGATCGGCGAGCGAACCAACGTAACTGGTTCGAAGGCTTTTGCGCGATTGATACGCAACGGCCAGTTTGAAGAGGCAGTCGAAGTGGCTCGCCAACAGGTGGTGGGAGGTGCCACGGTAATCGACATCAACATGGATGATGCGTTGCTGGATGGTGTCGAAGCGATGAAGAGGTTCCTACGATTGATCGCCGCAGAGAAGGAAATTGCCGCTGTACCGATCATGATCGATAGCAGCAAATGGGAAGTCATCGAAGCTGGCTTGCAAAACACGCAAGGCAAATCGATCGTAAATTCCATCAGCCTCAAAGATGGTCAAGAGGAGTTCCTGAGAAAAGCGAATCTCGTGCGCCGCTACGGAGCTGCTGTAGTCGTGATGGCGTTCGACGAGAAGGGGCAAGCCGCAGTTAAAGATGAGAAGGTGCGTATCTGCTTGCGCG
>SYJV01000099.1 GCA_005798335.1 Planctomycetaceae bacterium | reverse complement strand
GCACACCGCGAATTCGCTCTGCAAAGCGGTAAGCGTTGCGAAAGTCTGTTGTCTGAGATCGCTACGTTGAAAATCGCATTGAACGAAGCTCAACAGCAACTTGCTCAATGCCAGACCAGGCTCGAACAACAAGACAACGAAATTGCGAGACAGCAGAACGAGCTGCGGCTTTCGCTCGAAGCACGAGAGCGGCTCTCGGCCGAGCAACTCGAAGCGAAGTCTCAATCCGCCTCTCTCGTTGCGGAGCTAAATGCCAGACTCCAATCGGAAGCGGAATCGCGACAGAGCGCGGATGAGACTATCGTGGAACTCGACCTCCGCCTGGCAAGCGAGGCGCGTCGCCACGAAACCGTCCATTTGGTCTTGAACCAGCGTTTAACAGATGCGACAGCCATCGGCGTTCAACTGCGGTCTACCATCGAGGAATTAGGCGACGAATTGCGATCGGAACGCGACCGGCTCGCGTTGGCCATTCGCGCTGGCGAGAATTCAGAATGCGAGCGCCGAGAATCGCTCGTTCGGCACACCGCCGAAGTTTGCGCGATGACGGACGAAATCGCAGGGCTGAAACAATCGCAAACCGAGTCCTTGAAACAGCAGTTCGATCTGCAAAGAATCCTGGCCGAACGTGATGCCGAGCTGGCTAGCCAGGTCGAGGCCAACCATCGAGCCGCGATGGTGGCCCAGGATGAGCTAGAGCAATTGACTCGGCAATTTCATGACGAAATCGAATCGACTCGCATCGCGAACGAAGAATCCATTCGAGAGCTGAACGACCGTTGTGAGCAATTGTCGTTCGAACGCGCAGAAATAATGCGAGAGTTGGCTAATTGCCGTCAAGAGTTGGGCAACGTGCAAGCCAATCTCAGTTGTCAACTGAATGCAAATCAAGAACTGGCCGAGTCTCTTCAGAAGTCACAATCTGAGAACGAACGCCTGTCGACACAGCAAACAGAAATGTCGATCGAGTTTCGGGATCGTGGAGAACGATTGAACGCACTCTTGCACGCGGAGCACCAGCGCCGCGAGCGTTTGGAGAAAGACGTTTTCGAATTGCGCGCGATGCGCGATCGGGAAGCGTCCGATCATCTACAAGAGTGCGATTGCGTCGTTCGTCAGATGGCTGCCATGCACACGGAAAACTCGCAACTGCTAAACGACTTGGCAACGATGCGCGGGAAACTTCGCGAAATTGAGAACGGCGAACAGTCGTTGCGCGGCCAGCTCGCTGAACAGCTAGAACAGATCGGTAGGTTGCAGGAGGAATTAATTCGCGACAAGGAAACTAGTCGACAGCAGTGCGAACGACGGGATCGATCGATCTCAGAGTTGCGCTCCGAAGTAACGCAATGCAATTCCACCATTGAAAATCAACATGAAGAATTGCAACAGCAGGTACAACTGTTCAGTAAACTGCAATGCACTTTGGAGGATCTGCGGAGAGTAAACTCTGAACTGAAGGAGAATTCGATCGTTCGTCGTCAAACTGTGGATGGGCCCGGTCACGAGTTGGCGAACTTGCAAATCCAACTGCAAAGAGAGTCCGCGGGGCGTCGCAAGGCGGAATCCGCACTAGCTCGAGCCGCCGAAACCGCCGATGCCAATTCGGTTGCGCAAACCGTGCATTTGCAAATCGAAGCGGAAAAGCGAGTCGAACGATTGGTGAGGGAATTGGAATCGACGCGTTTACTCGGGCTGAATCTCAAACGTCAGGCAGTCGCCCAAAATCAACGCAATCAACATGAGATCGCCACGTTGAAGGCGGAATTGGACGCCCAGACCGACAATCGCCGGAAACGGCCTCACGACGAAAAATCACTGGCGATGTGAAGATCAGGTTTTCGTTTCGATACATCACAGGGGACTCGCAGCCTGTTGAAGAACTGTGGTTCAGCAGGGCAAAAGGGGACGGCAGGGCAAAAGGGGACGGGGGTAATATGCGTCACTTTTTGCTCATTTCTAGCTTTTTCGGGCGGCCAATTGGACGGAGAGTATGCCAGACGCCGTGGCGTTCCGCGACTTTTTCTGTCCATCTCTCATCACCATACGGCCTCCCTCGATTGACGCATGTCCGCAATGCTTCCAACTCTCTTTCGTTCAGTGGTGCGTTGACTCGATCGATCCATCCGGGAAGCCTTGGCAATGGCCAACTTGTCAGGAGTTTGGGAAGGGGTTCGGTCGATTGATTCCACCGGAAAAGCGAACCGTAGGGCCAAAGTTCCGCTTTGGAAACCAGCTTTGCTCGAAGCGGATTGCGCTCAACGTACCGACAGAGTACGTAGAAATGGGCATCGTCTTGAACGGGAAAGCTTTTGTAACGCGATTGGTAAATGTGACCATCGCCGCGAGTATGGTACTGCGCGTGATACCGAAGGGAATGCGTTGCAGTAATCCATCGCAACAACTTTCCCATCTCATGATCCCTGCCGGGCCGCAAGACAAAATGCCAGTGGTTTGGCATAAGCGTAAACGCGAAGAGTTCGACTTGATATCTCTCAAGCCCTTCCGCTAGGATTCGGAGGAAGGCATCATAGTCCTCGGGCTTATGAAAGATCGTACATCGAGCATTGCCACGATTGAGTGCATGATAAATGTATCCGGCTTCGTCAACACGTTTCTGTCGAGGCATACATGCAATCCAAAAAAATGCAAAACCCTTAACATACGCGTTCAACACCCGACAAACAACCCCCGTCCCCTTTTCCATTTCCAGTCGAAAGTCTGCAGTCCTTCCATTCATGGAACAGCGCAGCGATGGCCGCTAGCAATTGGAATTGGTTGTACAGCCATTTCAACTGGTGGAACGTCATGGAAACAGCCTTCGGTACGATTTGGGGCGCAGTTCTTGGGTTTGGCGTCTGGATCAACCGACGCTTGATTCCCGCCGAAAGTCCGATCGAGGATGTTTCACTGACGCCCCCGTGGGAAGTCGCGCTGTGTGCTTTTCATCTGTTTGTGCTGCTGGTATCCGACTTCCACTCCAAGTCGATCCCGAACGAATTTCTTTCGTGGTACACGCAGTGGGGCATTTTGATGACCGTGTTGCCAGTCGTGGGCAGCATTGGCGGGAGGTTCTTCCCGTATCTGATGGTCTTGCCCGTGATCGCTGCGCCGATTGTGCAAAAATCGATGCATGCCTTCCACTACGGTAACCCCAAACTCTCGTTTTCAACCAGTTGGATGTTTGTCGCCGCGATTCCGCTCTGTATTCTCCTGTTTACGGCAACGGCGTTTATTCAACAGAGCTATCGAAGTCTACCGGCTCGAAAGTTCGCCGCGGTAAGTCTGCTGCTGACGTCGTGGCTCTTTTTCGGATTGAACACGGTGTTCTTCGATTACGCCTGGCCGTGGAACTCTTGGGGCGGACGCGCGCCAAACCAATTGTATTTCATGGTTTGCGTAAGTGGACTGACGATCTTGGCAGCCTGCTCCATGTTCTCGAAGAAATCTAACGTGGGACAAATTTCTAATCGTGAGACGTGAAATGAAATCGACCGACGACCAACTCAACCTCTTCGCAATCATCGGACGCGTCTCGGTCCATCGGCTCGCCGCGCTTCCAGGTCTGGCCTGCGGCGACTTCTGCGTGACGTTGTTTTACCCATTATCGTCGCTCTCGCAACTTTTTTACCGTAAAATCTGGCGAACGGTAAAATTCAAAAATGCTTGTCTCAAACGCCCTCACCTCGCCAGCCAACCGCAAAATGTCTTGTGCGTGGTCATTTGGGATGCGCACACAGCCATCGCCGTCGGCAAAGATCAAATCACCAGGACGAATACGCAACTGGCCGACGGTGACCGGAGTGTTGATCCGTGTGAGATTGAAGACGCCATGTCCAGGCACAGTGCCCCAAGCCCAAATCGGCAAGCCCACCTTTTGAATCCCGGCCAAATCTCGTATCGTGCCGTCGATGACCGCACCCACCACACCCAATCGTTTGTGTACCGTTGCCATGCCATCGCCAAAGCTGGCCCCGCGCCCCGCCCGTGAATCGACATCCTTCAGCACAGCCACCAAGGGGCCTTGTAGCTGTTCCAGGTGTGCATAATAATCGGCCCACACCAATGCTGGAGTGTCGGGGTCATTGGTGGTGACTTCGGCAGTCACCGCATAGCCCAGGATCGGCCCCAACTCGGGCAAAAGCGAGCGGATGGTGTGATCGGTGTACTCTTCGTTGGGCAAGCCAAACTTGCGCACCAGCGCGTTAAAGATTGTGGCTGAATCAAACAGTTTGAGACCGTCGATGATCTCCTGGCTTACGTGAAGCATAGTGTTGTCCTTGTTGTGGTTTGACAAATTTAACCTCGTGCTGCCGGATTCTGCGGATGTTTTTTCGGCTGATGGATCGTCAGTTTCAAATTCTGTTTGTACGGAATCGAAACATCATCGAAAGAAAAAATCGTCGTCGACTGATTCGTGATCGCCGCAATGGATGCATCGGCTCGTATCGTCGCTGGTGTCGATGCCAAAGCACCGGCCGCCATCGCCGGCAAGATCGAACTCTCAACAAACTTTCGACGAGTTAATTTTCTTTTGTCTGTCATGCAATTCGCTTTCGTTGGATCAGCCTGGGATTTTCTAGGCTTTAACACGTAGACGCAGCTACGTGAAAACCAGTTTGGAAACTTAGCCGAGTTGCGGTGTTTGTCAATCATGAGCCGGCGCCTTCGGCTGGGCGGTAAACGCAATACCGTTCAACGAACGTGGGATAAGCTTCCAGCTTGTCAATATCTTGTGCAAGCAATGGCGAAACTCCGCTACAGGTTGACAAGCTGGAAGCTTAT
Organism: Planctomycetaceae bacterium; assembly: GCA_005798335.1. Classification (GTDB taxonomy): domain Bacteria; phylum Planctomycetota; class Planctomycetia; order Pirellulales; family Pirellulaceae; genus Aureliella. The sequence goes on along the minus strand of SYJV01000099.1, from coordinate 7,216 downwards.
CCCACGTTCGTTGAACGGTATTGGCGGTAAACGAGTTCTGCTCGGGGGTAAACGAGAGGGGTGAAACGCTAGGCCAAAAGTTTGTCGACCACGCGGCCGCCTATGTCGGTGAGCCGAAATTCTCGTCCTTGAAATCGATAGGTTAGTTTCAAGTGATCCATGCCAAGGAGTTTGAGAACGGTCGCTTGAAGATCATGCACGTGCACGAGATCTTCGACGACGGAGAATCCGAATTCGTCGGTCTTTCCGAGCGTCTGCCCACCTTGGATACCTCCTCCTGCCAGCCAGATGGTGAACGCATCGACATGGTGGTCGCGTCCGCGAGGCTCGCGGTCTTCAGCCATGGGGGTTCGTCCAAATTCACCACCCCAAATCACGAGCGTCTGGTCGAGCAAACCCCGCTCTTTTAAATCTTGAATCAAGGCAGCGGAAGGCTGATCGGTCTCGCGGCAACGCGCGACAAGTCCGTCCGTCAAACTGTTTTCGAGAATGCCCCCATGGTGATCCCATTCTGTGTGGTACAACTGAACAAATCTCACGCCTCGCTCGATCAATCGCCGCGCGAGCAGGCAATTGCGAGCGAACGAGGGACGATCGTCTTCGATACCATAGAGCCGCTTTGTTTGTTGGCTCTCGCGTGTGAAATCGACAAGTTCCGGGGCGCTGGTCTGCATTCGAAAGGCCATTTCGTAGGAAGCGATGCGTGTGGAAATCTCCGGATCGCCCGTGGACGATAGTCGTTCGGCATTCAAAGCATTTAGAGCCGTGACCGTGTGTCGCTGACTGGTGGAGGAAACGCCGGGTGGGTTTGTCAGATCGAGAATTGGATCGCCTTCGTTTCGCAACAGCATGCCTTGATGCCGAGTGGGCAGAAAACCGCTTCCCCATAAAGCCGCACCACCCCGTGGACCGCGTGACCCTGATTGCAGCACGACAAACGCTGGCAGATCCTGGGCTTCCGATCCAATTCCGTAGGTGGCCCACGCACCCATACTTGGACGACCCGGACGCGATGAACCCGTCTGCAAGAATAGTTTGGCAGGTCCGTGGTTGAAGAAATCAGTCTTCATCGAACGAACAATCGCCAACTCATCACAGACCTTCGAGAGATGGGGCAGGACATCCGCTAGTTCTTGCCCCGATTTTCCGTACTTGGCAAACTTGCGCACCGATCCGAGCAACAGCGCCTTTTGCTTGTTGAGAAATGCGAATCGCCTTTTTTCCAGATAGGATTCGGGAATCGGTTGGCCATTCATTTGCTGGAGTTTTGGCTTGGGGTCGAACAACTCCAGTTGGCTTGGACCACCGCCCATGAACAAGTAGATCACGCTCTTGGCCCGTGCAGGAAAATGAGGCCTCGGTAAGTTGGATGCTTCGGACGCAAAAGATGGTCGCTCCCCTCCGGCGGCGCTGCACATTCCGAGAGCCGCCATCGAACCGAGGCTCAGTCCACATTGGCCGTAAAAGTGCCGCCTGGTCTGAGCCACACCTGGATGCAAATCTGAATTAGCCATTTCGATGCTCTGCTATTCGCGACTAATAAACTCGTCTAAATTCAATAACGCGCGACACACGGCTGTCCATGCCGCAAATTCCGTCACCGGCACTTGTGAAGGGTTCTGATTCCCCGCGACTAGTAGTGCCGACTCCTTTTGATCGTGGAATTCCACACGCTGGGCCGAAAGTAGATTCTGCAAGATGAGAAGTTCAGCGGCAGTGGGCTTCCGCGAGACACATTCGATAAAGGCCGCACTGAGATCGTCGGTATCGGACCAAGATGTTGGGTCGTGCGACCGCTGGCCAAGTACTTGCCCTGCGAGGCTGCGCGCACATTCTACGAACGGAGGATCGTTGAGGAGCGTTAGTGCCTGGACAGGCGTATTCGATCGATCGCGCCGGGTACACGTCGCATCAGCTTTGGGAGCGTCAAAAGCCATCAAATAAGGGTGAGGACTGGTTCGCCAAAAGTGAGTGTACATAGTCCGCCGGAACCGATCCGCACCGTTGCTCTCCACCCAAGCAGTCGATGACCGGCGGCCAATCATCACGCCTTCGGGTTGGTACGGAAAGACGCTTGGACCGCCGACTGGCGTCGCTAGTAGCCCGGCCACGGACAGAGCAGCATCCCGAACAAACTCGGCATCCAATCGCGTCCTCGATTGCCGTGCCCAAAGTCGATTGGCCGGGTCGATGTGCGTGAGATCTGGGCGTGCTGTCGACGATTGCCGATAAGTGGCGCTGGTTACGATGGTGTAGATCAGACGCTTCATGCTCCATTGGCTGCTGCGAAAATCGCTCGCCAACCAGTCGAGCAATTCCGGATGGGAAGGGGGAGAACCCTGCGTTCCGAAGTCGTTTTCGGTCTCCACGATGCCGGCGCCCAATAGGATCTGCCAAAAGCGATTGGCGATGACACGGGCGGTCAAGGGCTGATCTTCCGAGACCAACCAACGAGCCAAATCAAGCCGATTCGGAACCTCCGAAGCGGACGTCAGGCCCGGCAAGCATGCGGGCACGTCCGGTGTCACAGTGTCTCCCTTGCGGAGAAAACTACCGCGGATATGAATGTTTGTTTTCCGCAGTGTTTTGGATTCTTCAATGACAAGCGTCTGGGGAATATCTGACTTTTGTTTACGCAGCGAACTCAGCCGTTCGAGCAAAGGTTTGCGTGTCGCATCCTGGCTCTGGAATTCTCCAAGCAACGATTTTTTTTGATCCTTGGTACGCTGATCGGGAGCAACCACCAACACGTTGACAGCGTTGGGGCTCACCAACTTGGCAGGGCTCAAAGTAGTCGTTACCGACAGCAATACTCGGCCCAGGGATGCTCCAGGAACGGATTCGTGTTTCAACGTCACAGTCAAATAACCACCGTCCTCAAATTGGACAGGTTGCTTAAATCCAAACAGAGCGTATCTGCGCACGCCGCCGGTCATTGGATCTGGCGACCAACCTGTTTTGGGATCGCCGTCGATAGCTTTTTCGATGGAACGGTTTGGCAGGCTACTTTCCGTTACGGCATGCTCTATCAGGACTGCCTGGCGAGTCTCGCTCGAGTTTGCCTGGGCTTCGATCTGAATCTCACTCAGCTCGAAATCTCCTTTGGATCCGCGCCCAGGTCCTAAACTGGGCAGCGAAGGATCGGGCATGGCATCAAGCCGAAGTCCGGTAATGCCGGTCGGCGGAATGCGAAGGGTGAGCTTGATCGACTCTGTGTCTGACGCAAGGTTGGGCAACAACACCGAACCATCTTCCAAAATTTTGGTCTTCTCCTCGCTTGCAACGCGTACTGATTGCGGAGTAACCGGAATCCAGGCGCGCAGCGCGTGTTGTCGAGCTTCCCATTCGGCCTGCCGAGAAGTTTGCGCATCGTCGTACTCTTGCAGGTCGGTTTCGGCTTTGGAAATGAGCAGTTTCAAAGATGCCAAACGAGCCTCTTGCTCGAGTGAAGGAACGTCCACGGTTGGCTCGTCGGAAGTATTGAAGAAGGCGAACAATTGATAGTATTCGCGCTGCGAAATCGGATCATATTTATGGCCATGACACTCGGCACATCCGACCGATAGTCCGAGAAAAACGGTGCCCGTCGTATTCACTCGATCAACGACTCGTTCAACACGAAACTCTTCGGCGTCGTTTCCTCCTTCTAGATTCAGCAAGGTATTACGATGGAAGCCGGTGGCAACTTTCTGGTCCAATGTTGAATGCGGCAGGAGATCGCCAGCCAGTTGTTCGATCGTAAACTTGTCGAATGGAAGGTCAGCGTTGAACGCGCGGATAACCCAGTCTCTATAAATCCAAATCGGCCTCTCTCCGTCGCCGTTGTAGCCATCTGAGTCGGCGTAGCGCGCCGCATCAAGCCAAAACCTCCCCCATCGTTCTCCAAAATGGACAGAGGCCAGAAGTCGTTCAACCAGTCGCTCATAGGCGCCCTCATGAACGTCGTTTACGAATTGGGAGACCGCTTCCGAAGTGGGTGGAAGCCCTGTCAAATCCAAACTGAGCCGCCGAATAAGTGTCACGCGATCAGCGGGTGGAGACGGTGAAATGCCCTCTTTGTCGAGGCGCGCCAGAACAAACTGATCGATCGGGTTTTGTACCCACTGAGGCTTGGCGACTTTGGGCGGAACAGGCCGTACCAAGGGCCTTAGCGACCAGTGAGAAACCTCTTGACGTTCGCGCTCTTTGGGTGCAGCGGTCTCCGGCCAATTTGCTCCTTGATCGATCCAACCTCGGATCAAGCCGATCTGCGACGGGGATAGTGGCTTCCCCTCGCCCTCTGGCGGCATCCGCGTCTCTTCCGCAATGCCAGAAGCGAACTGCACAAGGTAGCTTTCGGAGCTCTTGCCGGGCACAATGGCCGAACCGCGATCACCACCACGCAAGGCCAAACGAGCAACGTCCAGACGCAGACCGCCCTCGGACCGCTCCGAATTGTGGCAACGGACGCACGATTGAGCCAAGAGAGGTTCAATTTCTCTTTGAAAATCGACCGGCCGACTCACTGCCGGAGGTAGGCGATTCGAATCGGTCTCATCGTCAGCGGCAGACATCCTCATCGATAGAGGCAACCCACTGAACATGCAACAGACAACCAACAGCAGGTGGCATGTCGTTTTCATTTCAAAGCGACTCGTCGGAGAACGCATCCATAATGAATTTGGCAGTGGCATTGCTCTGACTCTTGGCTAATTAGAAAGCAGAAGCGTTGACTAACCTGATCATAGCCTTAGTTTCTCCGAAAAACCATCGTGCCAGGTCGTATCCATCTACGGTTGTAGGTCCTAAATTGTAGCATGTAGGTCAGTCTCTCCGAGACTGACATTCGCGTCTCGGAGAGACGCGTCTACGTGGAACGAACGGCAGATAGCAAAACCTGAGATTTGAAGAATAAGGAATTCACAAATGGGAAATGAATTGCTTTCGACTATTCACGGTATAGTTTTAACGCGATGCCTCCTCGGAATGCTCAGTCTGCTATTGGGCCTCACGGGCGGTGCCGTCGCCCAGAACCGCCAGGCCCCACCGGGGATGTTTAAGGATCTGGACGACGCGATCCTCGGCGACGCCCTACTCATTCACGGCAAACAGCTATTCGTAGATGACTACATCATCGGCGACATGCAGGGCGTTACAAAGCAACTACACCAGCCGACGAAACATCCGCGAAACCCGATCGTCCGCCGCGATCCACAAAAGGATGGTCTGCAGATTGACTATGGAAGCGTCGTCTTCGATCCGCGATCAAAGCAGTTTCAACTCTATTATCAGGTCATTTTGGGCAAGAGCTTCCATGAGCATCAAACGCATCAGTACCTTGTTGGCTATGCGGTGTCGGACGACGGCCTCGCATGGACCAAGCCGGCCTTGAACGAAACGACAGGTTCGAACTTGATTCTCATGGACCCGCCCGAACCGTTCATCGGCGGGCCAGGCGTGATGATCGACGATCACGACCCGAACCCCGATCGCCGTTACAAAATGCTCTACAGTGCCAAGCCCAACGGAATGGCGAGTTCGTTGGCGGTCCACGTGGCCTATTCGGCGGATGGAATCCGTTGGAAACAGGAGCCCCAAAATCCGGTGATTCCCTTCAGCGACACGCAGATTGCGCCCTATTGGGATAATCGGCTGCAACGGTATGTGGCCTATCTGCGATACGGGCCGCCGAACATCCGTCAAGTCAGCCGGATCGAAAGTTTGGATTTCGTGCATTGGTCACCGAAGGTCACCGTGCTGAAGAAAACGAAACTCGATGCGCCCTTCAGTACGGAGTTCTACACCATGACGGCGTGGCCCTACTCGGACGTCTATCTGGGACTTCTCAATACCTATCACGGCGAGACGATCAAGCCCATTCCCGAAGACAGACCCTGGATGGACCGGGTTGACAATCAACTTGTGTTCAGCCGCAACGGAGTCACCTGGAACCGAGTTGGTCAAAGCGGCGTGCTGACAACCGCCGATCTTGAGGGTGAACGAGACTGGAAGGCAGAGGCTAAAGGGGCAACGTTTCTCCCCTACGGGAAATCGAAGGACGATTGGGACTGGGGGCAGATCTATCCGCATTACAGGCCGCTGATCGTTGGTGACGAAATCCGAATCTACTACGGTGGGACTCTCGGTCGTCATTGGGCTTCTTATCACAAGGACCCCATTGAAAGTGGCGTCGGCCTGGCGACACTGCGACTCGATGGCTTCGTTTCCGTGAACGCCGGCAAAGAACCGAGCCAGTTGACGACCAAACCCTTGGTATTTCTCGGCGACACTCTTGAAATCAATGCCGACGCCGCCGGCGGGACGCTCACCGTTGAAGCGCTCGATGCAAATGGTAAGGTCATCGAGGGCTTCAGCATGGCCGACTGCACACCCATCACAACGGACAGCGTCCGCCATGTGATAAAGTGGGGAGACAACCCGGACTGCTATCTGCTGCAGGGCCGCCCGATCAAACTGCGGTTTCACTTGAAAGACGTGATGCTGTACGGGTTTGAGCCCCAGATCAAACACAATCACTACTTGCAGTCTTACGATTGAAATCTTGCTGACTGAATCAAGGAATGAAGCCTGACTCAAGCGACGGCCAAGAACACCGGGAGCACACAAAGGTGTCAGGAGTCTTTGTTTGGTGAGACAGACAAAAGGTGTCAGGAACCGTTTTTTGTTTTTTTTGGGCCTTCCATGCGGTCGGACCGGGGCACCGGGGACACAGCATTTGTTGGAGGTTCGCAAACTGGCAATTGGGCGTTTCTAAGAGTGCGAAAACGAATTCGATCAGGCAAACCAGTCGGCGCGAGCGCGCCCGAAGCTTGATGCTTGAAACTGTATCGAATTTGGGGCTTCGTAGCGTGTACTTCGGAGAACGAAGTCAGCCAACACTCAATCGGCTGCTGTGAGTAACTCGCGGGTTCGGACCTTGGTTTTGTGCCGCCGCTTGCCATTGCGCGAATGACGAGCGTCGATGACGTGAGGTTGACCAGCTACCGCGTAGAATAACCGACCGACCAGTGTTTCAGCCATCGCAGCTCGAATGGGATTCAGATCCACATAGGCCGCACCTGCCAAGATGGCTGTTTCGCCCAGCTATCCCCGCAACACTCATCCTGTCTACCGTTGCTCAAGGCATCGCACCATGGCCGGTGTGTCTCCGTGTTACAGTTCGATTCGCTGCGAAACACTGGACGCATTTGTGGAGTCGAAAATCCTAGAAGCTCTT